>JAHYYS010000074.1 GCA_019424865.1 bacterium
TTGCAGTTTGCGTCTATATATGGCTGATTACAGGCTGGGTTAAGCATATAAAAGATATGAAAACTCGAGACAGATAACTAACAATCCTGTTCTTTCTTACTTAACAATGGAATAACAGCAAAAGCAAGGTTCCTTCTGTCAGTGGCGGAGGGAACCTTGCTTTTGTCTATATTCACCAGTGGCTTTCACTTTTCCTTGAAATCACTCCTTTCCTTGAACAGGGAGAAGTTCCTCTCCTCCCCATTTCCCCATTGGCCGGGCGGGAGAATGGGATTGCCCCTTCCCCGCGGCGGATGGTATAATGGCGGAAAGAGAGCGCGGCGGAAAGCAGGAGGTACCGATGATGGATGCGGACTTTATCAACCTGACCGAAGAAAACCTTGCCCGGGAGCATCTTTGCTGCATCATCCGCAGCAGGAAGCCCCACCCGGGGGTGGAGGCCAAGCGGCAGTGGCTCTCAGACCGGCTCCGGGAGGGCCACGTCTTCCGCAAGCTGAATGCCAAAGGCGCTGTTTTCATTGAATACGCCCCGCTGGAAACCGCCTGGGTCCCCATTCTGGGGGACAACTACTATTATCTCTACTGCCTGTGGGCCGCCGGTCCTTACAAGGGGAAGGGATACGGCCGGGCGCTGATGGAGTACTGTCTGGCCGACGCCAGGGAAAAGGGGAAGTCCGGGGTGTGTATGCTGGGATCCGGGAAGCAAAAGGCCTGGCTGACCGACCAGGCCTTCGCCAAAAAATACGGCTTTACCGCGGTGGATACCGCCGACCCGGATTATGAGCTGCTGGCTCTCTCATTCGACGGGACTGTGCCCCGGTTCGCCCCCGGTGTCAAAAGCCCGGGGATCCCGTCTCAGGAGCTGACCATCTACTATGACGCCCAGTGCCCCTACGTCTGGCAGAGCACGCAGCTGGTGCAGCAGTACTGCGCCGAGGCCGGCGTCCCCCTGTCCCTCCGGGCAGTGGACACCTTGGAGAAGGCCAAGGCCCTGCCCTGCGTGTTCAACAACTGGGCAGTGTTTTACAAGGGACGCCTGGAGACGATCAATTTGCTGGATCTGGCCTATCTGAAACGGATTTTGAAAAAATAAGCCGCGTATTTGTCACATTTCCCCTCCAATTCCGTCCAGAAAGGTGAAAGACCATGGGAAAGGGGGAGCCATATGGAGGACACCGCTATTGTGGAGCTGTACTGGGCGCGGGACCAGCGGGCCATCACGGCCTCTGACGAGAAGTACGGAGGGCTGTGCCGCAGTCTCTCCTTCCACATTCTCGCCAGCCGGGAGGACGCGGAGGAGTGCGTCAACGACACCTGGCACCGGGCCTGGGACACCATGCCGCCCCAGCGGCCCGGCTCCCTGCGGGCCTATCTGTGCCGCATCGCGCGCAACCTGTCCATCGACCGCTGGCGCTCCGGCCGCGCCCGGAAGCGGGGCGAGGGGCTGGAGCAGCTGGTGCTGGAGCTGGAGGACTGCGTCCCCGCCGGTCCCAGCGCCGAGGAGGCGTGGGAGGCCCGGGAGACGGCAGCGGCCATTGACCGCTGGCTGGACACCCTGTCCCGGGAGGACCGGACGGCCTTTGTGGCCCGATACTGGTACGGCGAGCGGGTGGACCGCCTGGCCGGCCGCTTTGGCCGCAGCCCCAATTGGATGGCCCAGCGGCTGCGCCGCCTGCGGGCGGGGCTGCGCCGGGCCCTGGAGCAGGAGGGAGTGTGCTTATGAGCGACAAGAGCGAGCGCCTGTTTCAGGCGATGAGCGAGATCCGCGATGAAGCCATCGACGAGGCGGCCCAGGAGCCGCCGGCAAAAAAGAAGCCGCACCATTGGAAGAGATGGGCCGCTCTGGCCGCCTGTCTGGCCCTTGTGGCGGCGGGCGGATATCTGCTGCCCAGGCTGGGCGGCAGCAGCGCGGGCGGCGGCGGCCACGACGAGGCATCTGCCTTCATGTCCTACGCCGGGCCGGTGTTCCCCCTGACCCTGGAGGAGGCGAATGGCAGCATCACAGCCCAGCGGGACATCACCCTGGATTTTGCCCCCTGGGTGCCGGTGTGGGGATCCAATGAGGAGACAGCGGCCCTGGAGGGCTCCACCGAGGCGGAGCGCCAGGAGGCCCTGGAGCGGTATAACGAGCTGCGCCCCGAGGGGGGGCGCTGGCATTATTCCGACGACATCCTGGTCACCGATGGGTATACCCTGGCCAACAGCAGCGATGCCGACCAGACTGTGACGGCGCTCTACCCCTTTGCCGCCAGCCTGTACGAGCTGGCCCAACGCGCCCCCGCCCTGACCCTGGACGGGACAGCGCTGGAGACAGACCTCCATGTGGGGGCCTACTCCGGGGGCTTCGAGGGGGTCTGGGACGGTACCATCGGCGGCGAAGCAGAGGGCAGCGTCAATCTGGACTACGCCGAGAGCTGGGAGGACTACCAGAACCTGCTCTCCGACGGCTCCTATCTGCAAAACGCCCTGGGGGCGGGGCCGGACGTGAGCGGTATCCCCGTCATTGTCTACCAATTCACCGACCCCTACGGCCCGCCGGAGGACGAGGAGGCGGGGGTGCCCAATCCCTCCCTCCGGGTGGGGTTCGACCTGGACTACAGCCGGACCACCGTGCTGGGCTGGGGGTTCCACATGGGGGCCTTCGACCGGGAGAACGGCACCATGATCCAGGGCTTCTCCATCCCCCAGCCGGGAGAGCGGGGGTACGGGGAGGATATATACTACCTGCTGGTGCTGGGGGAGGACATTGAAAACATGACCACCGGAGGCTATGTCACCGGCGGCACCGACCCGGACACCCAGGAGCTGGAGGGCTGCGGCGTCACGGTGGAGCGGTATGAGAGCGACCTGGACACCATGCTCCGGGAGATCCTGAGCCTCTACTGGGAGGAGCGGGACTGGGAGATCGAGTACAGTGGCGGGAACGAGCTGGCTGTGGACTTTGACACCTATTACCGGGCCTTCCTGGAGCATCTGCTGACCTACGGCCTCCTCTCCCCCGAGGCGGCAGAACGGTACGGCGCCGGCTGGCTGGAAGACATGTCCAGCGAAGTGTGGACCATCGACCGGGTGTGCTGGCTGGAGGCAGAAGTCACCATCCCCGCTGGGGGGAGCGTCACCCTGGCCGCCGCCATGACCAAGGAGGCCAGCTACGACTTCTACTGCGCCCACACCAAAAACCAGGGGGTGAAGGGCTACGACCTGGTGACCACCCTGGGCTCCAACCTGACCTGTACGGGCCAGACCGCCATTCTGGAGGACCGGGGGCAGATCGAGATCGTCCGGCAGAACTTCGGCTTTGATCTGGAGGCCGGGATCAAATCCGCGGCGCTGGACCTGGGGACGGAGCACTACTACCTGGAGGTCAAGCGGGCGGAGGGGACATTTCCAAAGAACTAAGTAAAAAGCTGGGAGGCTGTCAACAGGGCGGCCTCCCAGCTTCATCAGGAGCTCTGTCCGAGGGGCCGTCAAAGGCCGCCTCCGGGAAACACAGCCGAGGCGCACAAAGCGCGCCCCAGGCTGCTCAGCTTTTTGGCTTTGGCTTACACACCAGAGCCACCAAAAATCCGAAAAAGATGGCGGCGGCAATTCCGCCGGCCGCAGCCGTGGTGCCGCCGGTCAGCGCCCCCAGCACGCCCTCCTCCGCCACCGCTTTCCGCACACCCTTGGCCAGCAGATGTCCAAAGCCGGTGAGGGGTACTGTGGCGCCGGCGCCCCCCCAGTCCACCAGCGGCTGATAGAGCCCAACGGCGCTGAGAATGACCCCGGCGGTGACATAGCTGACCAGGATTTTGGCCGGCGTCAGCGGCGTCTTGTCAATGAGAATCTGGCCAATCAGGCACAGCATGCCGCCGCACAGGAAGGCCTTGCAATATTCCATATTCTTCTCCCCTCTCGCTGGCCTACTTTGTGTTGGAAATGGCGATGGCGTGGCAGATACCGGGGATAGACTCCCCCTGAAAGGAGGCCGTGGGCGAGTGGAGCGCCCCGGTGGGGCAAAAGAGGATGTTGCTCCACCGCCCCTCCCGCATGCCGTTGAGCAGATAACCGGTGAGCACCGAGGCACAGCAGCCGCAGCCCGACCCGCCGCAGTGGACGTCCTGGCCCTGGGGGTCAAAAATCATGGCGCCGCAGTCGGCGTGGTTGCCCAGCTCGATCCCGTCCCGGCTCAGCAGCTCCAGCAGCAGCTCGCTGCCCAGCAGCCCCAAATCCCCGGTTACAATCAGGTCATAGTAGCTGGGGGCCCGGCCGGTGTCCTTCAGATGGGCGGAAATGGTGTCGTATGCGGCGGGGGCCATGGCCGCCCCCATATTGTTGGCGTCCTTGATGCCCTTGTCCACTACCTTGCCCACTGTCACATGGGTCACATAGGGCCCCAGTCCCTCCCGGGCCAGCACAGCCGCCCCCGCCCCGGTGACCGTCCATTGGGCGGTGGGGGTGCGCTGGCTGCCGTATTCCAGCGGGGTGCGGTACTGCCGCTCTGCGGAGCAGAAGTGGGAGGAAGCCACGACCCCGGCCCACTCCCCAAAGCCGCCGTCCAGGGTCAGGGCGGCCAGCGCCAACCCCTCCCCCATGGTGGAGCAGGCCCCGTACAGGCCGAAAAAGGGGGTGCTCTGCTCCCGGGCCGCATAGGACGAGCCGATGCACTGGTTCAGCAGGTCGCCGGCAAACAGCCAGTCCAGTTTGGAGGCCGGCTGTCCTGCCTTGTCCAGGGCCAGAGCCAGGGCCTGCTTCTGCATGGTGCTCTCCGCCTTTTCCCAGGTGGCCTCGCCAAAGCTGTCGTCCGACGCGATATAATCAAAGGAGGACGCCAGCGGCCCCTCCCCCTCCTTTTTCCCCACCACATTGGCGTGTCCGGCCAGACTGGGCGGATTGGCCAGCACCGCGGTCTGGCTGCCCAGCTTTTTTGTGGTCATGCGTACCACCTCTCCCCGTTTTTTGTCTGAAGCTAGCTTTCCCCCGGGGAAAAAAATTATGTCCCGCAGCGGGCGGGACATAATTTTTTTCAAAACGCCGCGTATCCCGGTGACAATTTGGCCGCCAGCTTTGAGTTATCAGTGAAAGGAGGTCCTGTCTATGGATACTCAGCCGCTGCGCGCGGGCGGCGAGCTCACGGAGATCATTGACCGCTATCAAACCACTGTATTTGGTCTGGCGCTGGCCAAAACCGGCTCCCGGGCGGATGCGGACGATGTGTTTCAGGAGGTCTTTCTGGCCTATTACCAGTCCGGCAAGACCTTTCGGGACGAGGAGCACCGCAAGGCCTGGCTGCTGCGCACCACTCTGAACCTGTGCCGGCGGGTGACCCAGTCCTCCTGGCGGAAAAAGACCGTTCCCCTGTCTCAGCGGGAGGACACCCCCGTCCGCTTTCAGGAACCGGAGGAAAACCGGGTATGGCAGGCCCTTTGCGGGCTGGAGGAAGCCTATCGTCTCCCCCTGTATCTGTTTTATTTCCAGGAGCTGTCCACCCGGGAGATCGCCAGGGCCCTGTCCATCCGGCCGGGCGCGGTGCGCATGCGTCTGACCCGGGGACGGGAGCAGCTGCGCCAGGCTCTGAAAGGAGATTATTTCCATGACGAATAAAGAGCTGTTTGCCTCCATGCAGGGGCAGCTGAAGCCCAGCCCCCAGGCCCGGGCGGCACTGGAGGCTCGGCTGGCCCAGCCCGTCAAGAAACGGTCCGCCCCCTGGAAATACGGGGCCGTCGCCGCCTGCGCCGCCCTGGTTCTGGCGGCCTGGCCCATCTATCGGGTCCTCTCCCCCGCCCTCCATGCCGTTGTCCCCGGCCAGGGGGGCTATACCGCCTATCAGGAGACGGAGGACACCCTGGACGAATCTGACGCCGCGCTGCCCCATCTGAATATCTGGGATACCGTTCCCCCCTCCTCCGGCAGCTCGGCCAGTTATACCAGCGGCGAAGGCGTGAACCAGGAGGTCACCCAGGACGATCTGGACGCGCTGCTGGGCGGCAGCGTACCGGATGCGCTGGGCTGGGAGGGCTTCTCCGACCTTACCGGATACCTGGCCTTTGGACCGGGCCATGGGGCGCCCCTGGACGATCTGTTCTACGGCCACTTCTATGGCAGCTGCACTTGGGGCGAGTTCACCCTCATGGTGGGGGGCCAGGGCGTCACCGTCTCCCCCGACGCCGTCGGCCGGCCGGAGGACTGGCCCGGGGACGGCATCACCGTCCTCAGCGGGGTGGAGATCCGGGCCGCCCGGTTCACCGCTCCCGGCGGGGAGCAGTACGGGGAGATGTCCTTCACCCTGGACAGCGGCTACAGCATCTTTTACTCCGTCACCGCCCAGTCGGCCCGGGAGGTGGAGGAGCTCCTTGCCCGGATGGCCCAGGCGGCGGTGGTGGACGGAAGCCTCCACCCCGAGGCCCTGGCCGACGACCCGGCGGAGTACAGCAGCGGGGACGCTCCGGCTGACGCCGGAGGAGATGCCGCGGCCCCCGATCCTCTGGCGGGGGTGGACAGCTGGAAGGACCAGCCCTGGTTCGGCGGATACTACTACGACAACGAGGCCGGGCGGTACGTCATCGTACAGGTGGAGGGAACACAGCTTCCCAACCTGGACTTTGGAAGCGCCGCCCTTGTGACCGGGAAATACTCCTATTCCCACCTCTCCGGACTGATGGATCAGCTCGATGCACTGGCCGTGACCGATCCGGAGTGCGGCGGGGTGATGGCCACGTGGGCTTTGAACGAGATGGACAACCGCATCGACCTGACCATCACGGAGGAAAACGCCCATCTGCTGGCCATTCTGGCCAAGCTGGATCCGGACGGGGACGCCATCCGGGTGGAGCTGGGCGCGGTCGTCTCCACAGACAGCCAGGCGCGCGCCGATGACGCAGTCTCCTATCAGACTGCGCCGGGCGGCATCGCCCCGACCGAAGAGCCCATCGCCATCGAGCCCGCTGCGGATAATGGCTCTGCCCGGCCGGACCAAGGCGGCCTGGCTGAGCAGCCGGTCTCTGACAGCTTTGCTCCCTCCTTTGGCGAAGGGGCGCCCGGCGAGATCCCGGCGGAGGGAAGCACCTCCTCCTGCTCCCCCAACGCTTGACAATCCCGCTCCGGGGCGATACCATAGAGACAGCTTTTTATGAGAGGAGCATACTCTATGGATGCCCAACAGTGTATTTTAACCCGGCGCAGCGTACGCCAGTTTACCGATCAGCCTGTCAGCCATGAACTGCTGGAACAGGTAGTAGCCTTGGCCGCCTATGCCCCCAGCTGGAAAAATACTCAAATCAGCCGCTATATCGCCATCGAGGACCCGGCTGTCCGGGAGACTATCGCTGCCGAGTACTGCTTGGCCGGAGCCAACAATCCCGCCATTATCCGGGGCTGCCCCCTGCTGGTGGCTCAGACTTTTGTAAAGGCCCGCAGCGGCTTTAACCGGGACGGCAGCTGCTCCACAGATCGGGAGGACGGCTGGCAGTACTACGACTGCGGCATCGCCGTCCAGACCTTCTGTCTGGCTGCCCACGATCTGGGGCTGGGTACTGTCATCATGGGCGTTTTCGACCGGAAACGGCTTCAGGCCTATCTCCAGGTTCCGGAGGAACAGGAGCTGATGGCCCTGATCGCCGTGGGATACCCCGCCGGAGCTCTGCCCGCCGCCCCCAAGCGCAAGGATGTGGACACGCTCCTCTCCTGGCGGTAAAGCGGAATTGAAAAGAATGAAACGCCCCGGGTGCGCCAATGAGCCGCACCCGGGGCGTAATTTTGGTGTCTGCTCAGCTGCGTTTGCCGTTGCCCAAAAAGCGCAGCAGATACAAAAACAGGTTGATGAAGTCCAGATACAGCTGAAGCGCCGAGAAAATAGACGCCTTGGCCAGCATGTCGGGATAGCCCGCATAGTACTGATAGAAGAACTGAATTTTCTGGGTGTCATAAGCGGTGCAGCCCAGAAAAACTGCAATTCCAATCATACTTACTATGATCTCCAGGCCGCTCAGGGGCAAAAACAGGGCCAACACCCAAAACACCACCAGGAAAATCAGTCCGGAGGTCAGGATAGGCCCAACCCGGGCCAGATTCCGCTTGGTGAGATAGCCATAGGCCGCCAGTACACCGAAGTACAGCGCCGTCAGGGCAAAGACCAGAATGGCCTCCACCAGACCGTACAGCAGCAGGGCGCTGCTGATCACCACGCCATTGAGCACCGCATAGAAGAAAAACAGCAGGGTGGCGGTGCCCACCGACATGCGCTGGATGCGGGCGGAGAGGTAAATCACCGTCCCCAGCTCCAGCAGAACCAGCAGCATTATGACAGCGCCGCTGCTGAAAATATACCAGACCGCCCCGGTAAAAATCAGGGCCAGGCCCGTGGCAAAGCTGACCAGCAGGCCCAGGAACATCCACATAAAGGTCTTGGCCGTATAGCGGGCCGGCGATTCCGCCGGAGCCCTGCCATAGCTTCGGTCCAGCTCATAGGGATCAAAACTCATAAAAGCCTCCATTCCGGCCGCCTTCGCGGCCTTTCCGCCGCGGCCAGCCGCCTTCCCAGGGCCTATTCCCTGCGGCGGCACAGCCGGGAGCCGCCGTTCCCCGGCTGCTCATGTTGATTATATCGCATTTTGGCAAAAAAGGCAACTGCAGGGCGCTTCAGCCGCCGCTCTGGGTAAACTTATTCCCGAAGACATAGTTATAGAAGTCGTTTTCCACAATCAGCGGGGTGCTGTCCAGCTTATAGCCCACCAGCTGCTTCATGGCGGAGACATAGCGCTCCTGCTCCTCTGCCGTCATCGTGACCCCCTCCGCCGGAGTAAATTCCCCGGTGAAGCGGTTGTAGAAGCCCCGATCGGATTTCCAGCACCGGGAGGAGAACACCACCAGCCCCTCGCTGTCAGACAGGATATCGCTGCCGGCCAGCATCCGGGAGTCGTATTCCAGCCCCAGCAGGTTGGACACTGTGGGGAGAATATCCACCTGACAGCAGGGCTTGTCCACCTCTATCGGTTCCTCCATGCTGGCAGACCACATAATCAGCGTGTTCTTGTACACGTCAAAGTCAATGTTGGCCTCGTTGATGTTTTCCAGATCCTCCGAGCTGCCGAAGGTCTTGCCCGTCAGCTCCTCCAGAGTGTCCACGTTGAAATAGGGGATGTGGTCCCCCGTGGCCACAATCAGGGTGTTGTCCAGCTCACCCGCCTCTTCCAGCTTCTGCAGCAGCAGCTCCAGGGCGCGGTCCACCTCCATGGCAGTGGCGATATAATTCTGGGTGGTTTCACTGTATGGCAGCGCCCGGACAATATCCCGATAAGGCGCCACGATGCGGTTGTCGGAATAGGGCATGTGGCCGCTGATGGTGAGGTAATATACATGGAAGGGCTGGTCGCTGTTGAGATAGTCGCCCACGCTGTTTTCAATCACCTGGGTGTCCCGGGCAGGCCAGGCAATATCGCCGTTACTGTTGGTATCCACCGTCAGGCCGCTTCCAAACTGCTTCCAGTTATAGCCCAGATTGCTGTGGGAGGCCTGCCGTCCGTACATCTCATAGTTGCCGTGGTAGCCCAGCACCTGATACCCCGCCCGGCCCAGCTGCTGGGGCAGGGAGAAGTAGGCATTGGTGCCCAGCTCGCCGGTGCGCTTCATGGTGATGGGGTTGCCGTTTTTGGGATAGAGCCCCAGCAGGGTCTGACATTCCCCGTTGGAGGTGCTGGTGTAGTGCAGGGCGGTGTAGTAATTGTTGAACACAAAGCCCTCGTTGGCCAGCTTGTACAGCGTGGGGGTCAGCTCCGGGTCGATGACATAGCCGGAGAATCCCTCGATCACCAGCTGGATTACATTATACCCCTTAAACATACCGGTGTACGCATTCTTTTTGGTCGGGGTAACGCTGTTGAAATAATTTGCCAGCCAGGCGATATCCTGGTTGTCCGTCTCCTGGGCAATTTGGGCCAGATCCACATCCATCACGTTGGGCGAGGTGTCAATGACTGGCCCGGGCTCCTCTGCGGAGGTGTCGCCGGCGGAGGTGCTCCCATCAGACGAGGAGCTTCCGTCCCCCAGGCCGCCCAGAGCGCTGAAATCGCTGTCCAGGCTGTTTTTGGGCGGCACAATCATGTGTTTTACATCCAGGCGCAGCATAGTCCACAGTCCCAGCTGCTCCACCTGGTCGTCGATGTTGGTGTCCACCTGATAGAGGCGGGCTGGGGTAAGGTCGCCGCTCCAGGGCAGATGGATCACGCCAAGGCCCGCCAGATGGAAGAGCACAGCCGCCCCAAGCATGACGCCGGCAAAGCGTATGTCAAACCGTTCAAAGCCCAGAACCCGGCTGCCAAACAGGAACAGCAGGATGGTGGGCAGAAACAGCACCAGAATCAGCGGAATATTCCGGACAACCGTGGGGACGATGGCGCCGATATAGTCGGTCAGCCGGTTGCCCGCCGCCGTTCCCAGGGTGCTCAGCTGATAGTAGGACTGAAGGATCTTTTTGGCAATGATCTCAACCGCATAAAGCACCGGCAGCAGCGCCGCCAGCACCTTGGTCAATACATGGTTGACCCGCCGCCGGAAGGGCAGTGTCAGGGCGGAAAGCAGAAAGCCCGCCGCCAGACTGAACATCAGATAGACCGGCACATAGCTCAGATTGTTCCCCATGGCGATATGAAGCACCAACTCCAGATAGAAAAACAAAAACGGGAAAAACAGCACCCGGCCGGCGGTGTGCCCCAGCCCGGAATCCTCCCTTCGGGCAGAGCCGCGGCGCCCCGCGTATACCCGCTTTCCTGTATAAGACATTCTGTCTACCTCCATGCCTGGCCCCGGATGCAGCCACAGGCTTTGGCCGCAATTCCGGATAAAAATAAAATGAGCCGAACCAGAGCGGTCCATATGGCCACGCTCTGCCCGGACGTGTCTTGTCAATGATCGGTTCCGCTCATGTCATACTTTAATCGAATTGTATCCCGCCGTCAAGAGCCGATATCTTATATTTTTTTAATTTTTCCTGAATTTTCCCGCTGTCGGCGCTTTTAAGACCAGGTATCGGCAGACGAAACGCGGGAGCGCCGCCCCTGTGGGCGGCGCTCCCGCGCGGTTCCGGCACACATTACGCTGAAAAAATCGTGCTGTTTCTTTCGGGCCTGCGGCCCTCCGAATTTACGGCCTGCCGGCCGCCCCGCTGCGTGGGGCCCCGGTCTCCGCCGCCTAGCCGAACATGGCAAACAGATCCAGCTGACTGGTCTCCGGCAGGTCACCGAAGGCGCCTGCCACAGCTTGTTGAAAAAGCCCTCCCGCAGGGAGTTCCTGCGGCCGCAGCCGCAGGAATAAAATTGA
>JAHYYS010000075.1 GCA_019424865.1 bacterium
CGGCCTCTTGCAGTTAAACGACTTTTCGATCAGCAGAAAGGCCGCAAACGGCGTCCGTTTGCGGCCCCTTTTCAAAAGGAGGTCTGTACCATGGAATACCGCAAGTTTGCCCAGGGGTATGTGCTCCGTCTGGACCCGGGGGAGGAGGTGGTCTCCTGTCTGACCCGCCTGGTGGAGCAGGAAAATGTGCAGCTGGGCACCGTGTCCGCCCTGGGGGCGGCCAACGACGTGACCATCGGCATTTTCGCCACGGGGGAGAAGCAGTACCACGCCCAGCGATACCAGGGGGACTATGAAATTTCCGCTCTGGTGGGGAATGTCACCCGCAAGGAGGGGGAACCTTATCTCCATCTCCATATTACCATCGGCAATCCGGTCACCGGCCAGGTGCATGCGGGCCATCTGACCTCCTGCGTCATCAGCGCCACCCTGGAGATCTTCCTTCAGGTGTGGGACGGGCAGGTGGGCCGGAAGTTCAGCGACCGTGTGGGGCTGAACCTGCTGGAGTTTGCCTGACGGCGCAGTTTATCTTTCAGGGAAAAGGAGGTGCCTGCTATGGCAGCGCCCTTTGTAGATACGGCTAAAATCACCGTCCGCTCGGGAAACGGCGGGAACGGTGTGGTCTCCTTTCACCGGGAGAAATATGTGGCCGCCGGCGGCCCCGACGGCGGGGACGGCGGCCGGGGGGGCAATGTGGTGGTTCAGGTGAACGACCACCTGTCCACCCTGATGGACTTCCGCTACAAGCGAAAATATGTGGCCGAGAACGGCATGGACGGCGCGGGCAAGCGGTGCACGGGCAAGGACGGCACCGACCTGGTGCTCCGGGTGCCCCGGGGGACTGTCATTCGGGACGCGGAGACCGGGGAGATTATCAAGGACATGTCCGACGACCAGCCCTTTATCCTGTGCCGGGGCGGCCGGGGGGGCTGGGGCAACAAGCACTTTGCCACCCCCACCCGGCAGGTGCCCCGCTTTGCCAAGGCGGGCCTGCCCGGCGAGAGCCGGGAGGTGGTGCTGGAGCTGAAGCTGCTGGCCGATGTGGGGCTGGTGGGCTTCCCCAACGTGGGCAAGTCCACCCTGCTGTCCGTGGTCAGCCGGGCCCAGCCCAAGATTGCCAACTACCACTTCACCACTCTGTTCCCCAACCTGGGTGTGGTCTATGTGGAGGAGGGGGTGTCCTTTGTCATGGCGGACATCCCGGGCATCATCGAGGGGGCGGCCCAGGGGGCCGGCCTGGGCCACGACTTCCTGCGGCATATTGACCGCTGCCGCCTGCTGATCCACGTGGTGGACGTGTCAGGCAGCGAGGGCCGGGACCCGGTGGAGGACTTTGAAGCCATCAATGCGGAGCTGGCGGAGTACTCCCCCCAGCTGGCCCAGCGGAAGATGCTGGTGGCCGCCAACAAGGTGGACATTATGTCTGACCCGTCGCTGCTCCAGCGGCTGCGGGAGCATGTGCAGGCCAGGGGCCTGGAGCTGTTTGAGATTTCAGCCGCCGCCCACCAGGGGGTGGGGGAGCTGGTCAAGCGGTGCGCCCAGGAGCTGCAGCAGCTGCCCCCCGTGGCGGTGTACGAGCCCACCTATGTGGAGCGGCCGCCCGAGGTGGATACCTCCGGACAGGTGGACATCCAGCAGTTTGACGACACCTGGGTGGTGGAGGCCCCCTGGCTCCAGCGGCTGATCGCCAACGTCAATTTTTCCGACTATGAGTCCCGGAACTGGTTTGACAAGATGCTCCGCCAGTCCGGCCTGTTTGACAAGCTGGAGGAGATGGGCATCAAGGACGGGGATATCGTGTCCCTGTATGACCTGGAATTTGAATACCAAAGGTAATATATTTTCAGAAAGTGCCGCTTTGTATTTGCGAAGCGGCGCTTTTTTCAGCCTTTAAGACAGAACCGGTCTGCCCGGTGTGTGAAGCACAAATAGATCTTGACTTTTGCCTATGCATATATAATATATGCATAGGCAAAAGTGAGGTGATGACTGCATGTCTCCCAGAACGGGGAGGCCCATTGCTGGAGAAAGCCGAAAAGATGCTCAAATTGCCTTTCGGGTGGCACCGGCGACCATAGCAAAGCTGGAAGAGTGCCAAAAGATATTGGGAAAGACAAAGGTTGAGATCTTTGAAGAAATGGTAGATGAACTTCACAATAGGCTAACCCGGGAACAATAGAAGCAGCCCGCTACCCTCGACAAGCTGCGGACTGCTTCTGAAACACCTCACCCGAAGGTTTGGTAAATCTGATTATGCCATACCCTCCGGGAAAAAGCAAGGAGGTTTCCGGTTTGGAATTGCGATGTGCGCTGCTGGAGCTGGACGAGGATGTGGAGCGGCTCTCCCGGGGTGTAAATGCGGTATGGGCCGTATGCGAGGCCATTCAGCACAGTCAGAGCGACTATGCTAAGGGGCTCTGGGCAGTCTGGGAGTACCTGGATGAGGCCGATGAGGCGGTGCGCAGACAGCTGGATCACTGTCTGGCTCTGTCAAAAGAGGACGGATAGGGGAACGGGAAGGGCCGCCTCACGGCTCAATCACCAGCCCGGGCCTCCCCTGCTTCCTGGCCTCCACCAGCAGCAGGGAGGGGGCGTGGCCCGGCCCGTGGGAGAGCAGCTTCAGCCGCTTGGGCTCCAGGCCGCGGCCCCGCAGGGCGCAGATGACGTCGGCCAGCCGCTCCGGCCGGTGGCACAGGGCGAACCGCCCCCCGTTTTTCACCAGCCGCGCCGCGGCGGCGCACAGCTGATCCAGGGTGCAGGTCAGCTCCATGCGGGCGGGGTCCGCCCCCTTTCCGGAGCCCGCGGGGAAATAAGGGGGATTGGCCACCGCCAGATCAAAGCCGCCGGCCGGCAGAAGGGGCTCCCGCAGGTCGCCGGTGAGGACGGTGCCGCGCAGCCCGTTGGAGGCCAGATTGTCCCGGGCCGCCTGGGCCGACCGGGGATCCAGCTCCACGCCCCACAGGTCCAGGCTGGGCTCCCGGCCCGCCAGAAGCAGCAGCAAAACCCCGCTTCCGGTCCCCAGATCGCACACCCGCCACCCTGGCCGCACCGGGGCAAAGCGGCCCAGGGCAAGGGCGTCCTGCCCCAGGGGGAACACCTCCGGCGGGCAGGTCAGGGCATAGGGCCCCAGCTGCTCTGATTTCATTCTGAACCATCCCCTCTCCGGAACATTTGCGCCATTGGGCAAGAAAAGCATACCACAAAAGCTTCGTACATGCTATACTGGGGTATCAGATTGAAACAACGCGGCTGTCCGCGGAAAAGGAGCATACATATGGCAGGCACTCTCTATCTGGTTCCCACCCCCATCGGAAATCTGGGGGATATCTCCCCCCGTATGGCCCAGACCCTGGAGCAGGCGGACTTTATCGCGGCCGAGGACACCCGGGTTACCCTGAAGCTGCTCAACCACCTGGGCCTGAAGAAGCCCATGGTCTCCTACCACCGCCACAGCGGGGAGAGCGGCCAGCAGGCGGTGCTGGAGCGCATTCTGGCGGGGGAGAGCTGCGCCCTGGTCACCGACGCGGGGACGCCCGCCATCTCCGACCCCGGGGAGGAGCTGGTGGCCCGGTGCGCCCAGGAGGGGGTGACCGTGACGGCCATCCCCGGCCCCTGCGCGCTGGTGACCGCCCTGGCGGTGTCGGGCCAGCCCACCGGGCGTTTTACCTTCGAGGGGTTCCTGGCGATGAACAAAAAAAACCGCCGGGCCCACCTGGAATCCCTGCGGGGGGAGGAGCGCACCATGATTTTCTATGAGGCGCCCCACAAGCTGGCGGCCACCCTGGCCGACCTGGCAGAGGTGTTCGGGCCGGACCGGCCGGTGTCCCTGTGCCGGGAGCTGTCCAAGCTCCACGAGGAGATTGTGCGCACCACCCTGGGGGAGGCCGCCCGGCAGTATGCCGGCGGCGGGGCCCGGGGGGAGTTTGTGCTGGTGGTCCGGGGGGCGCCGCCCCGGCAGGAGGCGGAGGCCACCCTGGAGGACGGCCTGGCCCTGGTGCGCCGCCTGCGGGAGGAGGAGGGCCTCTCCCTGCGGGACGGGGTCAAGCGGGCGGCACGGGAGCTGGGCCTCTCCCGCAACCAGCTCTATGACCTGGCGGTGGAGCGGGACTGATGCACCCCTGCGCCGGATAAAAAGACAGACTTGCCGCTTTTGTGAAGCGGCAAGTCTGAGCCAGTCGAAAAAGTCGGACTGTCTTTCGTGAGAGGTGTCCTTTCCGACGTACACGCCGCCGGAAATGACGGATTCAATTTTATTCCTGCGGGAGGGCTTTTTCGACAAGCCTGGCTTTTGCCTGATTGCCAATCGGCCGCGGCCGGCCCGTCCCCCGGCTGGACATGAAAAGACGGGACTTACTGCCCGAAGTTGCGGCAGCCAGCCCCGTTTTGACGAACAAATTATTCCTGGGAAAAGTTGTGCAGTTCCTTCATGCAGTCGGAACAAATATTCTTTCCGTGGAAGGAGACAACGTTATTGTCGCTGTCACAGAAGATGCAGCAGGGCTGGTACTTCTTCAAGACAATGGAAGAACCGTCCATGTAGATTTCCAGGGAGTCCTTTTCTGCAATCCCCAGGGTGCGGCGCAGTTCAATGGGGAGTACAATCCGGCCCAATTCATCTACCTTACGCACAATTCCGGTGGCTTTCATAACATCCATCCTTTCTTTTTATTGTGTGGTTACGTCTGCTCTCCATTCAAGTATATTTAGTACAGCAGTGAAACAGTGCTGCATGGGAACTTCAATACCGTGACTTGGAAAGTAATTCTTATTGTACTACAAAAGAAATATCTGTCAACTATTTCAGACAAAAATTACTAAAGTGGGAAAATTTGGGGCGTTTTCCCCAAGGAAATTGAGAAAAACGACAAAATCGCCGGAAGGGCGCCGGCGCCCCGGCGGCATATCCCGCACCCCTGTCCCATATAAATGTGGACAAGAGGGGGGAAGGGGTATGACGATGACAGTGGTCTGGACAGGGATGGTGGCGGTGTCGGTGCTGTGCGGGCTGGCCACGGGCCGGGGGGCCGAGGTGGCGGCGGCGGCCATCGAGGGGGCCGGGGCGGCGGTGGAGCTGTGCCTGTCCATTGCGGGGATGATGTGCCTGTGGAGCGGCGTGATGGAGGTCATGCGGCGCTCCGGGCTGGCGGAGGGGCTGACCCGGCTGCTGCGGCCGGTGCTGCGGCGGCTGTTCCCGGGCTGCGCCGGGGATCGGGAGACCATGGACAGCGTGGCCGCCAATGTGTCGGCCAATCTGCTGGGGCTGGGCAACGCGGCCACCCCGCTGGGGCTTCAGGCGGCGCGGCGGATGGGGCGGAACTGCGGGGGCCGGGCCAGCGACGAACTGTGTATGCTGGTGGTGTGCAACACGGCCTCCATCCAGCTGATTCCCACCACGGTGGCCACCGTGCGGGCGGCGGCGGGGAGCGCCGCCCCCTTTGACATTCTGCCGGCGGTGTGGCTGGCTTCGGCCCTGTCGGTGGGGGTGGGGATTTTGGCCTGCAAGCTGTTTGCCAGGGTCTGGAGGGACTGAGATGAGCCTGCTCTTTACCATGATTGTGCCTCTGACCATCTGCGGGGTGGCGCTGTACGGCGCGGCCCGGCGGGTGGACGTATACGGCGCCCTGGCCCAGGGGGCGGGGAGCGGCCTGGAGACCCTGGTGCGCATCGTCCCGGCTCTGGTGGGGCTGATGACGGCGGTGTATATGCTGCGGGCCTCCGGGGCCCTGGAGCTGGCAGCCGGGGCCCTGGCCCCGCTGATGGAGCGGGTGGGCCTGTCCCCCGAGCTGCTCCCCCTGATGCTGGTGCGCCCCATCAGCGGGTCGGCCGCCCTGGGGGTTGGGGCGGAGCTGATCTCCGCCTATGGCCCGGACTCCCGGCTGGGGCGGACGGCGGCGGTGATGCTGGGCTCCACCGAGACCACCTTTTACACCGTCGCGGTCTATTTCGGCGCGGTGGGAATCACCCGCACCCGGTACGCGGTGCCGGCGGCCCTGTGCGCCGATCTGACGGGCTTTCTGGCCTCGGCCTGGGCGGTGCGGCTGCTGTTTGGCGGATAAGGAAAAAGCGGATTGACGCCGGAGCGGTGTCAATCCGCTTTTGCTCTGCACTGCCCGGACGGCTCAGTCCTGCTGCCGGAAATACTCCCGGGTCTGCTGGGCGTTTCGGCCAATCTCCTGGGAGAGGGCGGCCATGGACTCGAACTTCCGCTCCCCCCGCAGGTATTTGTGAAACTCCATGCGCAGCTGGTGGCCGTACAGGTCCCCGTCGAAGTCCAGGATGAACCCCTCCACCGTGACCCGGCCGTCGTTGTCCTCCACCGTGGGGCGCACGCCGATGTTGGTCACGGCGCAGCGGCACTGGCCGTCAAACCACACCCGGGTGGCGTATACCCCCTTGGCAGGGACGATAATCCCGGACGGGATGCTCAGATTGACGGTGGGGAAGCCCAGGGTGGAGCTGCCGATTTTCTTTCCGTGGGTCACCTGGTTGGTGAGAATGTGGGGGTGGCCCAGAAATTCGTTGGCCCGGGTGATTTCCCCCTGGGCGATGAGGGTGCGGATGTAGGTGGAGGAGATGGTGATGCCGTCCTGCACCACCTTTTCGATGATGTCGCAGCCCACCCCCAGCTGGGCGCAGCGCTCCTTCAGCCGCTGGGGGTTGCCCTTGCCCATGTAGCCGAAGTGGAAGTCGTGGCCCGCCACCACATGCACCGCCCCCAGCTGTTCCACCAGATAGTGGTCCACAAAGTCCACCCAGTCCATGTGCTGCATGGCGCTGAAGCTGGCCACAATCACCTCCTGAATGCCGTAATACCGGCGCATCAGCCAGGCCCGGTCCTCCACAGTGCTCAGCAGCGGGACGGCCTGACCGGTGATGACAGAGGTGGGGTGGCGGTCAAAGGTGAAGGCGGCGGGGACGGCATCCAGCCGGCCCGCGGCAGTGGTAACCGCCTGAAGCAGAGCGCCGTGCCCCTTGTGCACGCCGTCAAAAAAGCCGAGGGCGATGACCCGTCTGGGTTTGTTCAAAGAGATCGTCTCCTTACTGTTGATGAAATGAAGCGGGGCCCATACGGGGCTGTCCTGCCGCCTCCCGAATCCAAAATGTGGGCGTATCCTGACCCCCGCGGCAAAGACGGGGCCCTCCTGCGCGGCCCAGGGGCGTCAGACGGGGAAAAAGCTTTTGATGGTGGTCAGACGTCCCTGCTCCCAGCGGCTCAGCGCCAGGAAGGTTCCGTCCGCGCCATAGACCCGGTACTCCCCGGGCTTCAGCCCGGGAAGGGAGAGGGGCACGCCGTTGCGCACCTTTTTCTCCCCGTCAGGGGAGAGGGTCAGGGCGGGCCGGGCGGAGAAGTAGGAATCCACCGGCAGCAGCAGGGCCTCCGGGTCCCCGGCCTGCAGGGCCTGTTCCAGGGTGACGGCGTCAGCCAGGGTGAAGCCGGCCGCCATAGTCCGCCGCAGGGCGTACATGGTGCCGCCGCAGCCCAGGGCCTGGCCGATATCGTGGCACAGGGTGCGCACATAGGTGCCCTTGGAGCAGCGCACCCGCAGGGTAAAGCGGTCCGGCCCCTCCTGTCCCGTCAGCTCCAGGCTGTGGATGGTGACGGGCCGGGGAGGGCGCTCCACCTCCCGGCCCTTGCGGGCCAGCTCATAGAGCTTTTTGCCGTTGATTTTGATGGCGGAGTACATGGGGGGCACCTGGAGGATGTCCCCGCGGAACCGGGCCAGTACATCTTCCACCTGGGCGGCAGTGACGGAGACGGGCCGCGTTTCCAGCACTTCTCCGCTGATATCCTGGGTATTTGTGATAACGCCGAGTTGTAAACCGGCCTCGTATTCCTTCTCGGACTCGGATGCAAACTCCACGGCCCGGGTGGCCCGGCCCAGAAAGATGGGCAGTACCCCGGTGGCCATGGGATCCAGTGTGCCCGCGTGGCCCACACGCCTCTCCTGAAAAACGCCCCGCAGCTTGGCGCACACATCCATACTGGTCCAGTCCTGGGGCTTGTCCAGGACTAAAATACCGCTAGGCACAGTACCAGCCCCCTTTCTCGCGGCGCAGCCCAGCGCAGCGGGGGTGCCGCGAAAAGGAGGAGCCGCCCGCCGGGATAAGCGGCGCTGCGCCGGCGGGGCCGCGTTCCGTCAGGGCGCGCTCCGACGCGGTCCAGTCCTGGGGCTTGTCCAGAACCAAAATACCATTAGCCATGGGCCTGCACCTGCTCGATGGCACGCAGCACCGCCTCCCGGGCCTGCTGAAGAGTGCCCTCCATGGTGGCACCGGCGGCGGCGGCGTGGCCGCCCCCGCCCAGCAGGGCGCACACATGGTTGGCGTTGAGCACTGCCGGGTCGGTGCGCAGGGACAGCTTGCAGCGGCCGGGGGAGAGCTCCCGCAGGGTGGCCGCGTTGCAGACCCCCTCGATCTGCCCCACAAAGTTGGCGATGTCGTCCAAATCCCGCTCGTCCGCGCCGGTCTGGGCCAGCAGATCCAGGCTGATGAAGGCCAGGGCGGTCCGGCCCCCGTCCAGCAGCTCCATGGAGCGGACAATGGCGCTCTCCACCTGGAGGCGGCGCAGCGTCTTGGTGCGGAAGTGGCGCTTGTTCAGCTGAGAGAGGGGGATGCCGCAGTCAATCAGCCGGGCGGCGGCCCGGTGGGTGTCGGCGGTGGTGTTTCCATAGGCAAAACAGCCGCAGTCGGTGGACACCGCCACATAGAGGGGGACCGCGATGTCCGGGGTGATGGGCCCCAGCTGTTCAGCGATGTCCAGCACCAGCTCGCCGCAGGCGGCCCGGCCGGCGTCCAGACAGGTCTCACCGGCAAAAAACTCCTGGGAGGGGTGGTGGTCAATGGCCAGATCCACCCGCTCCAGATAGGGCTGGGCGTTGTCGGGGAAGAGCCCCCGGGCGGCAATGTCCACCGACACCACCGTGTCCGGCTGCCAGCCCTCCGGGGCCAGCAGCCCCTCCAGATAGGGGGAGAAGAGGGGAGTGACCTCCCGGTTGGACAGCACATAGGCGGTTTTGCCGGCCTGGCGCAGGGCGCGGCACAGACCGGCCGCGCAGCCCACCGTGTCCCCGTCGGGGCGCAGGTGGGTTAAAATCAGATAATGGTCGTGGGCCAGCAGAAAGCCGGCGGCCTCCTGATAGGTCATGGTGCCTCCTCCTCGTCCTCCAGATGGATGTGCTCGTTGGCCGGATTGGCGGGCTTGACAATCTCCGGGTCGCGGAGCATGGCCAGAATATGGGCCCCGCGGTCAATGGAGTCGTCGGGCACAAAGGTCAGCTCCGGGGTATTGCGCAGGTTCAGGGTGCGGCCCAGCTCCCGGCGCAGATAGCCCCCGGCGGATTTCAGGCCCTTGAGCACCTGGGTCTCGTTGGCCTTGTCCAGGACGCTGACATAGATCTTGGCATATTTCAAATCCGGCGTGGCCTCCACCGCCGTCACCGAGATCATCCCCGTGACCCGGGGGTCCTTCACCGTGGGGATAAGCGCCGCCAGCTCCCGCTGAATTTCCTCATTGATGCGGCCGATACGATTGCTTGCCATACAAAATTCCTCCTTTGGGACAAAGCGTCTGCCGCCGTGCCGCGGCAGACACAGGCGGTTCGGCGGGCCTCCTCGTCTTGAAAGCCCGGCAGATAGTCCGCGGATACCTGGTAGTGTTTGCAGATCAGAGCGGATTTCTCCTTTTGAGGGGGGATCACGAGTATATTGTCTGAGGCGCTGTTATGCCGGGGGCAGACCTTATGGCCCGGACGCTGGGGAGCATTTCTGCGGCGCTGGCACTTGCGGCCGGCGCGGTGCCCTCGGGAATGGGCTCTAACCGTCCTCGCTGCCACTCTGCTCAGTTGACGGTCAGGTGCTTTTACAGGATAATTTGCGCCTAAGTTTTCTAACATACACCCTGAGCGGTGCTCGACGGGCGGCCAGCGGCATCAAAAAATCGACAACGGGGCGGGCGCTATCGCCCGCCCCGTGCCTTTGGGTCGATTTCAATTGGCTTGTTATCGTTCAATTTGTTCCATGAGATAAGCCGCTGCGCTATCGTCCGCTCCAAACTGGACCCACTTCGTTGGGCTCCGGTTTGGTTTTACCGCTCAATCTCCTCCATGATGAAGGCTTCCACAATGTCGCCTTCCTTGATATCCTGGAACTTCTCAAAGGTGATGCCGCACTCGTAGCCGGCGGCGACCTCCTTCACGCTGTCCTTGAAGCGCTGGAGCGAGGCGATGGCGCCGTCGTAGATGACCACGTTGTCCCGCAGCAGGCGCATCTGGGCGTTGCGCTGCATCTTGCCCTCCAGCACATAGCAGCCGGCCACCATGCCAACGCCGGTGATGCGGAATACATTGCGCACCTCGGCCCGGCCCAGGTCCACCTCCTGGAACTTGGGGGCAAGCATGCCCTTCATGGCCGCCTCCACCTCGTTGATGGCGTCGTAGATGACCCGGTACATCCGCATGTCCACGTTCATGCGGGCGGCAGACTCCTTGGCATTGGCGTCGGGCCGGACGTTGAAGCCCACGATGATGGCGCCCGAGGTGGAGGCCAGCATCACGTCGCTCTCGCTGATGGCGCCCACGGCGCAGTGGATGACCCGCACCCGGACCTCCTCGTTGGACAGCTTCTCCAGAGAGGCCTTCACCGCCTCGGCGGAGCCCTGGACGTCGGCCTTGACAATGATATTCAGGGTCTTCATCTCGCCGGCCTGGATCTGGCTGAACAGATCCTCCAGGGTGACCTTGCCCACGTTGCTGTTCAGGGCGCTCTTCTGCTCGTGCTTGCGCTGCTCCACCAGCTCACGGGCCATGCGCTCGTCGGCCACGGCGTGGAAGTCGTC
>JAHYYS010000076.1 GCA_019424865.1 bacterium
GGATCTCGGTGATGATGATGCGGGTGCGGTCCTTGCCGAACTCCTCAAACTCGTGCCGCGCCCGGACCACAATGCGGCCCCGGCCGGTGGCATAGGCCGCCCGGATGCCGCTGCGGCCCATGATAATGCCCCGGGTGGGGAAGTCCGGGCCCTTGATGTGCTCCATCAGGTCGGACAGGGTGGCCTCCGGGTCATCCAGCACACAGATAACGGCGTTGATCACCTCGGTGAGGTTGTGGGGGGGGATGTTGGTGGCCATGCCCACGGCGATGCCGCTGGAGCCGTTCACCAGCAGGTTGGGGAAGCGGGAGGGGAGGACCCGGGGCTCCTTCTTTGTCTCGTCAAAGTTGGGGTCCCAGTCCACCGTCTCCTTTTCGATGTCCCGCAGCATCTCGTCGGAGAGCTTGGACATGCGGGCCTCGGTGTACCGGTAGGCGGCCGGGGGGTCTCCGTCGATGGAGCCGAAGTTGCCGTGGCCGTCCACCAGGGGATAGCGCATGGAAAAGTCCTGGGCCAGGCGCACCAGGGCGTCATAGACGCTCTGGTCCCCGTGGGGGTGGTAGCGGCCCAGCACGTCGCCCACGCAGGTGGCCGACTTTTTAAAGGGCTTGTCCGCGGTCAGGCCGTCCTCGTACATGGCGTAGAGGATGCGGCGGTGGACGGGCTTCAGGCCGTCCCGCACGTCGGGCAGGGCCCGGCTCTTGATGACCGACATGGCGTATTCAATATAGGATTTCTCCATCTCCGGGACCAGGGGGGAGTTGACAATGATCTGGTTGGGATAGCGGATCTCCTCGGGGTCGTACTGAGGTTTTTTACTCATGGGTGGTATCTCCTCCTCGTAGGGGCCGGCGTCCCCGCCGGCCCGCAAAGGCATAGTTTATGGGATGGGCAGCTGGGGACAGCCGCCTGTGTGCGTCAACGTGTTGGACCTGCCCCAGTTCCGGCGTCTTCCGGGCAAGATTATGTTCTCCCTGCTCCGCCCAGGACCAGCCCGGCCAGACAGCCCAGCACACAGGCCAGCGCGCAAAACAGGATATATCCCATCTCATGGGGATGGAACAGATTGATGACGCACAGCAAGCTCGCTCCGGCGGCGCAGAGGGCAAGCCAAAGGGGCATAAGCCGGATCCATACCGCCCTCCGGCTTTGCCAGCACAGCAGCTGAATGGCAGCAAAGAGCACAGCCGCGGCAGCTGCGGCGGCCATGGAGGCCGGATAGGGCGGGATGTTTTTCCAAAGGGAGGCGGAAAGGCGCGTCATCTTCTCTCCCTCCTCAACTCTGGGGTCCGGTCCGTTTTCCCCATCAATAGTCCAGATTGACGGCGTACTTGGCGTTGCGCTCAATAAACTCCTTCCGGGGCTCCACCTTCTCGCCCATCAGGACGTTGAAGGTGGCGTCGGCGGCCACGGCGTCATCCAGCTCAATGCGCCGCAGGGTGCGCTTTTCCGGGTCCATGGTGGTCTCCCACAGCTCGTGGGGGTCCATCTCGCCCAGGCCCTTGAAGCGGCTGATGACCACCTTGGTGTTGGGGTTGTCCCCCCGCAGCTCGGCGGACACCTGGTCCCGCTCCTCGTCGGAGAAGGCCACCCGCACCGTCTTGCCCCGGGTCAGCTTGTACAGGGGCGGGACGGCGGAGTACACATAGCCCTGCTCAATCAGGGGCCGCATAAAGCGGAAGAAGAAGGTGAGCAGCAAAGTGCGGATGTGGGCCCCGTCCACGTCGGCATCGGCCATGATGATAACCTTGTGATAGCGCAGCTTGGCGGGATCAAATTCCTCCCCGATGCCCGCCCCCAGGGCGGTGATCACCGGCTGGAGCTTGTCGTTGCCGTACACCTTGTCCGCCCGGGCCTTTTCCACGTTGAGCATCTTGCCCCACAGGGGAAGGATGGCCTGGAAGCGGCTGTCCCGGCCCTGGGTGGCCGAGCCGCCTGCGGAATCGCCCTCGACGATGTACAGCTCGGTGAGCTCGGGGTTTGCCTCGTTGCAGTCCCGGAGCTTGTCCGGCATGGCGGCGCCGCCCAGAGCGGTTTTTCTCCGGATGGACTCACGGGCCTTGCGGGCGGCCTCCCGGGCCCGGTTGGCGGTGAGGGCCTTGTCCAGAATGGCCCGGCCCACGGCGGGGTTCTCCTCCAGATAGGTCTCCAGCTTTTCCGAGACGATGGAGTTGACCAGGGTGCGCATCTCGCTGTTGCCCAGCTTGGCCTTGGTCTGGCCCTCGAACTGGGCCTCGGTGAGCTTGACGGAGATCACAGCGGTCAGGCCCTCCCGGCAGTCCTCGCCGGACACCTTTTCGTCGTCCTTAAGCAGCTTGATTTTCCGGCCGTAGGCGTTGAGCACGTTGGTCAGGGCCCGCTTGAAGCCCTCCTCGTGCATGCCGCCCTCCGGGGTGTGGACGTTGTTGGCGAAGGAGACCATAATCTCGCTGTAGCCGTCGTTATACTGCATGGCCACCTCGGCCATGGAGTCCTCCCGGGCGCCGGACATATAGATGACCTCGGCGTGGAGGGGATCCTTGTTCCGGTTGATAAAGGAGACAAACTCCCGGATGCCCCCCTCATAGCACATGTCGTCCTCCTGCTCCTGCCCCGGGCGCAGGTCCACCGTCTGGATGCGCAGGCCGGCGTTGAGGAAGGCCTCCTCCCGCATGCGGGTGTGCAGGGTCTCGTAGTTATACTCCAGGGTGTCGAACATCTCCGGGTCGGGCTTGAAGGTGACGGTGGTGCCGGTGTGGTCGGTCTTGCCCACCACCTTCATTTCCTGGGTGATCTTTCCCCGGGCAAACTTCATCTCGTAAATTTCCCCGTTTTTGTGGACCTGGACCTCCAGCCACTCGGAGAGGGCGTTTACCACGCTGGCGCCCACGCCGTGCAGGCCGCCGGACACCTTGTAGCCGCCGCCGCCGAACTTGCCGCCGGCGTGGAGGACGGTGAAGACCACCTCCAGGGCGGGCCGGCCCGTCTGGGGCTGGATGTCCACCGGGATGCCCCGGCCGTTGTCGGTGACGGTGATGGTGTTGCCCGGGTTGATGGTCACCGTGATGTCGGTGCAGTAGCCGGCCAGGGCCTCGTCAATGGAGTTATCCACAATCTCGTATACCAGGTGATGCAGACCCGACTCGCTGGTGGAGCCGATGTACATGCCCGGGCGCTTGCGTACTGCCTCCAGGCCCTCCAGGACCTGAATTTCAGATCCGCCGTACTCGTGGTCCACCTGGGTGGTGTTCAGCTCGTTCTGCTCGTTGAATTCAGACATAAAAACCTCCGCTTGTGTTCGTGCCGCCGCGCTGGGCGCCTGGGTGCGGGACTCCCCGTTCCCACGCGCCTGGCGCGGCAGAGCTCCCTGCTTTTTTCTCCCCCGCGCCGGAGCGGCTTCCAGACAGACCGAAAGCCCCTCCGGCGGGTCACGCCCCCTTATTCCGGCGCAAAATAGTTGATGCTGCTTACCGTCTCTCCATCCGCGGTATAAATGCCAAGGATGGTCCGATCTTCCAGGACATAACGTACATGGGAATCTGTCCGGGACAAAACAGACTGGCTGCGTGCCTCTGTCAGGCGGCATGCATCATCCCAGGACATGCCGTACTCAACGCCGCAGATGGCGTATTCACACGGCCCGTTTATGGAGATATATCCCACCTGCGAATTTCCAAAGGAGTCGCTGATGATGATGGTCCCATTGCTGTATTCCGTGGTCCCGTCTGTGGCTCCGGCGTTCTCCATGCCCTCAAACATGGCCGCAAGCTGCTGGAGATCCGTGCCCATATACTGGGCCAGATCCGGCTTGCTGCTGGCCTGCGGGGCGGGCAGGGGGACAAATTCCACCGGCTCCCGCTCATCCAGATAGTCCTGATACTGCGCCTGGGTCAGCGGCTGGGACACCCCGTCCCGGTACAGGTCATAGGATTGCTGCCGGGTGGCATAGTCCACCTCGAAATTCACGCTGAATGCCAGCCCAATCCGCTCCTCCTCCAGGGTGTGGTAGCCAAAGCCGCCGAACATGGAGCCGTTGTTCAGCTCGGTATACACCAGGGCCTGGTACTGGGGGGAGTAGTATAGGGTGCCGTAGTACTGGGACACAGACCCGGCGTTTTCCCCCTCATAGAGAGCATCGCTCCCAATCATGGCCGGGGCAATCTCACGGCTCTCCCGGCTGCATACAAAAACCGCATAGTTGAAAAACCCGGTGCCGTTCCCGCCGCTGAGAATCAGCTCCTCCCATCCGTCCCCATTCACATCCAAAAGGGCGTATTCGCTGGGAACGCCGTAGATCCAGCTGTCCTGAAGTTCGGAGTAGCCCTCCTGCTCCAAAAAGGCCTCGAATAAGGCCTGGGGCGACCCGGTCTCCTCCTCCAGCCGGTTCAGCTGGTCCTGGATGTCGGGGTCCTGCCCTGTCTTTTCCAGAGCCTCCTGCAAAATCTCCAAAGCCCGGTCATACTCCCCCTGAAGGACATACACATCCGCCAGACCCAGCCAGGCAGAAACCAGAGTCTCGTCCAGCTCCAGCGCCGCCTGATAATCTGCCAGGGCGGCGGACAGGTTGTCTTCGGTCTCCCCCAGCAGGACATAGGCGTCGCCTCGTCCGATCAGGGCCTCCGCCCGTTTGGGATCGATCTCAATGGCCGCGGTGAAGGCAATGACAGCCTCCTGATAATTTCCCTGGGACAGGTACCGCATGCCCAGGTCATATTGCTCCTGCCATCTGGATTCCTGACTCTGTCCGCAGGAAACCAGAAGGGACAAAAGCAGAATCACCGCCGCCGCGGCCCGGGACAATGTGCTCCCTCTCTCCATCTCTCTTCTCCTCATTTCTTGGTGAATGTCTCAACTCCCTCAGTCCTGCTCCAGCTCCTCCTGCACTGCGTCCTGGGGTTCCTCGTCGTCCTGGGCCCCCACCATCTCCATGGTGCGCATGCGCCGCTGATCCTTCTCCTGCTCCACCTGGCGGAAGATCAGCTCCTTGACCTCCCGGGGGTGCTTGACATTCAGCAGATAAAGGTCCGGCGCCGTCTTGTCCGAGGAGTGGACGCACACCGTTCCCACGCCAAAGATCCGCTGGGTCAGCTTCAGCTGCAGCTCCAGATCCCGCACCCGGTAGAGCAGCACCTCCTCCACATGGATGTTGAGAAAGCCCTTCTCCACAAAAATCCGGTCCTCGCTCAGGCGGTAGCGGGTAAAGGACAGGGGCAGGCCGAAATAGCGCTTGCGGTCCTTCCACAGATACTGAATCTTTTCCATAACACAAATCCTCCGTTTTGATACGTTTATTCCAATGGTCCGCGCTCCGCCCGGCTGAGCAGGGCCGCCGGGGACAGCTGGGAGATATAGACGGTGGGCTTCTCCTTTCCCCGGCCCACCAGGATAAAGGAGCGGGGCAGGTCACCGCCCAGCCAGACCGTCCGGCCCTCCCGCTCGCACTGCTCCAGAAACTCCCGGGTCTTATAGGCCCAGCTGGCGTTGTCCAAATCAAAAATTCCCAAAATCTCCCCATAGGGGACGACAACAGACTGACCCAAGTGCAGATACAAACAGCAGCTCCCCCTTTTACCCTTCTACCGGGGACGGATAATCCGCGGCGTCCACAGGTACTTCCACAGCCGCCACCCCAGATAACAGCCCAGCAGCAGAAACACCGCCGGCAGGCCGGGGAACAGCACCAGCTGGGTCAGGGGGGAGACGGTCTCGTCCTCCCACATATTCCACCGGCCCACGCCCACAGCCGCGGCAAAGACCAGGGCCAGGACAGGGGGGAGGGCCCGCCAGATCCGCCGCCTTGGCAGGCGGCAGCACAGGTATTCCAGCAAAATCCCCAGCAGCAGGGGGAGCAGACAGAAAAAACCAAGTACGATGGGCATGCTTTCTCCTTTCTGTCCGGGCGTTCCGCAGAGGGATCCAACAGGTTTCTTGTGTTCCCCATCCCCCTCGCGGCTTTGCAGCCCTGTGGGGCCCCTTACAGATTAAAATCCTCGGGCGAAGTAAATTCGCCCTCCGGAAATTCTCAGCCCCCTCGGGCTTCGAATTTACAGCGCTGCGCGCTGATATCAGGTATTCCTCACCACGGACCCGTTCCGGATATGGAACGCCTTGCCGCCCTCTAACCCCTCTAATTTTTCTTCCTCGCAGCAGGTGATGAACCTCCCACAGGGCGCAGCCCTGTGGGGCCCCTTACAGATTAAAATCCTCGGGCGAAGTAAATTCGCCCTCCGGAAATTCTCAGCCCCCTCGGGCTTCGAATTTACAGCGCTGCGCGCTGGTGTCAGGTGTTCCTCACCACGGACCCGTTCCGGATATGGAACGCTTTGCCGCCCTCTAACCCCTCTAGTTTTTCTTCCTCGCAGCAGGTGATGAACACCTGGCCGCCCCGGATGCGGTTGAGCACAAAGGCCTGCCGCCGGGGGTCCAGCTCGCTGAGCACGTCGTCCAGCAGCAGCACGGGCCACTCCCCGGTCTCCTCCTGAAAAATCTCCCGCTGGGCCAGCTTCAGGGACAGGGCGGCGGTGCGGGTCTGGCCCTGGGAGCCATAGGTCTTGGCGGAGCTCCCATTGATTTCCACCGCCAGGTCGTCCTTGTGGGGGCCGGACAGGCACTGCCGGGCGTCCAGCTCCGCCTGCCGGTGGCTCTGCTGGTGGGCGAGCAGCTGGGGCAGGATCTCCCGGGGGGAGCACAGCGGCTCCTCCACCGTGGACACCGTCTCATACCGCAGCCCCAGCTCCTCGCGCCCGCCGGAAAAGTCCCGGTGGATCACCGGGGCGTGCTCCCGCAGGCGCTTGATAAAGTGGGCCCGGTAATGGATCAGGATGGCCCCCGTCTGGGCCATCCGCAGGCTGAAATCGTCCAGGGTCTCCAGCAGGGAGGGATTCTCCGGCCAGTCCCGCAGGATGCGGGTCTTGTGTTCATACAGCCGGTTGTATTCCGCCAGGGCGGCGGCATACCGGGGCCGCAGCTGGCAGATGGCGCTGTCCAGAAACTTCCGCCGGGCGGCGCCCCCCTCCCGGATGAGGTAGAGGTCCTCCGGGCAGAAGAGGACGGTATACAGGATGCCGGACAGCTCCCCGGCGGTCTTCAGCCGCACCCCGTTGGAGTACAGCTGCCGGCCCTTTCCCCGGAACAGCCTGGCCTCCAGGGTGAAGGTGCGCCCCCGGCTGTCCGCCTCCCCCCTGAGAAAGGCGGAGTCCACCCCCATCATAATCATCTCCCGGTCATACCGGGCCCGGTGGGAGCGGGCGGAGGACAGATAGCCGAT
Organism: bacterium; assembly: GCA_019424865.1. GTDB lineage: Bacteria > Bacillota > Clostridia > Oscillospirales > Oscillospiraceae > Lawsonibacter. Next base: position 7,247 of record JAHYYS010000076.1, read on the forward strand.
GGCCTCCAGCAGGTTGGTCTTGCCCTGGGCGTTGTCCCCGTAAATCAGGTTCACCCGGGGGTCGAAGGAGGCCTCCAGGTGGGTGTAGTTGCGGAAAAAGTCCAGCTCCAGCGATTTGAGGATCATCGGACCAGCAGCTCCGTCTCCCCGTCAATGGCCGCCCGGTCCCCCGGGCGCAGCTTTTTGCCCCGCATGGTGCAGGTCTCCCCGTTGACGGCCACCCGGCCCTCCTGGATAATCCGCTTGGCGTCGCCCCCGGTCTCCACTGCGCCGGAAAATTTCAAAAGATCCTGCAGCTTGATAAATTCGGTGTGAATCTGTATCTCGTGTGTCTCCATCCGTAAACCCTCTCTCTTTCCATCCTGCCCTCCGGCGGACCCTTCCGCCCGGACGGCAGCCTGGGCGCATCCTATTTCTGAACCAGGGACTGCAGCAGCTGATACAGCTCCGGCAGCGCCTTTTTCAGCGCCACCGGGCAGCCCTGGTTTCGATCATAAAAGAAGTGGGAGGAAGTCCCCGCGGCGTGGAGCGCCCCGGTTTCCGCGTCCGTCATGCGGTAGGACAGCTCCATCCTGGCCGGCGTCAGCTTTGTGATGGCCGTCTCAATGGCCATGGTCTCCCCGAACCGGGTCATGGTCTGGTAGTGGCAGGAGATATCGGTCAGGGCAATGTCAATGCCCGCCTCCACCGCGCGGCGGTAGCTCCAGCCGATTTGGTCCATCAAATCCGTGCGGGCCTCCTCCATCCAGTGGATATAATTTCCATGGTAGATGATTCCCATGCCGTCCGTCTCATAAAACTGGGCTTTGCGCAGATAAGGCCGAAGTTCCATACTCTGTCCCCCGCCCTCAGTTGGCCTTCAGGCGCACCGGCAGCACCATATAGATAAAGTTCTCCTCCCCCTCGGCGGGCAGGATCACACAGGGGGCCACGCCGGTGGAGAACTCCAGCCGCAGCTTGTCGGCGGGGGCGTTTTTCAGGGCGTCCATCAGATATTTATTGTTAAAGCCGATCTCCAGCCCCTGGCCGTCCCCGCTGATGACGCACTGATCCGCGGCGTCGCCAATGGCCGTCTTGGTGGTGATGGACACCATCCCGTCGCCGAAGACACAGCGCAGGGGGCTTTTCAGCTTTTCGCTGATAATCAGGGACACCCGCTCGATGGAGGAGAGCAGGGCCCGGGCCTCGCACTCCACGTGGATGGGGTTGTTCCGGGGGATGGCGTTGCGATAGGCCAAAAACTCCCCCTCCAGCCGGCGGCACACCAGCAGAATGGATCCGGTCTGGAACAGGATGTGGCGCTGGCCCTGGATCACCTGGACCGACTCCTCGCCAGAGCAGATCTTCTCCACCTCGCTCAGGGCGGACCCGGGCACCACAAAGGAGAAGGAGGGGGCCCCCTTGTGCTCTTCCAGCTTTTCCCTGCGCAGGGCCAGGCGATAGCCGTCCACCGACACCACCGTCAGGGAGTCCTCCTCCACCTCGAAGAGGGAGCCGGTATGAATGGGCCGGCTCTCGTTGTCGCTGACGGCAAAGAGGGTCTGGGAAATCATGGATCTCAATGCCGGCTGGGACAGGGTGAAGGCGTTCTGCTGCTCCACCGAGGGCAGCTCCGGGAACTCCTCCGGGTCGGTGCCCAGAATATTGAATTCAGACAGGCCGCACTTGATGTTGACCATATATCCGTCAGAGGAGAAGACCACCACGTCGTCGGGCATCTTCCGCACGATCTCCCCGAACAGGCGGGCGGAGAGGACCAGGGAGCCCTTCTCCCTGATTTCAGCAGGGACGGCGGCCTGAATCCCGGTTTCCAGGTTATATCCGGTGAGGCGCAGCTGGGCGCCCGCTTCGATCAGAATGCCCTCCATGGCGGGGATGGAGCTTTTTGCGGCCACCGCCCGGGAGGTAACGGCCACTGCGGTGGAGAGCAGGGCCTTCTCGCAGGAAAATTTCATGGGACTTCCTCCAGTCTCTTTCTCTGCGCCTTTCGCAGAGGAAAGGATAATTTTTTAGTAACAGTAGCCCGTAGGCGGAATTTATGTGGAAAAAGGCCGAAAAGCCTTGGGGCGCTAAGAAAAGCGGCTCCACAGGGGGTGTGGAGAAAACGGGGCGGTTTTTGCGGGGGTGTGGAGAACGGGCAGATTCTCCACATTCGTCCACACACAGTCCACATTTAAGTGTGGATAATTTGGGCGCGGAGGGACGAAAAAGCGGAAGGCTTACTCGTACCGGATATTGATGTTGGCGGTGATGTCCTTGATAATCTCCGCCTTTTCCGGGTCGGTTTTGATCAGATCCTCAATCCGTTCGATGGAGTGGAGGACGGTGGTGTGGTCCCGGTTGTCAAACTCCTTGCCGATCTCCTTCAGGGACAGGTTGGTCATGCGGCGGATCTGGTACATGGCAATCTGCCGGGCCAGGGAGATATCCTTGGAGCGGCCCTGCCCCCGCAGCACGGCGGGCTCCACGTTATAGAACTTGCATACCTCGTCGATGATGACGTCGGCGGTGGGCACAATGTCCGACTTGTCCTTGAACATGTCCTTCACCGCCCGGACGACGGTGTCCTTGCTCACCGAGTCGCCCATGAGATCCTGATAGGCCATGATTTTGTTGACGGTGCCCTCGATCTGCCGCACGTTGGCGGTGATGTTTTCGGCGATGAGCTGAAGCAGGAACTCGGGCAGCTCCACCCCCATGCGGATGGCCTTGTTTTTGATGATGGCCATGCGGGTCTCATAGTCGGGGGGCTGGATGTCCGCCAGCAGGCCCCACTCAAACCGGGTTTTCAGCCGGTCCTCCAGCCGCAGCATCTCCTTGGGCGGCCGGTCGGAGGTGAAGACGATCTGTTTTCTCAGCTCGTAGAGGGTATTGAAGGTGTGGAACATCTCCTCCTGGGTGGAGTCGCGGCCGGCGATGAACTGCACGTCGTCCATCAAAAACACGTCGGCGCCCCGGTACTTCTCCCGGAACTCCTGGTTGCGCCCCTCCCGGATGGCCTGGATCAGCTCGTTGGTGAAGGTATCGCCCTTGATGTATACCACCTTGTAGTCCGGGTGGTTGTCATGGATGGTGTGGGCGATGGCGTACAGAAGGTGGGTTTTGCCCAGGCCGGATTCCCCGTAGATGAACAGGGGGTTATAGCTCTGCCCCGGGTTGTCCGCCACCGCCCGGGCGGCGGCGTGGGCAAACTTGTTGGAGGAGCCCACCACGAAGCGCTCGAAG
>JAHYYS010000077.1 GCA_019424865.1 bacterium
GCTCCCACGGGATTTTAAGTCCCGGGCGTCTGCCAATTCCGCCACTCCGGCATATTGTAGGTGTGGCTCCCAGTCTCGACCTTTGAGACTTACATAGTTTATCACAGTTTTCACTCTGTGTCAATAAGAAAATCAGGAGAGAGGAGATTTTATTTTCTGCGGATGGAAAAGAAGGGCGCGGGAAATTCAGAATTTCCCGCGCCGGAGACTGTCGAAAAATCGGCTTGTCAATCTATCGAAATTGACAAGCCGATTTTTCGAGAAAGTAAACACGCAAGACGGGACTCGATTCCTTGCGGAAAAGTCGTCCCGTCTTGCGTGAGTGGTGTCATTTCCGAGGCACATGTCCCCGGAAATGACGAGATTATATTTTATTCCGTCGTCTGCGGACGACGGAACTCCTTGCAGGAGGGCTTTTTTGGCAAGCTGGGGCGCGGGAAATCTTCAATTTCCCGCGCCGGATGGTATTAAAGCGGGCGCCGCAGTGCAGGACTGCGGGCTGTTATCGATAGGAGTCGGCCAGGGCCTGGAATTTAGGCAGGGCCCGCTCGATCATCTCGGTCTGGACACAGTAGGCGATGCGGACATGGCCGGGAGCGCCGAAGCCGGAGCCGGGGACCAGGAGCAGATCGAACTGCTTGGCGCGCTCGCTGAAGGCCACGTCGTCGGGCTCCAGCGTGCGGGGGAAGAGGTAGAACGCGCCGCCGGGCTCGGCCACGTGGTAGCCCATCTCCCGCAGTGCGGTGACCAGCAGCTTGCAGTTGCGCTCGTACACCGACAGGTCGGAGGTCAAGTCACAGCACAAAGATGTGACCTGCTGGAACAGGCTGGGGGCATTCACATAGCCAAGGGAACGCCCGGCCCCGGCCACGGCGGCATATACATCGTCCGCGTCGGTTACCTGCCCGGGGACCAGAATGTAGCCCAGACGCTCGCCGGGCAGGGACAGGGATTTGGAGAAGGAATAGCACACAATGGTGTCCTTGTAAATATGGGGGATCCAGGGGGCCTGGAAGCCGCCGAAGACAATTTCGCGGTAGGGCTCGTCCGAAATGAGATAGATGGGGTGGCCGTATTCCTGGCTCTTGGCGGTCAGGATAGAGGCCAGCCGTTCCAGAGTCTCCCTGGAGTAGACGACGCCGGAGGGGTTGTTGGGCGTATTGACCACAACGCCCTTGGTGTGGGGGGTAATGGCGCGCTGGAAGGCGTCAAAATCAATCTGGAAGTGCTCGATTTCCGGCGGAATCAGAACCATCTTGGCCCCGGCCCCCTCGATAAATACCTTGTACTCGGGGAAATAGGGGGCAAACACCACAAACTCATCCCCGGGACAGGTCAGACCGGCGAAAACGCAGCAGAGAGAGGCGGCGGCCCCGACCGTGATATAAAGCTGGTCTGCGGTATAGTCCCCGCCAAACCGGCGGTTGAGGGAGTCGGCAAAGCGCTGGCGGGCGGCGGCGTCACCCTGGGCGCTGGTGTAGCAGTGGATCAAATCGGGCTGTTCCTGCAGAATACGGATTGCGGTTTGGTTCACCTCGGCGGGAGCGGGAACACTGGGATTCCCCAGAGAAAAATCAAATACATTTTCAGGGCCGACGACAGCGGCGCGCTGCTTTCCATATTCAAACAGTTCGCGGATGACAGAACGGGCAGTGCCAAGGCCCAGCATGCGCTCAGAAACCATGAAAAAAGACCTCCTGATATTGTTCATAAATGGGAAATGCAAAGAATATGCTGTTATTATACCACGGCAGTTTAATCAAGTAAAGTAAAATTTTTTTTCAAAATTGTAAGAAACGCTGAAAATCATCGTCGAAAAGGGAGAAAATTATGAAATTCACAAAAGGGATTTGGAATCAGACCGGCGTTTGGGACAATCTGCTAATTTACAAAGGGAAAGAGCAAAGCTATAATCAAAAGAAAGCATCACGGGAACTTTTTTCCCAGCCGAGCAGTTTCGACGGGGGTGAGCGTGTGCGGGTCTTAACAGGCGGAGCAATTATACAGCAGGTTGTAACAGGAAAGCTGCGCTTTTATCACCGCCGCCTGCCCCAGTTCCGGCGCTATGCTATGGGGAGCTGGCAGGAGGAGGCGCAGCGGCTGCATGTGGCAGAAAGCCAGGCGGTACTGGAGCTGGCCGGACTTTATGGTCAGGCACTGAGTGAAATAGGGGAGGAGACCGCTTCTATCTTTTCCATCCACGCAATGCTGCTGGAGGACGAAAATTTTGTGGAGACGGCCAACCGGATGCTGCGGGAAGAGGGCGTCACGGCGGAGTACGCCGTATATCAGACCGGCGAGCGCATTGCGGCAGAGTTTGCCGCCATGGACAGCCACTATATGCGGGCGCGGGGCGCGGATTTTCGGGATATTTCCCGCCGGGTTCTCCGGATTTTGGTGGGCGGCTGGCCGGTGCCCAGGCTGGACGAGCCGGCAATTCTGGTCTCACGAGAGTTTTTGCCCAGCGAGGTTGTGACCTTCAAGCGGCGCCACGTGCTTGCGGTGGTGTCCCAGCGCGGCAGTGTGGACAGCCACACCGCTATGCTGCTCCAGGCGTATCAGATCCCGGCAATGGCTGAGGTGGACATTGGAGAGGAGTGGGACGGGCATTGGGCCCTGATGGACGGCTATGCCCACCGGCTCTATCTGGATCCGGATAAAAAGCTGCAGGAGGAGCTGCACAGCCGCTATCGGCAGGGGCAGAGAACGGCCGAATACGTGTTTTAGTGCGATACATACAATATGGAATAAGCAAACCAGCGGCGTATCAATTGATTGAAATTGATACGCCGCTGGTTCGTAATGAAAAGAATTCCGGCGCCGCAGCGCGGCGCCGGAACAAAAACTTAGGCCAGGGCCTTTTTGGCGGTCTCAGTGAGCTGCACAAAAGCGGCCTTGTCGTTGACAGCCAGCTCAGCCAGCATCTTGCGGTTGATGACGATGCCGGCCTTCTTCAGGCCGTTCATAAAGGTGGAATAATTCATGCCGTTGAGCTTGCAGGCGGCGTTAATCCGGGTGATCCACAGCTGACGGAAGTCGCGCTTCTTCAGCTTGCGGCCGGTGTAGGCATAGACGCCGGACTTCATCACGGCCTGGTTGGCCATCTTGAAGTGCTTGGACTTGGAGCCCCAGTAGCCCTTGGCCATCTTCAGAATTTTATTTCTTCTCTTGCGCGTCATCATCGCGCCCTTGACTCTTGCCATTGTTTGTTACCTCCCTCGTCTTACTTGTACAGGATCATGCGCTTGATGGCGGCCTCGTTGGTCTTGTCGGCATAGGTGGTGCCGCGCAGAGCCCGCTTGAGCTTGGTAGTCTTGCCGTGACCGTTGAGCAGGTGGCGCTTCTTGGTCATGGCGCGCTTAACCTTGCCGGTCTTCGTGAGGGAGAAGCGCTTCTTGGCGCCGCTGTGAGTCTTGATTTTAATCTTCGGCATAACAGAGAACTCCTTTACTCCTTACTTTTTCGCCTCTTTGGCGGGCTTGGGGGACAGGAAAATGGACATGTGCCGTCCCTCAAGCTTGGGGCTTTTGTCCATCACGGCAATCTCGCCGCACTCCTCGGCAAACTTCAGCAGCAGATCCTGGCCGATATTGGTATGGGCCATTTCACGGCCGCGGAAGCGCACGGTGACCTTGCAGCGGTTGCCCTCGGACAAAAACTTTTGAGCGTTTCTCAGCTTGACATTGAAGTCGTTGACATCAATGCTGGGGGACATCCGGATCTCCTTGACCTCCACCACGCGCTGATTCTTGCGGGCTTCCTTCTCGCGCTTGGTCTGCTCGAACCGATACTTGCCGTAGTCCATAAGCTTGCACACGGGCGGAACGGCGTTGGGGGAGATTTTGACCAGATCCAGATTGTGCTCCTCAGCCAGGCGCAGGGCCTCCTGGGAGGACATAATGCCCAGCTGCTCGCCGGACTCAGAGATCAGGCGGACCTCCTTGTCCCGGATTTCTTCATTGGTTTGATGACCTGTGTTAGCGATGGGAAAGCACCTCCAAACAAAAATAAAATGCGGCAGCCGACAAAGCTCCCGCACCACAACAAAACCGCGCCGGACAATCCGGCGGCGTGATTCCATGTTAACCCGTTGGCGCTGGCCTGGGGTGAGGACGGGGACCGTGCCTGCTTTCTTTTGCCCGATAAGTTTAGCACAGGCTTCCGCCGCTGTCAAGAGGAAAATGCGGTATTTCCAGTAAAAATGCGCCTGTTTTCCCACAGACGGACGCACCATGGCTGCGGGCGGAAAAGGTGCGGCGCGGGCGGGAAAGATGGGATTCGGACGGCGTGCAATTTACATAACGGAGACCTGTAATGAGCTGGAAGGAAAAGTTATACACAATTTCCACAGGGTTTTCCACAACCCTGTGGAGAATATGGGGACAAACCATGATTTTGCGCAGATTTTACATGGCACGGAAAAAAGAGGAAGAGAAAATAAGCGGAGCAAAGGGTTACATAATAAAAATAGAGGCAAAAAAACAGGCGGAAATGGCCTGCCTGCCACCATCCGGACGAGACAGGCGGCCCGGCACGCAGAAAGATACCCACACATGGAGCGGCTCCGCCGCCCAATGTGTGGGTATGAAAAGAATTTTGCCGGAGGAAGGAGCGCCGCCATTATCCCAGGGCAATCTCCCGGGTGGCGCAGGCATTCTCGTCGTCGCGGACTGCGTATCCCTCGCTTCCGTGCAGGCACAAAAGCTCGCTCACTTCGTCGCTCCTCCTCTTCCGGCCGGACCCGCTGGCGCTGGGCTCCGGCCGGAGTATGGGGACTATCCCAGGGCGATATCCCGGGTGGCGTAGGCGTTGAGGTCCAGGCCGGCCGTGCGGCCGGCCTTCCACTCGTAGTATCCCTGACAGCCAATCATAGCGGCGTTGTGTTCCCCATGAAGCACGGCTTCATGGGGGCCCCTCCGATTTGAATGCTCGGGCGAAGTAAATTCGCCCTGCGCAAATTCTCCGCTCCGCTGTGAATTTACGGCCTGCGGGCCGCCCCATCTGCGATGGGGCCCCGGCGACAGCGCCGCTGCTATCCCAGCGCAATGTCCCGGGTGGCGTAGGCGTTGAGGTCCAGGCCGGCCGTGCGGCCGGCCTTCCACTCGTAGTATCCCTGACAGCCAATCATAGCGGCGTTGTCGCCGCAGTATTTCAGCTCCGGCAGGAACAGCCGGTCCCCGCTCTGGGCGCAGGCCGCCTGCAGATCGGCGCGGATACGGCGGTTGGCGGCCACGCCGCCCGCCACCGCCACCCGGCCATAGCCCTTCTGCCGTGCGGCGGCCATAACCCGGGGGACCAGGGAGTCGCTGACCGCCCGGCCGAAGCTGGCGGCAAAGGAGGGCAGATCCAGGGTTTCCCCCTTCTGCTGGGCGTTGTGAATCAGGTTCAGACTGGCGGTTTTCAGACCGGAGAAGGACATGTCCAGCTCGTGGCCCGCCACATGGGCCCGGGGCAGCTCGTACCGGCTGTCGTCTCCGCCGTCGGCCAGCCGGTCCATGGGCCCGCCGCCGGGGTAGCCGATGCCCAGCACCCGGGCCACCTTGTCAAAGCACTCGCCCGCCGCGTCGTCCCGGGTGCCCCCCAGCACCTCCATCTCCGTGTAGGAGCGCACATCCACAATGGCGGTGGTGCCGCCGGAGACACACAGACATACAAAGGGGGGCTCCAAATCGGGGTGGGTAATGTAATTGGCGGCAATATGCCCCCGGACGTGGTGGACCGGAATCAGGGGGAGGTTCAGCGCCAGGGCGGCCCCCTTGGCAAAGTTGACGCCCACCAGCACCGCGCCAATCAGGCCGGGGGCATAGGTGACGGCCACGGCGTCCAGGTCGGCTTTGGACAGGCCGGCCTGAATAACCGCCTGGTCCGCCAGACCGGTGATGGCCTCCACATGCTTGCGGGAGGCGATCTCCGGCACCACGCCGCCGTAAATGGTGTGCATTTCAATCTGAGAGGCCACACAGTTGGACAGTACCGTCCGTCCGTCCCGCACCACTGCGGCGGCGGTCTCGTCGCAGGAGGACTCAATGGCTAATAGATTCAAGGGGTCGTCTCCTCCTCAACCCAGTCTCCGACGGGCCTGGGGGCCTGGCCGGAGGGCAGGGGAATTTGAATAAAGCGTTCGTACACTGCGGGGGGCAGGTGCCGGCGGTAGATGCCCTGGTGGACCCGGAGCAGCTCCTCCGCCGTCACGTCCCCGGCCCCGCGAATCAGGACCTGATAGTGGACGCCGAACAGGGCGCAGTCATAGCCGCCGTAACGGAAGCCGTGGCGCAGATAGAAGCCGAGCCGCCGTCGGCGCAGGGCCTCGCCGGCGGGGGCGCCGTTCTCCGGGGCCTCCGCCTCGCCATAGATGCCCCGGTACGCCCGATAGTGCTCCGCGAGCAGGTCGAGAAACTGCCCGCCCAGCCCCCGGTTCCGGACGCCGGGCAGGGTGCCCAGATAGTCCAGCAGGGCAAAGGGGACGCCGGGCTCCAGCCACAGCAGGGCGTATCCCAGCAGCGTGCCGTCCTCGTACAGCCCGATCACATCATACCGGCCCTGCGCCATAAGGGCGCACATGGTCCTCAGGGGCTTGAGCTCAGTGGGGGGAAAGTCCCGCTTCATCTCCTGCTCATAGAGCCGGCGGAGCCGGGGCTCGTCCAGTTTGTCAAGATACATGGTTTGGAAACTCCCTTGTCATGATAACGGCGTCCTCCCGGGGCTTGTCATAGTATTTGGGGCGCAGGCCGGCCCGCTGGAAGCCATACTTTTCGTACAGGGCGATGGCCGGGGCGTTGGAGGCGCGCACCTCCAGGGTGAGGAAGGCCAGCTTGGCGGCCCCGAAGCGGCAGAACACGTCCAGCAGGGCGGAGGCCACCCCGTGCCGCCGGGCGTCGCGCTCCACCGCCACGTTGTCGATGTAGCCCTCGTCCAGGATGACGTGGAGGCCGGCATAGCCCAGGATGTTGCCCTCCTCATCCTCGGCCACGATAAAGCTGGCCTGGGGGTCGAACAGGGCGTCCTCCAGCATGGCCTCGCTCCAGGGGGAGGAGAAGCACTCCTTTTCCAGCGCGGCCACCTGGGGGATGTGGCTGCGGTCCATGGGGACAATTTCATAGTACATATGATATACTCCTGGTATTATAATAGATAAATATTGCGGGATGTCCTGAAAATTTGGGTATCAATCGCTGATTGTTTCGTTTGAATCCTGTTTTGACTTTTCCGGGAGCACGCCGGAAAGGGACAGCGGAAAGCCGCGGACTGCCGTGGAGCGGGACGGTGCCGGTTACAAAATGGAGCGGACCGCCTCGGCTGCGTCCGGTGTGCCGCGGATTCCGATGACCGGCAGGGAGAGATTTGCCCGCTTCAGGGCGGCCTGAAGGGCCTGGATGAATACCCCCTGCCCCTCCAGCTCCTGATTTTGGTCGGAGGTGGTATCCACCCCGCAGCAGGGGGAGCGGTTCACCCCCACAACGCCCAAAAGTTCAAAGCCGTGCCCCTGATACTCCGCCATTTGGCGCACCATATCGTCCGCCATCTGCTCCAGCCGGGCGGCGGCCTCAGGCTGCATCATAGCGGCGCGGATTCGGGTGTTCTCTACCACCACAGGGCTGTCCGCGCCGGCGGGATTGCCCCGATCCAGTCCCAGACAGCACAGCTCCGGACAGGGCAGCTGCACAATGCCGGCCTGGGCGTCCAGAATGGCCTGGATTACCGCCGTGTGAGCGGCGGGGTAGCAGGCGGTGCCGTCAGAAATAGCATTTTGATTGAGAATACAGTGGGCCACGAATATGACCCGTCTGCTTCGCTGGTCGGAAAACACGGTGAATCCTCCTTTGTTCTGGAGCGGACTTTGCCCAATCCCGGCGGCGCAGCCGCCAATTCCCAAAGAGCAGCCCAGCGCAGCGGTTGCACTTTGGAGACGAGGAGCAAGGGAGCGGCATGAGGAATGCCCGCCAGGGCGTTCGGAATGGAGCGGACTTTGCCCAGTCCCGGCGGCGCAGCCGCCAATTCCCAAAGAGCAGCCCAGCGCAGCGGTTGCACTTTGGAGACGAGGAGCAAGGGAGCGGCATGAAGAATGCCCGCCAGGGCGTTCGGAATGGAGCGGACTTTGCTCCGAGTCAGTGGGCCTGCGCCCAGTTCTTCCCCGCGTGGGTCTCGGCCACCAGGGGGACGGGCAACTGCACCACCGCCTGCATCTCCTCCTGCACCAGGGCGCACACGGCCTGGGCCTCCTCCTCCGGGCACTCCACAATCAGCTCGTCGTGGACCTGAAGAACCAGCCGGCCCTTCAGGCCGTCCGCCAGCAGCCGGTTCCGCACCCGGATCATGGCCAGCTTGATGATGTCGGCGGCGGTGCCCTGGATGGGGGCGTTGAGGGCCACCCGCTCGCCGAAGGACCGGGTGTTGAAGTTGGAGGACTTCAGCTCCGGCACCCAGCGGCGGCGGCCGAAGAGGGTGGACACATAGCCGTCCTGTTTGGCCTGCTCCACCACCGCGTCCATATAGGCCCGGACCCCGGAGTAGTGCTGGAAGTATTTGTCCATATACTCCTTGGCCTGGGCCACGGTCACCCCGATGTCCTGGCTGAGGGAGAAGGGGGAGATGCCGTAGACGATGCCGAAGTTCACCGCCTTGGCGCTGCGGCGCATGAGCGGGGTGACCTCCGACTGGGGCACGCCGAAGACCTGGGAGGCCGTGATGGCGTGGATGTCCTCCCCGCTGTTGAAGCCGTCGATCATGGCCTGGTCCCCGGCCATGCAGGCCAGCAGCCGCAGCTCTATCTGGGAGTAGTCGGCGTCCACCAGCACCATCCCCGGCCCGGCCACGAACATGTTCCGCAGCTCGGCCCCCAGCTCGGTGCGCACGGGGATGTTTTGCAGGTTGGGCTCGGTGGAGCTGAGGCGGCCGGTGGCGGTGACGGTGTTCTGAAAGCAGGTGTGAATGCGCCCGTCAGGGGCGATGACCTTGCTCAGGCCGTCGGCATAGGTGGACTTCAGCTTGGTCAGCTGGCGGTACTCCAGGATTTCCTCAATGATGGGGTGCTGTCCCCGCAGCTTTTCCAGCACCTCTGCGTTGGTGGAGTAGCCGGTTTTGGTCTTCTTCACCGGGGGCAGCCCCAGCACGTCGAAGAGAATGCGGCCCAGCTGCTGGGTGGAGTTGATGTTGAAGGAGTCCTCCCCCGCCAGCGTGTAGATCTGCTTTTGCACCTGATCGATGCGGCTGGAGAGCATCTCCCCGAAATCCGCCAGGGCCTTCCGGTCGACCAGAAAGCCCTCGTGCTCCATCTCGGCCAGCACGGTACACAGGGGCAGATCCACCGTCTCATACAGCTTGTCCATGCCCAGCTCCGCCAGCCGCTGGGACAGGGTGTCCCGCAGAGCGCCGATCAGGGCGCAGTGGGACAGCAGGGCCGCCGTGGGGGCCACGGGGTCGGCCAGAGGGCCGAAGGCGCCGGGGGACAGATAGGCCTCCGCCTTGGGGAACTCCTGGGTATAGTAGGTCATGCCCAGCTTCTCCAGCTCGTAGCTGCCGTCGGTGGGCGCCAGCAGATAGGCGGCCACCTGGGTGTCAAAGGTAAAGCCGGCGGGGGCGATGCCCTCCTCCAGCAGGGCGCGGCACAGCTCCTTGACCCCGTGGGCGGCCTTTTTTATGCCGGCGTCAGCAAAGAACAGGCGCAGAAAGTCGCTGTGACAGTCCAGCTTGTCGGCGAAAAACAGGGCAGCGCAGGGCTCCCCGCCGGCGGGCTGGTACTCCACACACACCACGTCCAGAGAGGGCAGGGAGAGCACGTCCACCACATCCAGCCCCCGCCAGAGGGCCAGCAGCTCCTCCATCCGCGCCCGGCTCTCCACCACCTCGCTGGTGCAGGTCCCCTGGACGGCCTGCCCCTCCCGGGCGGCACCCTCCCCCTGGGGGGCGGTGAGGCCGTACTTGTCAATAAGCTTGGAGAACTCCAGATCCAGGAACAGCTGATATAAAACGGGGCCGTTGGGCTCTTTGCGGAGATTGTCCTCGGGGCGGAAATCAATGGGGGCGTCGGTGTGGATGGTGGCCAGGTCATAGGACATGCGGGCCTGGTCCGCCCCCTCCGTCAGCTTTTTGATGACGCCGGGCTTGGCAGGGGTGCCGGGGGCCATCTCCACGTCGGGCATGGCGGCATACAGGGCGTCGATGGAGCCGTAGCGCTGGATCAGGGCCATGGCCGTCTTCTCGCCCACCCCCTTGACCCCGGGGATGTTGTCGCTGGCGTCCCCCATCAGGGCCTTCAGGTCAATAATGTGGATGGGGTCAAAGCCGTACTCCTCCCGGAAGGTCTCCGGCGTCATATCTTTGGAGGTGGTGCGGCCCATGCGGGTGGACACCAGCTTGACGGTGGCGGTGTCGGTGACCAGCT
>JAHYYS010000078.1 GCA_019424865.1 bacterium
GCATGTACCTGGCTATGGCCCGTGTGGCTCACCGCGAGGGTTACCCCGAGATCGGCCTGTACTGGGAGAAGGCCGCCTATGAGGAGGCCGAGCACGCCGCCAAGTTCGCCGAGCTGCTGGGCGAGGTGGTCACCGACTCCACCAAGAAGAACCTGGAGATGCGCGTCGACGCCGAGAACGGCGCCACCGCCGGCAAGTTTGAGCTGGCCAAGAAGGCCAAGGAGCTGGGCCTGGACGCCATCCACGACACCGTCCACGAGATGGCCCGCGACGAGGCCCGCCACGGCAAGGCTTTCGAGGGCCTGCTGAAGCGCTACTTCGGCTAATTGAAACTCAATTCCCCCGGCCCACAGCCGGGGGAATTTTTCTGTGGCGGGCCTCGTCAACAAGCATTTTTGCCCCTGGCAAAAATCTTGGCGCAGGCGGAATTTACTTCCGCCGATCATTTTAATCCAGATGGGGTCCCCACGGGGCCTGCCCCGTGGGGAGAGCCCGCCACGGCAAGGCCTTCGAGGGCCTGCTGAAGCGTTATTTCGGCTGAGAAAAAGCCAATAAATAAGCACTTTTTGAGAGGGAACCGGGAGACCGGTTCCCTCTCTTTTCATTTTCATCTTGTACAAAAATGGTACATGGAGCTTTTCAGGCCCCATGTTTTCTCTTCAAGTGGTACAAACATGTACCATTTTGCATCTCTATGATACCCCGAACCCCCTTGAATTGCAAGCATTTCCGAGCATCTTTGAGACAAGAAAAATACATCTCTGAAACAGGAAAATAACATCTTTCAGGCATCTTTTCAGCTGCCATTTTTCGCTGGGAAGCACGGTTGATTTTTGGCCGTGCTTTTTCTTTTTACTTTAGAGGTGTGTGCCATTATAACGACACTGACTGATTTTGAAAATGCCATACTTAAGTACCAGTCGATTTTTCATCTTGTTCCCCTTTCTCCTATCCGAATATATTAACCGATATTGGTTAATTCGATTATACATCGTTTTCGGTTAACATTCAAGTAGAAAGCGAGGCTTGAATGTTATGATTTCCTACGATAACCTATGGAATGTAATGAAGGAAAGGGGGATTTCACAGTATGCGCTGATAAAGAAGTATAACGTCAGCCCGGCACAGATAACCAGACTCAAAAGGAATGAAAGTGTCAGTACCCATACAATAGAAATGTTTTGCCGAATTCTTGATTGCGAAGTCGGTGATATTATGAAATATGTCAAAGATGATGAAGTGTAATGGCAGGGTGTGAAGATTGCACCCTGCTTCTTTTTATGTTCGCCCTTTCCGTCCCCGGCCACGTTTCCCGTAATTTATCAGCGGTCAGGAAAACTGCAGGAACAGTTCCCGTGCGTACGCTTTCTTTCGCCCCGTGTACCTGTCCCATACGTCCGGACGGCGCCTGCCGGCAACCGCCCCTTGCTGTGCGTTTCAGGCAGAAATCATGAGGATTATTTCATGCAGTCTCTTGACAAAGCAAGACACTTCTGCTATACTGAGTTTATATAAATAAGAATTATTCTTATTTATATAAAACCGGAACGAAACAGCGGACAAACGTGAAATAAACAATGAGGAGGACAAATACCATGCCTGAACTGAAGGGAAGCAAGACCGAGCAGAACCTGTGGACAGCCTTTGCCGGGGAGTCCCAGGCCCGGAACAAGTATACCTACTTTGCCTCCAAGGCCAAGAAGGACGGCTATGTGCAGATCTCCAAGATTTTTGAGGAGACGGCCGCCAACGAGAAGGAGCACGCGGAAATCTGGTTCAAGCTGCTGGGCGGCATCGGCACCACCGCCGAGAACCTGAAGGCCGCTGCCGAGGGCGAGAACTACGAGTGGACCGACATGTATGCCACCATGGCCAAGGAGGCCAAGGAGGAGGGCTTCGACCACATCGCCTACCTGTTTGAGGAGGTCGCCAAGATCGAGAAGGAGCACGAGGCGCGCTACTTAAAGCTGCTGGCCAACGTGGAGGGCGGCCTGGTCTTCTCCCGCGACGGCGACATGATTTGGCAGTGCAGCAACTGCGGCCACATCCACGTGGGCAAGCAGGCCCCCGAGGTCTGCCCGGTGTGCGCCCACCCCAAGGACTACTTCCAGCTGAAGGCTGAAAACTACTAATCTGAACCCTGTCAGAAGCGCCCGGCACCAACTCACGGTGCCGGGCGCTTCCGCCTGTCATTTCCGAGGCGCACATCCTCGGAAATGACAGATTTTTCATGCGGCTGCAGCCGCATGAGCTCTGCGGGCTTTCCCGCGTGCGAGTTTTTCGACAGTCTCCAAAATGAGAGAGGACGATACAGCAGGTTACCGTCCTCTCCCATTTTTGTGTCATGCCTCTTCCCGCTCCCCTGTCACAGCTCCAGCAGATACCGCTCATAGCCGTTCACCACCCGGGTGACGCCGTACCGGCTCTCCCGTGGGATGCTGCGGCCGTAATTCATGTGGGTGTGCCCGTGGAGAAACAGGGCCGGCTGGTATCTGTCCAGCAGGCGGTTAAAGGTCTCAAAGCCGGTATGGGCCAGATCGCGGCACTCCACCATGCCCCGGCCGGGGGCGTGGGTCAGCAGAATGTCAAAGCCCTTCTTCCACAGCAGCTTGGGCGCCAGCCGCAGCGCCCGCAGGGCCATCTCCCGCTCGGTATACTGGTGCGGCCCGCGGCTGTACCGCATGGATCCCCCCAGACCCAGAATCCGCAGGCCCTGGTATTCATACAGCATACCATCCACACAGATACAGCCCAGCGGCGGGTCCTCCCGATACCGGCCGTCGTGGTTGCCGTGGACATAGAGCACCGGGCAGTGGGCAAAGGTGGCCAGAAAGGACAGGTACTGGGGCTTTACATCTCCGCAGGAGAGGATCAGCTCGACCCCCTCCAGCCGCTCCGGGGTGTAATAGTCCCACAGGGCGGGAGATTCACAGTCCGCCAGTGCCAAAATCCGCATGGTTATTCCCGCCTTCCCACGCCCTGGAGCTTCACCAGCTCCTGGGCCTTCTCTGTAAATTCCTCCAGCTCCGGAATCCGGCCCTCCACCGCGGAGGACAGCCAGTTCATGGAGAGGATCTGTTCCGCCGGCATGGGGGCGTCCTCGCCGTAGACCACCCGCCCCTGCTGATCCATCAGCACACCGTAGAAGGGGTCCAGCCGGTCCTCCCGCAGGGCCTCCCGCAGCACGCCGGCCAGTCGCCGGGTACCCGAGGGCAGACGGCGGGAGCACAGTACACTGACCACGCCCTGCTCCATCCCCCACCAGTAGTTGATGGCGCTGGCCCCCCGGGACTCCTTCTTCCAGCTGCCCTCCATGACCCGGCGCACCAGGCTGAGATACAGCTTGCCCCAGTGGAACTGGATCAGGGCCAGGTTGTGCCGCCCGCCCACCTGATTGCCCATGTTGGCTGCCAGGCGGTCCAGATAGTCAATATAGACGATGCCCCGGGCCTGCAGGCTCTCCAGCCCTCCGCCCCGGCGCAGGTTGGCCCACTCCAGATAAATGCGCGCGTTGGCGTTGACCATCCGGGCCCCCTGGGCGAAGGCGTTGATATTGGCAATATTGCCGTAGGTGGGATAGTCTGCCACATAGCCGATGCAGCCGTCCTGCGTCAGGGTTCCCGCAATGGCCCCTTTAATAAATTTGGCCTCATACTGCCTGGGGTAATAGGTGCGCACAGAGGGGTAAGAGGTATTCAGGGAACAGTTCAGGATTTTCACATCCGGGTGGAGCACCGCCTGCTTGACGCTGGGCAGCAGCAGCTTGGGCGTCGTGGTAAAAATGATGTCGGCCCCCTTGGCCACCGCGTCCTCCATAGCCTGATCCGCCTGTGCGTCGGTGAGGACATTCTCATAGGCCAGTGTGCGCACCTGTCCTCCCGTCAGGTTCTCCAGCAGGTGCCGCCCGTATTCGTGGCTGTACACCCACTTGGAGGAGGCGGCGCAGCCGCCGTGGACAAAGGCCGCGCACACCTTGCTGGGGGCTGTGAAGAAGAAGAGGGGCTTTCTCACCTCATCCTCCAGCAGCAGCGCCGTTCCCGCGTTCTCCAGGCGGTTGATCAGCTCCGGGCGGATTTTTTCCAGCTCCTGCGCAATCCGGGCCGGCATTTTTTCCCGGGAGTCCTGATAGCCGAAAATCTTGATATAAATCAGAAACGCCAGGGAGATCCCCTCATAGTCCCAGCCCGCCCGCAGATAGGCGTCCCGGAACATATAGAAGAAGGACCGAAAGGCGTAAATTTCCTCGGCGCTCCATGGTTCACGATTGGAGTGCCCGATGGCCTCCAACAGCTCCTGATACGCCCCCGGGCGGCGGAACACCACAAAATTCAGGCCGGTCATCTTGTAAAAGTCCAGAAATTCGTAGTAGGCCACAATCTCCGGGTCGTCAGAGGGCTGGGGCAGCAGGCGGGTGACCACCCCCGGGATGGTGATGGCGCCAAAATACTTCAGCACGCTCACCCGCTTGTGCCCCTCCGCCACATAGAAGTGGTTGAGATACTCCACCGCCTTGATGGGATCCCGGATGCCCTCCTCCAAATGCGCCTGGCACAGGCTGCTCCACTTTCGGGCAAACTCGCTGTCCGCCTGGAGCACCGGATAAAAGCCCCGGGAAAAGGCGCTGCGGCGCAGGTCGTTGCAGGTGCCGTCAATCTGCTCAACAGGGATCTCCACGATTCCCAGGGACTCCCGCCGCATGGCCAGCGCTTCCGTCCCCTCGGGCAGGACCCGCAGTCCCGGATCCTCTCCCCTGGCTTCCGCCTCCCTGGTCTCCTTCAGGCCCTGACGCTGGGCCTTGTGATAATCCTCCATGGACATATGGGACTCCTCCTTTCGCCAACACAGCCGCTTTCTACGCTTCAAAGGTATCACGGACCGGGAACTTTTGCAATCCTTTTCTTCTCCCCCAGGCGGGCTCCCGTTCCCTTCGCCCCCTGCGCATGTGTCCCGGCCTTCCCTCATACATATAGGAGAGCGGATCACACAGCCGGCCGCGCCGGCGCCTCCCGCCCGCGGGAGGCCTTCCGCCGCCGGACAGATGCCGCGTACCGCGGCGAAATGGGGGAGTTTCATGGATAAAAAGCCGCGCCGCACCGGCCTTCTGGAGCGCACCGCCCAAATGTTCGACCTGCCGGCCGATGCCCTGGCCGGCCTGCCCCGGCTGGAGCTGGTGGGGGATCGGGAGCTGCGCATGGAGAACCACAAGGGCATTCTGGCCTATGGACCGGAGGAAATTCACGTCAGCGGGGGCGTCTTCGTGGTGGAGATCGCCGGGGAGGGCCTGGAGCTGCGGGCCATCACCGGGCTGGAGCTGCTGATTACGGGGAAAATTCAGTCCATCCGGCTGGCATAGGAGGGTCGCATGAATCGGCTAATCAACTTTCTTCTGGGGATGGTGACCCTCACCGCCGCCGGCCCCTTTCCCGAGCGTCTGGTCAACCTCTGCGCCCAGGAGGGGGTGGAGTTTTGGGGGACCCAGTGGCTGGACGCCCACACGCTGCGTCTGACAGTCCGGCGCCGCTTTCTGCCCGTGCTGCGCCGGCTGGCCCAGCGGGCCGACTGCCAGCTTCAGGTGGGGCGCAGCCGCGGTCTGCCCGCCTTTCTGGGGCGCTTCCGCACCCGGTACGCCTTTCTGGTGGGGCTGACGCTGTCCCTGTGCGCCGTCTCCTTTCTGTCCCGCTTCGTGCTGACCATCCAGGTGACGGGCAACCAGGAGATTCCCACCGCCGTCATTTTGAGCCAGCTGCGCCAGCAGGGCATCCGCCCCGGCGTATACGGCCCCGCCATCGACCGCAAGCAGGCGGCCCAGGAGGCCGTCCTGGCACTGGACGGCCTGGCCTGGATGGGCATCAACCTCTACGGCACCAGGCTGGAGGTCATTGTGCGGGAGGCCGTCCCCGTCCCGGAACAGATCGACGAGTCCGGCTTTGTCCACATCGCATCCCAGGCCGACGGCATCGTCATCCATGTGGAGGCCGAGCTGGGGGACGCGGTTGTGCAGGAGGGGGACACGGTGACCCGGGGCGACGTGCTCATCTCCGGTCAGGTCACGCTGGAACCCCCGAAATACAGCGACCTGCCCAACCGCTATTACCAGACCCACGCCCGGGGCCGGGTCTGGGCCCGCACCTGGCGCACCCTCACCGCCGCCATCCCCCTTCAGGCCCAGGTGAAGGAGTACACCGGGGAGGAAAAGCAGGTGTGGTCTGTGAATCTTTTGGGACGCCGCGTTGAAATTTTCGGAAACAGTAGCATTCCCTGGTCATTTTATGATAAAATAACTTCAGTACACCAGGCCGGCCTGCCTGACGGGACGGCGCTTCCCCTCTCGCTGAGCTGTGAGACCTATCGGGCCTATCAGACCCGCACAGAGGAGATCAACCGTGAGGCGGCCCAGGATCTGCTGGAAAAACAGCTGATCCGGCAGCTGGAAAGCCTGGTGGGCGAGGACGGGACGGTGGAATCCACACAGTTTTCCGCCCGTGTGAAGGACGGCCTGCTCCAGGTCACCCTTCAGGCCCAGTGCCTGGAGGAGATTGGAGAGGAGATCCCGGGTTATGACCTGGCGCCCGACGCAGCTGATTCCGGGGAGGACGCCTCCTCCCCCTAAAAACAGGAGACAAAATATCAATGACAGAACAGAGCATCAGTCTGGAGCGCCTGGAGGAGACCATCAACGTGTTCGGCTCCTTCGACGAAAACATCCGCATGATCGAGCACGAGATGGGGGTCACGGTGGTCAGCCGGGACTCCATGCTGAAGGTATCCGGCGAAAATCCGGAGGGGGTCATGTACGCCGTGCGGGCCATCGAGAGCCTGATGACCCTGGCCTCCAAGGGCGAGGTCATCAACGAGCAGAATGTACGCTATATCATCCAGCTGGTTCAGGAGGGCCGTGAGGGCCAGATCCACCAGCTGGCGGGCGACGTGCTGTGCGTCACCGCCAAGGGCAAGCCCATCAAGGCCAAAACCCTGGGCCAGAAAAAGTATGTGGAGGCCATCCGGGACAACGTGGTCACCCTGGGCATCGGCCCGGCGGGCACCGGCAAGACCTATCTGGCGGTGGCCGCCGCCGTGGCCGCCTTCCGGGCCAAGGAGGTCAACCGCATCATCCTCACCCGCCCGGCGGTGGAGGCCGGCGAGCGGCTGGGCTTCCTCCCCGGCGACCTGCAGAGCAAGGTGGACCCCTATCTCCGGCCCCTGTACGACGCCCTCTTTGACATGTTGGGCGCGGAGACGTATAATAAGTATCTGGAGCGGGGCAACATCGAGGTTGCCCCCCTGGCCTATATGCGCGGGCGCACGCTGGATGACTCGTTCATTATCCTGGACGAGGCCCAGAATACCAGCCGGGAACAGATGAAAATGTTCCTCACCCGCCTGGGCTTCGGCTCCAAAATTGTCATCACCGGTGACATCACCCAGATTGACCTGCCCGCCGACAAGGTGTCCGGCCTGCGGGAGGCCATGCGGGTACTCAAGGGGGTGGACGATATCGCCATCATGCGTCTGACTGAGTCCGACGTGGTCCGTCACGCCCTGGTGCAGAAGATCATCCGGGCCTATGAGGAGGACGAAAACCGGCGCAGCCCCAAAAAGGAGTGGAAAAAGTGACCCGCTTTTCCTGGCACGGCTACGGGGCGCAGGTGGACGAGCGGGCCACCCGGGACTGCTACGAAAAGGCCGGGGCGTGGGACTGCTCCTGCGGCCACTGCCGCAACTTTCTGGCCCTGGCCCGGGCGCGCAGACTGCCGGGGGAGCTGCTGGCCATTCTGGACAGCCTGTCCATCCCGCCGGAGAAGGCCACCTATGTCTGCGAGCTCTACCACGACAAGGACTGGCGGGAGAAGGGTCTTCTCTACGAGGCCAGCTGGCGGATAGCGGGCAGGGTGGTCAAAAAGCCGGAGAGCAAGGAGAACGAGGGCACCGAATGGGGCCCGCCGGTGCGGCTGCCTGCGTTGTGCCTGATGCTGGGGCATGAGACATTTCCGGTGGGAGCGGAGTTCCCCCAGCCCAACTTTGACCTGGACGTCAGCCTGCACCTCCCCTGGGTGCTGGACGAGCCCTTGGACGGACCCAATTCCCCTGATACAAAGGAGAGCTGATTCATGGTACAGGATACCAAACGTTTCATCGCCTATATCTGTCCCCACTGCCGCCAGTCGGTGATTGTGGAAAAGGACCTGTTTTCCCTGGCCGCCTCCACTGCCCACATCCAGTGCCCCTGCGGCAAGTCAGAGGTCACGGTGGACTTTCTCCCCAACCGGGTTCAGATGAAGGTCCCCTGCCTGTTCTGCGGGCGGGAGCACACCGTGTCCTGCTCCTCCCGCGCCTTTATCCGGGAGAAGGCCCTGGCCTTCTCCTGTGCCGCCTCCGGGCTGGACTGCTGCTATGTGGGAGAGGAGGGTCCGGTCTATGCCGCCACTGCCCGGCTGGAGCAGGCGGTGGACAAGCTGACGGAGGAGGACGGGGAGGAGCGCGGCGCATTTCTGGATGAAATTGTCATGCACGAGGTCCTCTCCGAGATCCGGGACATCGCCGCCCGGGGCGGCATCTCCTGCGCCTGCGGCAGCAAAGACTGGACCTTCCAGGTCAATTACAGCTCTGTGGATTTGATCTGCGCCCAGTGCGGGGCCCAGATGCGCATCCCCGCCGCCACCGCGGACGACATCGACGACATCTGCTGCAAGCACACCATTTTGATTCGAGGGAAAGGCAAAGTATGAGTCTCTATTATGAACATCACGTCCGGCTGGCCGGCATGGATGCCGACGGCCGGGGCATCTGCAAGGCTTCCGCCCTGCTCAACCACCTGCAGATTGCCGCCGCCCTGGCGGCGGAGGAGGGCGGCTTCGGCCGGGAGGCGCTGGTAGAGCGCTACGGCGCCTTCTGGATGCTGGCCCGCTCCTGGTTCCGCCTCAAGCGCCCTCTGCTCTGGGAGGATGACATCACCATCCGCACCTGGCACCGCGGGGGCAAGAGCGCCATCATGTACCGGGATTACGACATTTTCTGCAACGGGGAGCAGGTGGGCGAGTCGGTCTCCGGCTGGGTGCTGGCCCACGTGGACAGCCACAAGCTGATGCGCCTGGGCGACGTGACCGAGCTGGAGGGCACCAGCGGCGGCGCCTTGTGCAAGACCATGACCCTGGCCAAGCTGCGCCACCCCGCCCAGCTGCGCACAGCGGCCCAGCGCCCCATGTATTACAGCGACACCGACATCAACGGGCATGTGAACAACATCCGCTATGCCGACTTCGCCTGTGACGCCGTGGAGATGGAGGGCCTGCCCCGGGACCGCTTCCTGTGCGAGATGCAGATCGGCTATCTGGCCGAGTGCCGCCCCGGCGACCTGCTCACCCTTCAGGTTGGGGAACAGGGGGAGGGACGCTATGTGCGGGGAATCGACGCCGGCGGCAATTCCCGCTTTGAGGCGGCCCTTTTCTTCGGCGAAGTGCTTCCTTGACAAGCCCCGCCGCCGGGGGTACAATAAACCAAATATTCATTTCATTTATTACTGCGCTCCGCACAGCCGGAGCCAAAAGGAGTTGTTGTAAATGGTCAACCAGGACGCCTCCCAGAAGTTTGTCAAGCAGGGGCTGACCTTCGACGATGTGCTGCTGATCCCCGCCGCCAGCGACGTGCTGCCCGCCGACGTGGATCTGCACACCCAGCTGACAAAGAAGATCCGGCTGAACATCCCCCTGGTCAGCGCCGCCATGGACACCGTCACGGAATACCGCATGGCCATCGCCATCGCCCGGGAGGGCGGCATCGGCATCATCCACAAGAACATGTCCATCAGCCAGCAGGCCGAGCAGGTGGACATGGTGAAGCGCTCGGAAAACGGCGTTATCACCAACCCCTTCTGGCTGGCCCCCGGCCACACCCTGGCCGAGGCGGACGAGCTGATGGCCAAGTTCCGTATCTCCGGCGTGCCCATCTGCGACAACGGCAAGCTGATCGGCATCATCACCAACCGGGATATGAAGTTTGAGACGGACATGAACCAGCTCATCGACAACGTGATGACCAAGGAGAACCTGGTCACCGCTCCCGAGGGCACCACCCTGGCCGAGGCCAAGGAGATTCTGCGCCGCCACAAAATTGAAAAGCTGCCCATCGTGGACAAGGATTTCCATCTGAAGGGCCTGATCACCATCAAGGACATTGAAAAGGCCGAGGTATATCCCAACTCCGCCCGGGACGAAAAGGGCCGCCTGCTGGTAGGCGCCGCCATCGGCGCCACCTCCGACGTGCTGGACC
>JAHYYS010000079.1 GCA_019424865.1 bacterium
CGCGCAGCACTGCGGCGCAGCGGGCCCCCTTTCGCAGGGGCGCATATTATGCGCCCGCGGGCGGCTCATAGCCGCCCCTACGAGACCGCCAGGATGGGGCGGGCAGCAGCGGCAGCCGCGCAGTAGTGCGGCGCAGCGGGGCCCCCTTTCGTAGGGGCGCACATCGTGCGCCCGCGGGCGGCTCACAGCCGCCCCTGCGAGACCGCCGGGACAGGGCGGGCAGCAGCGGCAGCCGCGCAGCACTGCGGCGCAGCGGGGCCCCCTTTCGTAGGGGCGCATATTATGCGCCCGGCGGGCGGCTCATAGCCGCCCCTGCGAGACCGCCGGGACGGGGCGGGCAACAGCGGCAGCCGTGCAGCCCTGCGGCGCAGCGGGGCACCCTTTCGTAGGGGCGCATATTATGCGCCCGCGGGCGGCTCATAGCCGCCCCTACGAGACCGCCGGGATGGGGCGGGCAACAGCGGCAGCCGTGCAGCACTGCGGCGCAGCGGAGCCCCCTTTCGTAGGGGCGCATATCACGCCAGGCGGGACTCGATTCCATACAGAAAAGTCCTCCCCCTTTATGGGCGGCATGTGGTCGTTCTCTGCCTCCGCCCCCCAAATACTAATTGTATTGCGCAAGGCCGGCGGCTCTGTGTAAAATCCGCGCGGACGATCTGCTGAGACGCCCTGCCCAGGGGCCTGATCCCGGGCAGCAGATACAGGCTGTTCCATTCCTCCTCTATCCACCCTTGGGGACAGGGCGTTTTTATTTGCCCCCCTTCCTTTTGTGGTATACCTCTTTTATATGGCTAATATGTAAAAATATTGTATTTACATATACCCTGTTTTAGTATAAAATTCATGATGTAAGGAGGTCAAGCTTGCACCGTACTTAACCCGGCATCAGAGCTCCCCTTTGATGCCCCCTATTGATCAGCGCCGCAATTTGGCCAGCTGCGTGCCCTGACTTCAAAGCGTTCCCTTGTACAGTCCAAACGCAACCGCGGAATATGAGGAGGTATTACCATGTGTAATAAGTTTATCCACATCGGCGGATACCCTGTGGAACTTCCGCCGTTCACGCAGTACCTTGGGTTTCGTATGAAGCGACACAGTTCAAACGAAGGAAAGGCAGGAGGTATGACCATGGGCAATAAGTTTATTAACATCGGCGGGCACCCTGTGGAACTTCCGCCGTTCACGCAGTACCTCGGGTTTAGCATAAAACGACACAATTTGAAAGAAAGGAAGGCAGGAAACCATGAATAACTACTATGCTGATAAACTGAACGCGCAGAGCTTGTTCCAGGTATATGATACCGCAATCCCCCGCATCAAACAGTATTTGGATGCTGAAATCGATTTTGTCCGTCAAAATCTCACCGGCAGCGAGGATGTGCTGGAGCTGGCCGCCGGCTATGGCCGCATTGTCAAAGAGCTCGCCCCCTCCTGCGCCTCTATCCTGGGCATGGATATTTCCGCCGGCAATGTGGAGCTGGGAAAGCGCTACCTTGCAGACTGTCCCAACGCCTCTATGGTGGTAATGGATGCCCACAAGATGCAGTTCGGGCGTAAATTTCACGTGGTTCTCTGCCTGCAGAACGCGCTGTCCGCCATGCGGGCCGATCTCTCCGTCATAAATCAGATTATCTCCCTGCTTGAGCCGGGCGGCACCGCCTATTTCAGCAGTTACAGCTCCAATTTCTGGGCCTGGCGCCTGAAATGGTTTGAGGAGCAGGCAGAAAAGGGGCTTTTGGGAGAAATCGACTATGAACAGACCAAGGACGGCGTCATTGTCTGTAAGGACGGCTTCCGCGCCGTCACCCACACGCCCCAGGAGCTCTCTCACATCGGTGAGCTGATTGGCCTTCCCTATGAAGTGCGCGAAGTGGATGGATCCAGTGTTTTCCTGATTGTGCGAAACATATAAGCCAATCCCCAAGTTGAACTTTAAACGTCTGCCCCGGCCTGCGATAAACAGGCCGGGGCAGACGCATGATTTGATTTGGTTTCCGCCGTTCGCCAAGCGCCTTTGCGGGTCTGTCCCGCGGCATCAGGCAGGGGGCGCTTCCGGTTCCCCTCGCTCCATGGCCGCCTTTTCTGCCCCTTATGTTTGCCCTGTGTGCCGCAGACACAGGGCATTTTCTGTTCCTCCCCCTTTACGCTGCCCCGGTTTTGCGTTACAATAGCACTGCGATTGGATGGCGGCCGCCGGATTCCACCGCCATCCCCGAAGAAAACAGGGAGGTTCCGATTATGATTTACTTCCAATGCGACTACGCCACCGGTGCCCATCCCAAGGTATTGCAGCATCTGGTGGATACCAATGCGGAGGCGTGTCCCGGCTATGGAGAGGACGCCCACTGCGGCCGGGCCCGTGAGATGCTCCGGGCGCTGTGCCAGGCCCCGGAGGCCGCTGTCCACTTCCTGGTGGGCGGAACCCAAGCCAATCTGACGGTGATCGCCGCCGCGCTGCGTCCCCACCAGGGGGTGATTTCCGCCCTGTCCGGGCACATCAGCGACCACGAGACCGGCTCCATCGAGGCCACCGGCCACAAAGTCCTCACCCTCCCCAGCGCCGACGGCAAGATTACCGCCCAGCAGATTGACGCTTTGTGCCGGGCACACTATCAGGATCCCGCCTTTGAGCACAAGGTACAGCCCGCCATGGTCTATCTCGCCCACCCCACCGAGTTCGGCGCCGTCTATACCCGCGCCGAGCTGGAGGAGATCCGCCGCGCCGCCGACCACTGGCAGCTGACGGTATATCTGGACGGGGCCCGGCTGGCCTATGGCCTGGCGGCCTCCGACGTGACCCTGCCCGACCTTGCCCGGCTGTGCGACGCCTTCTGCTTCGGCGGCACCAAGGCGGGCACCCTGTTCGGCGAGGCGGTGGTCATCTCCCAGCCCGCCCTGCAGCGGGATTTCCGCTACATCATGAAGCAGCGGGGCGGCATGCTGTCCAAGGGCCGCCTTCTGGGGGTGCAGTTCGAGGCCCTGCTGGCGGACGGCCTCTACCTGGAGATCGGCCAAAAGGCTGTGGCCCAGGCCCAGCGCCTGCAAAAGGCTTTTCTGGACAAGGGCTGGTCCCTGCTCTTCCCCTCCCCCACCAACCAGCAGTTCCCCGTTCTGCCCGACGAGGCGCTGGCCGCGCTGAATCAGAAGTATGTCAGCGAATTCTGGGGAAAGCCCGACGCCGGGCACACCGCCGTCCGCTTCTGCACCGGCTGGTCCACCCGGGACGAGGACGTGGACGCGCTGATTCAGGACATCGCCGCGCTGTGACCTGCCGGCCGCTCCATTGCCCGTTCACTGCCACAGCAGTCCCTTTGTGAATATAAAACGCCGCGCAGAAGAGACTTCTGACTTCGTCTCGTCTGCGCGGCATTTTTCCATTATAAAAGCTCTTCCTGTGCGGCTCCGCACGCTCAGCCCGCCGCGTGCTCCCCGCCCATCAGCAGGTACATCACTGCCTTCTGGGCATGGAGGCGGTTCTCCGCCTCGTCAAAGATCTCCTGGGCGTGGGCCTCGAACACCTCGGCGGTAATCTCCTCCCCCCGGTGGGCGGGCAGGCAGTGCTGCACCATGCAGTCGGGCTTGGCCAGCTTCAGCAGCGCTTCGTTGATCTGATAGCCGGCAAAGGCCTTCTCCCGGACGGCCTTCTCCTCCTCCTGCCCCATGGAGGCCCATACGTCGGTGACCACCACGTCGGCGTCCACTGCCGCCTCCTGTGGGGTGCGCACCAGGGTGAACCGGTGGGCCGGGTCGCTTTTGGCAAACTCCAGTACACGGGAGTCGGGGTCGTACCCCTCCGGGCAGGCCACCGACACCTCCATGCCGCATTTCAGGCCGCCCACAATCAGGGAGTTGGCCATGTTGTTGCCGTCCCCGATGTAGCACAGCTTCAGCCCCTCCAGCACCGCCTTATACTCCCGGATGGTCATCAGGTCGGCCAGCACCTGGCAGGGGTGGCAGAAGTCCGTCAGGCCGTTGATCACGGGGATGGTGGTATAGCGGGCCAGATTCTCCACCTCCGCCTGGGCAAAGGTGCGGATCATAATGCCGTCGCAGTACCGGCCCAGCACCCGGGCAGTGTCCTCCACCGGCTCGCCCCGGCCAATCTGGCTCTCCTTGCCCGACAGGAACAGGGCGTGTCCCCCCAGCTGGAACATCCCCGCCTCAAAGGAAACCCGGGTGCGGGTGGAGTTCTTCTCAAAGATCATGGCCAGGGTCTTGCCCCGCAGATAGTCGTGGGCAATCCCGTGCTTCTGGTTGTATTTCAGCTGGTCCGCCGTGTTCAGGATTTTGATAATCTCATCGCCGCTCAGATCAAGCAGCTTCAGCAGGTCTTTCTTCATGTCATACTCTCCCCAAAATCAGGAATCCGAAAATGCTTTACGAAAGCGCGGCCTTCATGATGGCCAGGCCCTTGTCCATCTCCTCCCTGGTGATGACCAGGGGGGGCAGCAGGCGCAGGTCGGGGCCCGCCGTCAGGCACAGCAGGCCGTGCTCCAGCAGCAGGGCGGCCAGCTCCTTGTTGGTCCGCTCCCCCTTGACCTGGACGCCCAGCATCAGGCCCATGCCCCGCACATCACCCAGGCAGGGCACCTCCAGGGCCTCCAGGCCCGCCCGAAGGTAGGCCCCCTTCTCCCGGACCTGCTCCAAAAAGGCGTCGTCAATCCGGTCCAGTACGTAACAGGCCGCGGCGGCCGCCACCGGGTTCCCCCCGAAGGTGGTGCCGTGGGTGCCCGGGGCAAAGACATCCCGGCACTTCTCGTTTGCCATAATGCCGCCGAAGGGCAGGCCGCCGGCCACTCCCTTGGCAAAGGAGATCACGTCGGGCTGCACGCCATACTGCTGAAAGGCAAACAGGGATCCGGTGCGGCCCACGCCGGTCTGCACCTCGTCAACCAGCAGCAGCCAGTCCCGCTTGGCGCACAGGTCGGCCACCGCCTGGACAAAGGTCCGGTCCAGAGGCAGCACGCCCCCCTCGCCCTGAATCAGCTCGAACATCACCGCGCACACATCGTGGCCGGCCACCGCCTCCACGCTGTCCAGGTCGTTGGCGTCGGCATAGCGGAACCCCTCGGTGAAGGGGAAGAAGTAGTTGTGGAACACATCCTGCCCTGTGGCCGCCAGGGTGGTGATGGTGCGGCCGTGGAAGGAGTTGTGCAGGGTGATAATGGTGCCCCGGCCCTTGCCGTACTTGTCAAAGGAGTACTTCCGGGCCAGCTTGATCATGGCCTCGTTGCTCTCCGCCCCGGAGTTTGCAAACATCACGTTGGCCATACCGGCGCGGGTACACAGCTTCTGGGCCGCCTGGGCATAGGGCTGGGCATAAAACAGGTTGGAGATGTGCCCCAGCTTGGCGGCCTGGGCCGTGACGGCCTCCACCCAGCCGGGGTCGCCGTAGCCCAGGGAGCACACGCCGATGCCGGCGGTAAAGTCAATATATTCCTTCCCGGCGGTATCCCACACCGTGGCCCCCTTCCCGTGGTCAATGGCCACGGGGTGGCGGCTGTAGGCGTGCATCACATACTGCTGGTCCAGCGCCTGAATCTCTTGAAAGGTCATAGAAAAGTCCTCCCCTTTTCTCTCACAGCAGGGACCTGCAATCGCCCCCTGCGCCGGGTTTAGTTGATCAGCATGGTGCCGATGCCCTCGTCAGACAGCAGCTCGATGAGGATGGAGTGGGCCACCCGCCCATCCAGAATGGTGGCCGACTTGACGCCGGAGCGCACCGCCTCCACGCAGCAGTCCACCTTGGGAATCATTCCGCCGGAGATGACCCCCTCCCGCACCAGGGCGGGGACGGAGGAGAGCTGCAGCTCCGGGATCAGGGTGGAGTCGTCCCCCGGGGTGCGCAGCAGGCCCCGCACATCGGTCAGCAGGATCAGCTTCTCCGCCTTCAGGGCGGTGGCCAGCTTGGCGGCCGCCGTGTCCGCATTGATGTTGTAGGAGGTCTCTGCGTCCTCCCCCTGGGCCACCGTGGACACCACGGGGATATACTCCCGCTCCAGGCAGTCGACGACGGGCCGGGGATCCACGTGGGTGATCTCCCCCACC
The DNA here is from genome assembly GCA_019424865.1 of bacterium. Taxonomy (GTDB): domain Bacteria; phylum Bacillota; class Clostridia; order Oscillospirales; family Oscillospiraceae; genus Lawsonibacter. The sequence continues at coordinate 6,049 of JAHYYS010000079.1, forward strand.
AGGCCGTACTGGTCCCCCAGCTTTCTGGCCTGGAGCATCCCGCCGTCCAGCCCGCACAGGCCCATGGCCCGGCCGCCCAGCCGGTTCAGGGTCGCCACCAGATTTTTGTTCACCCGGCCGCACAGCACCTGCTGCACAATGTCCATGGTCTCCTCATCGGTATAGCGCAGGCCGTCCACGAACCGGGACTCCTTGCCCACCTTCTGGAGCATCTCGCTGATCTCCGGGCCGCCCCCGTGGACCACCACCACCCGGATACCAACCAGGTGGAGCAGAATAATATCGGAGATGACCGCCTGGCGCAGCTCGTCCGACACCATGGCGTTGCCGCCGTATTTGACCACAATGGTCTTTCCCGTATACTTCTGGATATAGGGCAGGGCCTCAGCCAGTACTGTCGCCCGGTCCACTTCGTTAAATGACATTTCAATCAGCCGCCTTGTCTTCAATTCGGAATGGGGAATCCGGGGCAGGCCGCGGGAGTCCGGCGCTTTTTTGCCGCCGGCTCTCCCGCGCCTGTCTCCCGCTTTCATCAGGTGCGATAGTCCCCGTTGATCTTCACATAGTCATAGGTCAGGTCGCAGCCCCAGCACTCGGCGCTCTCGTCCCCCTCGTGCAGGTCCACCGCGATGACCACTTCCTTCTGGGACAGGACCTCCTTGGCCTTGTCCTCGTCAAAGGCCAGGCCGTCCCCCTGCCGGCAGACTGGAATGTCGCCGGCAGCGGACTGGAAGGAGATGTCCACATGCTCCGGGCGGAAGGGCGCCTTGGAATAGCCCATGGCACACAGCACCCGGCCCCAGTTGGCGTCAGCCCCGAACATGGCCGCCTTTACCAGGGAGGAGCCCACCACCGCCTTGGCCAGACGCTCGGCGCTCTCCTCGCTGCGGGCGCCCACCACACGGCAGGTGACCAGCTTGCTGGCCCCCTCGCCGTCTCCGGCGATGGCCCGGGCCAGGTGGCGGCACACATAGTCCAGCGCCCCCTGGAAGGCCGAGAAGTCCTCGTCCTTCCACTCAATCTGGGCGTTGCCCGCCATGCCGTTGGCCAGCACCACACACATGTCGTTGGTGGAGGTGTCCCCGTCCACGGTGACCCGGTTGAAGGTGCGGGCCACCACCTCGTGGAGCGCCTCAGAGAGCATCTCATGGGTGATGGCGCAGTCGGTGGTGACAAAGGCCAGCATGGTGCCCATATTGGGGTGGATCATGCCGGAGCCCTTTGCAATGGCGCCGATCTTTACCTCCCGGCCGCCGATCTCCACACAGACCGCAATCTCCTTCTTCACGGTGTCGGTGGTCATGATGGCGGTGGCCGCACTGTCAGAGCCGTCGGCAGAGAGGGCCGCCGCCGCCTGGGGCAGCCCGGCCTGGATAGCCCCGATGTTGATGGTCTGGCCGATCACCCCGGTGGAGGCCACCACAAAGTCCCCGGCCTCCCGGCCGGTGGCCTGGGCGGCGGCCTCGCACATGGCCTGGGCGTTCTCATGGCTCATGGGGCAGCAGGCGTTGGCGTTGCCGCTGTTGGCCACCACGCCCCAGGCCACGCCGTCCTCCAGGTGGTCCATGGTGACATAGATGGGGGCGGCCTTCACCCGGTTCAGGGTGTAAACTGCCGCGGCGGCGCACTCCTTCTCTGACAAAATCAGCGCCAGGTCATTTTTATCCGGGCTGCTGCCGGCTTTGACGCCGCAGTGGATGCCGGAGGCGGTAAACCCTTTGGCGGCGCATACGCCGCCGGAAATTTCTTTTAACATGATGATGCTCCCCTCATATTCTGCGGGGGCGGCTCCGGGCCGCCCCGCGCTCGGTCGCTGCGCTGTTTTCCGCGCTTTTCAGAGATTCAGCCCCGCTGTCTCCTCAAAGCCCAGCATAATATTCATATTCTGCACGGCCGCCCCCGAGGCCCCCTTGCCCAGGTTGTCAAACTGGGCGGTGATCATGGTCTGCTCCTCGTGTCCGGAGACGGTGAGCTGCAAAAAGTCCTTGCCCGCCAGGGCGCCGGCGGCCAGCCGGGGGGTGTCTCCGCCGAAGGGGGCCATGCGGACCATGGTCTGCTCCTCATAGTAGGCGGACAGCATATCCCAGATGTCCTCCGCGGTGGGGCGGCCGCTGAGCAGCCGGTTTTGCAGGAGGATGGACGTGGCCATCCCCTTGTAGATGTCCCCCAGGATGGGGGCGAAGGCCGGAGGCTCGGCCAGCCCGGACAGCTTCTGCATCTCGGGCAGGTGCTTGTGCTTCAGGCCGGTGGCATAGACGCTGGGGGACTTGAGAATGGGATCCCGGTTGGGATCCTCATATTCGGCAATCATCTTTTTCCCGCCGCCGGAATAGCCGGTAAGGGAAAAGCAGGTGACGGGATAGTCCTTCGGCAGGACGCCCAGCTCCACCAGAGGGGCCGCACAGGCCAAAAAGCCGGTGGCGTGGCAGCCGGGGTTGGCCACCCGGGAGGCATATTTGATGCGCTGGCGCTGTCCGGGCAGCAGCTCGGGGAAGCCGTACACCCACCCATCCGCCGTGCGGTGGGCGGTGGAGGCGTCAATCACCCGGGTACTGGGGCTTTCGATGAGGCCTGCCGCCTCCACCGCGGCGGCGTCGGGCAGGCAGAGAAAGACCAGGTCGGCCTCGTTGAGAAATTTCCTGCGCTCTTCCGGGTCCTTCCGCTTGTCCGGGTCGATGCGGAGGAGTTCAATGTCCTGCCGGCTCCCCAGCCGCTCGTAAATCTGAAGGCCGGTAGTGCCCTCCTGGCCGTCGATGAATACCTTTGGTTTGCTCATAGTTTACACCTGGTTTCTGTTTGGGATCTTGCGGGGAAATTTTATGCTGCCGCGGCGGCGAAATCTCTGTTTCGTTTTTTAAGGGATATTCCGCCTGCGGGCGGGCTACTTTCCAGAGAAGGAAAGTAGCCAAAGTTCTCCGGGCCTGCGGGCCCGGACCCACGAGAGTTGCGCTGTTTCGCTAGCACTTGCGGCCGGCGCGGTGCCCTCATGAACAGTGTCTAAAGGTTATCACTGCCGTTCTCCTCAATAGTCAGGACAGGTGCTTCTACAAGATAAGATGCGCCTAAGTCCAGCAACATACACCGCAGTCGGTGGACGGCGGCCAGGCAGCGGAGCAAAGATTCCGGCGGTCCTTACTCCGCAGTTTTCCGCGCCGCCGTGAACTCCTCGATAAGGGAGATCTGTTTCTCCACCGATTCCCGGGCCGGGCCGCCGCAGCTCCCAATGTGAGCCGCCCCCCTTCGGGGGCCGCTCACATTGGGGACCCCTGGATTTTAAATCCTCGGCGGAAGTGAATTCCGCCTGCGGCAATTCTCCGCTGCGCTGTGAATTGACGCGCCGCATGGCGCGCCCGCCTGCGGCGGGGCAAGGTCTCCGGCGGCCTCTTATTCCTTCCGCGCCGCCGTGAACTCCTCGATAAGGGAGATCTGTTTCTCCACCGATTCCCGGGCCGGGCCGCCGTAGACCTTGCGGCCGTTGACGCAGGTCTTCAGGGACAGGGCCTGATACACGTCCTCGTCAAACAGGGAGGAGATGGCCCGGAAGTCCTTCAGGGTCAGGGTATCCAGAGTCTCCCCCGTCTTGATGCACATATTGACCAGACGGCCCACGATCATATAGGCCTCCCGGAAGGGCAGGCCCTTCTTGGTCAGGTAGTCGGCGCAGTCGGTGGCGTTGATAAAGCCGCCGGCGGCCGCCTTGGCCATATTCCTGGGCCGCACCGTCAGGGTGTCCACCATGGCCCCAAAGACGGGCAGGCACAGCTCCACCGTGTCGATGGCGTCGAAGATGGCCTCCTTGTCCTCCTGCATGTCCTTGTTGTAGGCCAGGGGCAGGGACTTCATCACGGTGAGCAGGGTGACCAGGGAGCCGTACACCCGCCCGGTCTTGCCCCGGACCAGCTCGGCCACGTCGGGGTTCTTCTTCTGGGGCATGATGGAGGAGCCGGTGGAGTAGGCGTCGTCCAGGTCCACATACTTAAACTCCCAGGAGCACCACAGCACGATCTCCTCAGAGAACCGGGACAGGTGCATCATCAGGATGGACAGGGCG
>JAHYYS010000008.1 GCA_019424865.1 bacterium
AGGGCTCGGGGGCCAGGGTGCGGGCGATGGCCACGCGCTGCTGCTGGCCGCCGGATAGCTCCGCCGGATAGCGGTCCATAAACATGCCGATTTTCACAATGCGGGACACCCGGCGCACGGTCAGGTCAATCTCCTCCTTGGTCATCTTCCGGACCTCGGTGACCACCTGGCCGTTTTTCACCAGCTCAAAATTCCCGTTGAGCTCCCCGCCGGCGGCCTGGGCCGCCTTTCTGGCGCTGTCCACCTTGGCGCGCAGGGCGGAAATCTCGCCGGTCAGGTCCTTTCCGCTCTCCACATGATAGGCAAACAGCTTTTTGGCGGTGAACATGGAAATGGTAAAGGCATCAATCAGCTTGATATAGACCTTCTTTTCGTCCAGCTTGCCTTTCTTGTCCCGGCACTCCTCCAGCACCTTCACCACTTCGTCCGGCTTCTCCAGAATTTCCGCCAGACGCGCGGCGTTCCGGGCCTCAAACTCCACCTTGGGCATGGGCTCCTTCACATTGCTCAGGCCGAAGGCGATGTTGTCATAGACGGTCATGTTGGGCCACAGGGCGTAGTTTTGGAACAGGAAGCCCACCTTCCGCTTGTTGGCCGGGATATTGATTCCCATCTCGCTGTCAAACACCACTTTGTCGCCGATGGTGATCCGGCCGCTGGTGGGGGTCTCCAGCCCGGCAATCATCCGCAGGGTGGTGGTCTTTCCGCAGCCGGAGGGGCCCAGCAGAGTTACAAAAGCATTGTCCTCGATGACCATGCTCAAATCGTCCACGGCGTAAAATTTTCCCCACCGCTTGGTCACATGTTCTAGTCTAATTTCCGGCATGGTTTAACCTCCTATTCCTTTGTCCAGACTGGCCCCGGTGATCTTGTTCACCAGCGTATTGCACACCAGGATGGTGACGATCAGCAGCAGGTTGATGCCGCTGGAGAAGGCGTACAGCCCCATCTCGTCGAAGTAGTCCAGGGTTGTGGCCAGGATGAAGCCCTGGGTACACAGCAGCATGAACAGGCTCAGCTCCCGCAGACAGGTCATGAAGGGCAGAAGATAACCGCTGATAATGGACGTTTTCTGGATGGGAATGATGATGCGGGTCATGCGCTTGACCCAGGGGATGTTCTGAATCATGGCGGACTCCTCAATTTCCCCGGACAGCTGCAGCATGGAGTTCAGGGCGCTGCGGCTGGCAAAGGGGATATATTTGATTGTGCCCACAATGATCAGCAGGGTATAGGTGTTGAACAGGTTGATGTACTCGTTGGAAAACAGAATGAAGAAGGCCACGCCCACTGCGATGGAGGGCATCAGATAGGGCAGGAACGCCACGGAGTTGACATAATTGGCCCATTTGCTTCGTCGGTTTTTGGACACCGCATAGCCAATCATCGTGCCGATGGTGCCCGCCAGCAGCGAACAGCACACCGATACCCAGATGGTGCCCTTAAAGGCCCGCCAGATGGTGTCGTTGTGCAGAATTCCCTTCTGCCCGTACATGCCGTTTTCCGTGATGTTCTCATCGGTGACCCACCACTTGGTGGTCAGGTTGTCCGGGTCTCCGGTGTACAGGAAGGAGTAGTCCCCGGGGTTGGGCAGGAACGTCTCAAAGGCGAAGGAGACAATGGGGAAGATGCTGGTGAAGAAGGTGATGACCACCAGGACCAGGGCGATCCCATATTTGCCCACCTTGCCCAGATTGATTTTGGAAATCTGGCCGGACTTGCCGGTGACTGTGGTGTAATTTTTCCGGCTTTGCAGGCTGAGCTGGTTGAGCAGCATAATGGCCACGCCGAAGATCATCATGATGATGGCCAGAATACTGGCCTCGCCGGTATACTTGGAATTCATGGACACATATTTCGTGGCCAGGGTTGTCAGATTCAGGTAATGGGGCACCGGATAGCTGCCCATGGAGCTGCCGAAGACCAGCAGGATGGTGGACAAAATGGCGGGCTTCACCATGGGGAGGGTGACCCGGAACATAATCTTCCACTTGGGCGTATCCAGAATGGTGGCCGCCTCCTCCAGATTGGCGTCCATATTCCGGAAAATACCGCCGATGAGGATATAGGCGAAGGGGGCGTAATGCAGCCCCAGCACCACAATACAGGGGAACATCCCCAGGCACCACCAGGCGGGCATCTCAATGCCCAGGGTGGCGGCCAGCAGGCCGTTGGAGGTGCCGGTGACCGCGTTGGAGTTGAACATATGCTGCCACACCACGGCCAGCGTCCACTGGGGCATGATATAGGGGAAAATAAAAATCGAGCTGAGATACTTGCGCCAGGCCATGTTCGTCCGCGTCACAAGGAAGGCGAACAGCCCGCCGAACAGGATGGACACCACGCAGGTGCCCACCGCCATCAGCAGCGTATTCAGCAGCGGGGTCCACAGGTTGGTCTTTGCCAGCCCGCTGGTAAACAGATCGATGTAGTTCACCAGGGTATAGCCGGACACCTGGCCGGTCAGGTGGGCGTCAATGGTGCCGGGGTGTATTTTAATGGTATCCTCCACAATGGCCACAATGGGGGCCACCGTGGTGATGGTCAGCACAATGCCCATCAGCAGTAAAATGACATTGTGGGGTTTGGAAAAATAGGTCTTCACCTTATTGAGCCAGATGGCGGATCGACTGGCCCGGAGGGGATTGGACTGCTCCATAAAATCTCTCCTTTCTGCCAGGTATAGGGCGTACCCGGTTTAAAAACGCGGAAAGCCGCGGGATAAGAGGGGCCGCGCTGGGTCTGTCCCGGTACGCCCCAGAGACCGGAATGGGCAAGCGCCCTTGGATACCGCAGATCCGGAAATCCAAGGGCGCTTGTTCTGCGGCCGAATCAAGCCGGTTTCAGGGGCCGCGCCTGCCTGCTTCCGTCAGCAGGCGTTTGCAATCAGTTCACGGTATATTTATCCAGCATTTCGATCCAGCTGCCCACCGTGAAGGCCACAGAGGCACAGTACTCCGGGTCCTCCAGCACCAGCTTGCCGTCGGTGGTCCACCAGTCATAGCCGTGGTCGTTCAGCGCGGCAAACTCCACGGTGGTGCCGTCCTCGGCCATGCCGCCGGTCTGGTGGTGATAGATCTCCTCGTTCTCCTCCGCGACCGCGGGGTTGGAGGAGTAGCCGCCGATATCCTTGCCCCAGGCGGAGAAGCCGTCGGCGGTGCAGGTCATGTAGGCGATGAAGGCGCAGGCGGTCCAGGGCAGGGGGCTGTTGTCGGTGACGAACAGATAGTGGCAGTAGCCAAAGCCGCCGATGCCGGTGTAGCCGTCGTTATAGGCCGCCACAGTGATGTTGTTCTTGGAGACGGTGGCGGACTCCTCCACGCTGCGCAGCTTGGAGTACACCAGCAGGCCGAACTGGTCGGTGGCGGACTGGTCCACCAGGGTGTTGCAGATAGGGCCGTCGTCCGTCTGGGCGTTGTAGCTGCCCACCCACAGCTTGATCCAGGCCAGGGCATACTTGCCGTTTTCACCCAGGCCCAGGTTCTCCGCCTCAGAGGCCATCTCGTCGATGGTGGGCTGGAAGTAGGCCTGCTCCTCCGCGGACAGGGCGTCAAAGGCCTCCTTCAGCCAGCCGGCATAGGTGTCCTCGGTGAGCATGTACAGGAAGTTCTTGCCCACCAGCTCAGAGTCGATGTCCATGAACAGGCCGTGGGCGTCCTGGCCCACGAAGTCCCAGCAGTTGTCAAAGGTCTTGGAGCCGGTGTTGTTGTACATGAAGACCTTGTTCAGGGTCTGCAGGGGCAGATAGCCCTCATATTCCTCGGCGGTGGTGCCGTTGGCCTCGGCCCACTCCTTGGGGATGAAGGTGTCCAGGATTCCGGTCTGAACCATCTTGGACTCAATCTGGTTGCCGTCCTGAATCAGGGTCATGGCAAAGGTGCCCGTATCCTTCAGGGAGTCGGAGGTCAGCTGGTCAAAGATCTTGTTGTTCTTGGGCTGCTGCCACTCATACTCCATGGTGTAGCTGGGGTCGATGGACTGAAGATACTCGATGAACAGCGGAAGTGCGGTGGCGCCCCGGCTGGAGTTGCCCACGCCGTAGAAGGTCTTCCCGTTGGACTCCTCAATGGCCTTCTGGGCCAGCTCCTCCATGGTCATGCCCTGGGCCTGCTGGATAATCTGCTGGGTGGCGGTCAGCTGGGCGGTGTCCCCGCTGGAAGACGGCTCACCGGAGCCGCTCCCCTGGGACGTTCCGCCCCCTCCACCGCCGCAGGAGACCAGAGACAGAGACAGTGCCGCGGCCAGGAGCGCTGCAAGCGTACGTTTCATACAAATTCCTCCTTCGTCATTTCACATAAAACTGACCCATTTTTCTCAGGTCCAGTTATCAAAAATATTGTATCCTGCCCCAGAAGAAAAGAACAGGGGACAAAACTGCGCTTTTTTGTCTCTCCCTGCTTTTTTGTCTGAATTGGATGAAACTTCACCCCCCGTTGTGCTATAATTAGTAAAAATTCTGGTTCTTTCCGTTTGGAGGCGGTAAAATGGGGCGGATACGATACCTGTGGGCCCTGGCACTCCTGTTTTTGCTGGCCGGCTGCGGCGCCCGGACGGACCCGGACGCCCAGCTCTCCTTTGCGCCGGAACAGTCCGATCGGCTGGTTGTCTATACCTCCCACAAGGAGGAGGTCTGGCGGCCCGTTGTGCAGGAGTTTGAGGCGCGCACCGGGATCTGGGTGGACGTGGTCACGGGCGGCAGCAACGAGCTTTTGGCCCGCATTGCCCAGGAGTCGGACGCGCCCGCGGCGGACGTCATGTTCGGCGGCGGCGTGGACAGCCTGGAGGTCTACCGGGATTATTTCACCCCCTATGTCTCCGGGGAGCAGGAGAACATTCTGGAGATCTATCAGTCCCCGGAGGGGATCTGGACCCCCTTTTCCGTCCTCCCCGTGGTGCTGATCTACAACACCAAGCTGCTCGCCGACGGCCAGATCACCTGCTGGCAGGACCTGCTCCAGCCCGGCCTGCGGGGCAAAATCGCCTTTGCCGACCCCGGTGTATCCGGCTCCAGCTTCACCGCCCTGGTGACCCTGCTGCAGGCGGTGGGCGGCGAGACGGATGACACTTTGCAGCAGTTTGCCTATAATCTGGGCGGTCTGGAGCTGGACAGCTCCGGCGAGGTCCTCACCGCCGTGGCCAACGGCAGCTGCTGGGTGGGAATTACGCTGGAGGAAACCGCCTTGAAGCGCCAGCAGGCGGGCGACAGCATTGCCCTGATCTATCCGGAGGACGGCACCAGCCTGGTCCCGGACGGCAGCGCCCTGGTCAAGGGGGCGCCCCATCCGGAAAACGCCCGGAAGTTTCTGGACTTTACGGCCAGCAGCGATGTCCAGCAGCTGCTGGCGGACCTGTACCGCCGCTCCGTCCGCACGGATGTGGCCCCCTCCCCGGATCTGCCCGGCCTGGACACCCTCGCCCTGGTGGATTATGACATCTCATGGGCCAGCCAAAACCACGACGGGGTGCTGATGTCCTGGGCCTTCTATCTGGACAGGAGGGAGGCCCCATGAAGCGCTTCCTTTTTTCCTCCTTCCGAAACCGGCTCTTCGCCGCCTTCCTGGCCGCCTCTCTCATCCCCCTCTTCATCTGCTCGGCCCTGCTCCTGCAGATCTTTCGCCTGCAAATGACCAGCCAGGCCCAGCAGGAGGCATCCGACTCCCTGGCCGAGCTGGCACAGATTCTGGATCAGGTTCACCTGGATTTCACCCGGATTGCCGCCGCCGTCTCCCAGGACGACACGCTGATCCAGGCGGTTGTGCAGGGCACCCGGGAGAATTCCGAAGTGTATAACCGCTTTCTGGAGGTGACGCAGTCCTTCCGGGACAACGCCTGCTTTGATCTGTATGACCGCCGGGGCGGCTGGCTCTACTCCACCCGGAACCTGCCCCATGACGATCCGCTCTCCACCCGGTGGGGGGTGCTGTACGCGGCGGAGCAGCAAAGAGAGGTTGTGTTCTCTCCGCCGGAGGACAGCGCCTCCAGCGGCCCCTGTCTGCTGGGGGCCGCTCCGCTGCTGGACGGCAGCGGACAGATTGCCGGCTTCCTGCTGATCCGTCTGGAGCAGTCCGACCTGAACGACCTGCTGGGCGGGGCCGTGGGCACCAGCAACAATCTGCTGCTGCTCAGCGCCTACTGGCGGCCCGTCTACTGCTCCCAGTCCGGCCTGTCCGTCTCCCTGGCCAACACTCTGCGCCAGCGCCTGCTGTCCGGACAGCCCCTGAACAGCCGGTCAGAGGCGTTCACCTACACGGTCTCCCACCACCCCTCCACCGGGCTCTACATGGTCCTGGGACAGCCCCAGATGTTTACCCGGGACACTATGGGCCTGCTGTACACGGTCAGCGCCTCCTGCGCCCTGGCCTGTCTGGCGATCTCCATCCTGATGAGCCTGACCCTCAGCCGGCAGATGTTCCACCCCATCCAGCGCCTGCACCAGGCCATTGAGGCGGTGTCCCACAACAACCTGGACGTCTATGTCCCCTCTGAGCACAACGATGAGCTGGGGCAGCTGGCGGCTCGGTTCAACGAGATGCTCATCGCCCTCAAGCACAATCAGGAGCAGCTGGTGGAAAATCAGAAGGAGCTCAACGAGGCCCAGATCCGCATGCTCCAGGCCCAGCTCAACCCCCATTTTCTCTGCAACACCCTGGACACCATGAAGTGGATCAGCAAGATCAACAAGGTGCCCCAGGTGGCGGTCATGTCCACCAATCTGGCGGACATCCTGCGCTTTTGCGTCTCCCCCGACGAATTTGTCCCCCTGCGGCAGGAGCTGGAAATTCTAAACCGCTATGTGGAGATTCAGCGCATCCGCCTCTCCGGCACCTTCACGTTCCGCCCCCTGGTGCCTTTGGAGCTGGAGGCCTGTCTGGTGCCCAAAATGATGCTGCAGCCCATTGTGGAAAACGCCATCCTCCACGGATTGGACGGCGTGGAAAACGGCGTCGCGGAGATCCGCGCCTGGGCCCGGGACGGAGTATTGACCATCCGGGTGACGGACAACGGATGCGGATTCCCGCCGGAGCTGGAGGGCCCCTATGCCCGGCGGGACCGGGAGCTCTCCCGGGGGCACCTGGGGCTTTACAACGTGGACACCATTCTGCAAAAATATTACGGGCAGGGCTTTGGCCTGTTTCTGGAAAACTGCCCGGACGGGGCGGGCGCCGCTGTGACGGCCACCCTGCCCCTGCGGTACGAGGAGGAGGAACCCATCCCATGTTAAAAGTATTGGTCGTGGAAGACGAGGAGTTAATCCGAAAAGGCATTGTGCTGGCTGTGGATTGGGCCAGTCTGGACTGCGTGGTGGTGGGCGAGGCCTCCAACGGCGAGGAGGCCCTGGCCGCGGTGGAGCGCCTGTCCCCCTCCCTGATTATCACGGATCTGAAAATGCCCCGCATGGACGGCATCGAGATGCTCCGCCGGCTTCGGGAGCAGGGCAATCGGGTCTATGTCATCATCCTCACCGCCTATGACAGCTTCACCTATGCCCAGAGCGCCCTGCGCCTGGGCGCGGTGGATTTCCTGCTGAAGCCCTTCCATGACGGGGACCTGGAGCAGGCGGTGCTCAACCTGCAAAAGCGCATGCAGGCGGAGGACAGCGCGCAGTCGCCCCCGGTCCTGGGCCTGAAGAAGGGGGACAAGAGCAAGTATGTGCTGGAGGCCATGGACTATATCGGCAGCCACTACAACGATCCCGGCATCAGCGTGGGCTCCATCGCCCAGCATCTCGGCATCAGCGAGGGGCATTTGAGCCACACCTTCAAAAAGGAGACCGACTACACTTTGCTCAACTATCTCACCCGGTACCGCATCTACAAGTCCATGGAGCTGCTGCGGGACTGCCGGACGAAGATCTATGAGGCGGCGGAGCAGGTGGGCTATAAGGACATCACCTATTTCTCCGCCACCTTCAAGCGGGTTGTGGGGGTATCCCCCTCGGAATACCAGGACACCTGCCGGTGAAGAAAGGGAGTGCATTCCACTATGATTGAGGGAATTTTGTTTGATCTGGACGGCGTTTTGGTCAGCACGGACGAGCTGCACTACCTGGCCTGGAAGCAGCTGGCCGACCGGCTCGGCATCCCCTTCAGCCGGGAACAGGGGGACCGCTGCCGGGGGGTGTCCCGCATGGACAGCCTGGAAATTGTGCTGGAGCAGGCCGGGCGCCCCTATTCCCAGGCGGAGAAGGAGGCCTTCGCCCAGGAAAAAAATCAGGCCTACCGCGCCATGCTCTCCAACCTGTCCCCCGCCGATGTGCCCGGGGAGGTGGTTCCCACTCTGAAACAGCTGCGGCAGCGGGGCTATCGCCTTGCCCTGGCCTCCGGCAGCAAAAATGCGGGCCTGATTCTGGAGCGCACCGGGCTGGGCGTCTGGCTGGACGCCGTGGCCGACGGCACCTGCATCCGCCGCTCCAAGCCTGACCCGGAGATTTTTCTCACCGCCGCCAAGCTCCTCGGCCTTCCCCCCAGCCGCTGCGCCGCGATGGATGACGCCGTGGCCGGCATCCAGGCGGGGCGGGCCGCCGGAATGCTCACCATCGCCATTGGGGATTCCGCTGTGCACCGCGCCGGGGCATATAACCTGACGCGCTTTGACCAGCTTCTGGAGCTGTTTCCCGGGCCGGGAGAGGAGGGGGCGCTGTGATCCGCCTGATTGCCTGCGACATCGACGGCACCCTGCTGCCGGAGGGCAGCACCGAGCTGGAGCCCGCCGTGTACACCCAGATTCGCCGTCTGTCCGAGCGGGGGGTATTCTTCTGCCCCGCCAGCGGCCGGCAGTACAGCAGCCTGCGCCGCCTCTTCGCCCCCGTGGCCGGCCGGCTGCCCTTTCTGTGCGAAAACGGCGCGGTGGTCTTCGGCCCGGGCAGTCCGGGCCCCATTTTAAGCAAAACTGAGATGGCGCGGGAGGCGGCGCTGGAACTGTGCCGCGACATTCTGGCCCAGCCCCGGTGCGAGGTGCTGATTTCCGGGGCCAACACCAGCTATCTGTGCCCGAAGCAGGGGGATATCGTCACCCTGGTGCGGGACTTTGTGGGCAACCATGTGGCGCTGCTCTCCGTGCCGGAGGAGATGCCCGAGGCCATTGTCAAGGTCTCTGCCTACTGCCGGGACGCGGCGGCGGACATGGTCCCCCTGCTGGCTCCCCGCTGGAGCACCCGGTTCCGCTCCGCTGTGGCCGGGGCGCACTGGCTGGACTTCACCCTGGCCGACAAGGGGACCGGCCTGCGCCAGCTGTGCGCCGCCCTTCAGATCCCGCTGCGGGACGTGGCGGCCTTTGGGGACAACTACAACGACGTGCCCATGCTGGAGCTGGCCGGAACCGCCTATTTGATGGAGGGCGCGGCGGCGGAGCTGAAGGCGCGCTTCCCCCGGCACTGCGCCCAGGTGGTGCCGGAGCTGGCCCGCCTGGCGGATGCACTGCCCCCACGGATTTAGGCTGCGCCCCAGGAAACAACGCCTGTTCTGCCACCCCCTGTTTCAAAACGCCCCGGACGCCGCAGCGTCCGGGGCGTTTTTCGGGGTCCCGCCCGCAGCAGGTGTCCGGCATTTTCTCCCTGACCCTGTCATACAATGAAGGCAGAGAAACGGCAGCACGCCGTTTAAGGGAGGGGTTTTCATGGATTGTTCCAACGCTTCCGAGCGCACACAGACCGTATGGCAGGTCTCCCGCCTGTACACGGGGGAGCGGGAGCCGGAGGCCCTGCTGCTGACCCTGATTCAGGCCCATGACAGCTGACGGCCTTCTCCGGAAGGGGGAAACGCGGGCCGCGGCAGTCCTATGGAACACGGCGGGTTATCTGCGCCTGTCCCGGGAGGACGGGGACAAGGCGGAGAGCGACAGCATCGCCAACCAGCGCAAGCTTCTGGAGCAGTATTTGCAGGCCCACCCGGAGCTGCGCCTGACGGACTTCTATCAGGATGACGGCTATACCGGCACCAACTTTGACCGCCCCGCCTTCCGCCGCATGGAGGAGGACATTGCCCAAGGGCGGGTCAACTGCGTGCTGGTCAAGGACCTGTCCCGCTTCGGCCGGGACTATATTGAGGTGGGCCGGTATCTGGAGCGGGAGTTTCCCGCCCGGGGGGTGCGCTTCATCGCCGTCAACGACCACGTGGACAGCGAACAGGGGCGGTATGACATGCTCCTGCCCATGAAAAATATCTTCAACACCCAATATGCCAGGGACATCTCGGACAAGGTCCGCTCCGCCATCCAGAGCAAACAGCGCCGGGGCGAATTTGTGGGGGCCTTTGCCAGCTATGGCTATCAAAAGGACCCGGCAAACCACAACCACCTGATTCCGGACCCGCCGGCGGCCCAGGTGGTGCAGCGCATCTTTGATCTCTTTGAGCAGGGGCACGGCAAGGTCAAAATTGCAAAGCTGCTCAACGCCGAGGGGATCCCAAGCCCCAGCGAGTACAAGCGCATGCTGGGGGAGCGCTACCACAACGGCCGAAAGCTGGACCAGACCGCCTACTGGACCTATGCCACCATTCACCGCATCCTGCAAAACCAGATGTATGCGGGGCATATGGAGCAGGGCCGCAGCAGCCGGCCGGCCATGCACGGGAAGGCCCGGCAGCTGGATCGGGCCGCCTGGACGGTGGTCCCCGACACCCACCAGGCCATCATCGGCCAGACCCAGTGGAACCGCGTGCAGGCGCTTTTGAAACAGCGGACCCGGACGCCGGACTTTCCGGCCAGCCAGAGCCCCTTTGCCGGGTTTCTCCGCTGCGGCGACTGCGGACGGGCCATGGTCAAAACCAAGGGCGCCGGCGGAATTTATTACAGCTGCGGCTCCTACAAGCGGTACGGCCCCACGGTGTGCAGCAAGCACAGCATCGCCCACGGGACTCTGGAGCAGATTGTGCTGGACGATTTAAACCGGCTTCTGGACCGCATCCCGGATCTGCCGGCGCTGGTCCGAAAGGCCCGTGCCCGGCCCGTCCCCCGGAGCGCCCCGGGGGACGCCGGCCGGCTGGCTGACGGGCTGAACCGGCTCTACCGGCTGAAAAAATCCGCCTACGAGGACTTCCGGGACGGCCTGCTCAGCCGGGCGGACTATCTCCGCTACAAGGAGGACTACGAGCGCCAGGAGCGCGCCCTCTCCGCCCAGCTGGAGCAGCAGAGGGGGCAGGCGGAAACGGCTCCGACCCGCCGGCCCTGGATCGAGTCCCTGCTCCGCCAGGGGAGGCTGACCGTTCTGGATCGGATCACTGTGGCGGAGGCAATCCGGCAGATCCGCATCTTTCAGGACGGCCGGATTGAGATTACTTACACCTTCTCCGATGAACCGGAGCCCCAGAAGGACTGAGAGGGGGGAGTGCCAAACAGGCACTCCCCCTTTGGCTGTCGAAAAAGAGGCTTGTCAATTGATTGAAATTGACAAGCCTCTTTTTCGAGAAGAACTGCACGAAGTTTTTACCTCGATTCCTTGCGAAATTGTCGGTAAAAACTTCGCGAGAGGTGTCATTTCCGAGGCGCATGTCCCCGGAAATGACGAGATTCTGTTTTATTCCGTCATCTGCGGATGACGAAACTCCTTGCAGGAGGGCTTTTTTGACAAGCTGAGGGGGGAGTGCCAAACAGGCACTCCCCCCTCAGCTGTGTCCGCACATCGGAGCTCCGGCGCCGCTGTCTCACATCACCCCAGGCGGCGTCGAAACTGATGGACACCAATTTCTGATCCCGCTGCACACAGTAGATGGGCAGCTGTCTGGCGGCGGCGGCCGCGCCGATGGCGGCCGGGTAGTTCACCACGTAGAACATGACAGCGGCCAGACACAGGCAGGCCGCCGCGGTCCACCACGTCCGGCGAATGAGCAGGATACGGACGGACTCCCGCATTTTGCGCATACACTTCATCTCCTTATCCAAATACAGGCTGTCATATCTGTATGTGAAGCCGGGACAAAAGATACCTCAGCGCGGAAGGCCGAAGGGGCTCACCAGATCCCCAGCACGTGCTGCATCCCCAGGCTGACCGCCGCAATGGCCGCCCAGCAGCAGAGCCCCAGCAAAATGGGCTTTCCCCCCGTCCGGACCAGCTTGACCAGATCGGTGTTCAGACCAATGGCCCCCATGGCCATAACAATAAAGAACTTGGACAGCTCCTTAAAGGGGGCAAAGACTGCCCCCTCCACCCCCGCTGCCGTGGCGGCCGTGGTAATCAGCGAGGCCAGCACAAAAAACAAAATAAAGAAGGGGAACACGTTCTTCAGCCGGAACCCGTTTTCCTGCGCCCCGCCGGAGCGCCCGGCGCGGGCCGCCCGCCAGACGGCCAGCGCCAGGGTGATGGGAATGATGGCCAGCGTCCGGGTCAGCTTGACAATGGTGGCGGCGTCCAGCGTATTCGCCCCGGGGTGCATCCCGTCCCAGGCCGCAGCCGCAGCGGTGACGGAGGAGGTGTCATTCACCGCCGTCCCGGCAAACAGGCCAAAGCCCTCATTGCTCAGGCCCAACACTCCGCCCAGTGTGGGGAAAATCAGGGCGGCTATCACATTGAACAGGAAGATGACCGAAATGGACTGGGCGATCTCCTCGTCATCCGCCCCAATGACCGGCGCGGTGGCGGCAATGGCGGAGCCGCCGCAGATGGAGGAGCCCACCCCCACCAGAGTGGCGATGTTGGCGGGCATCTTCATCAGCCGATAGAGCAGAAAGGAGACTATCAGCGAGGTGGAGATGGTGGACAGGATAATGGGCAGGGAGGTGCTCCCCACCCGGGCGATCTCCGACAGATTCAGCCCAAAGCCCAGCAGAATCACCGCATACTGCAAAATTTTCTTCGAGGTATACTGAATGCCCGCCTGAGCGGCCCCCTTCCGGCGGACAAAAACCGTTATCACCATGCCGCACACAATGGCAAATACCGGCCCGCCCACCACGGGGAACGCCTTTCCCAGCAGCCAGCAGGGGATGGCCAGCCCCAGGCATGCCAGCAGCCCGGGCCCCAATTTCCGTACCTGTGTCATACATACGTCCTCCTTTGCGTTTCAATCCGCAGTTTTTAGCTGCCCACAGTATACGCCCCTTTTTCCATCATGTAAAATTATCCTTCTTTATTTTTCCATTAGAATAGCTTATAATTAAGGGAACAATATCGGCCCGCTCTCCTTCTTCCCTGAAAGCGGGCCCACAGGGGGCTATTCTGATGCTGGATTTTCGCATTGAAACCTTTCTCACCGTATGTCAGACCATGAATTTCACCCGGGCGGCCCAGCTGCTGCATATCACCCAGCCCGCCGTCTCCCAGCACATCCATGCGCTGGAGCAGCAGTACGGCGCCCGCCTGTTCCACTACGAGGGCAAGCAGCTCTCCCTCACCCAGGCCGGCCAGCTCCTCCGGCAGGCCGCCACCACCATGCGCCACGACGCCCGGCACCTGCAGGACACCATCCGGCAGCTGGGCGTCCGCCGCCGCATGTGCTTCGGCGCCACCCTGACCATCGGGGAGTATGTGATGCCCGGCCCTCTGCTGCGCCTGCTGAAGCAGCAGCCGGAGCTGGAGCTGCGGATGATCATGGGCAACACCGCGCAGCTGCTGGAGCTGCTGGACCGGGGGGAGATCGATTTCGCCATCGTGGAGGGCTTTTTCCCCAAGCAGGCATACGACGGCCTGGTCTATCGCCGGGAGCGCTATCTGCCCGTCTGCGCCCCCGGATACCGGTTCGCCCGGCCGGTTTCCCTGCTGGAGGATCTGCTGGGGGAGCGGCTGCTGATCCGGGAGCCCGGCTCGGGCACCCGGGAGGTGCTGGAGCGCACGCTGCGGGAGCACAACCTGACCGTCCGGGATTTTCGCTGCCTCACGGAGCTGGGCGGGCTGGATGTGATCAAGTCCCTGGCCTGCGCCGGGGCCGGCGTGGCCTTTTTCTATCTGCCCGTTGTCCAGCGGGAGCTGGAGGCCGGCCTGCTGCGGGAGATCCCTCTGAAGGACTTCTCCGTCACCCACGCGTTCACCTTCCTCTGGCGCAGGGGCAGCGTCTTTGCCGACGACTGCCGCCGGATCTTCCAGCTGCTGGAGCCGTAAGGCCCCTCAAAACCGGCGGAATTGCGGCGCGGGCCTTGTAAAGCGGGCCGAAATGCATTATAATAGGGAAACTGCACCAAGTTTTTATTTCAAATTATATGTGGAGAGGATCATCTATGGAACGTACCACTATTGCCGCCATTTTCGCCGACCAGGAGGCTCTGGGCGGCCAGACGGTTACCGTGATGGGCTGGGCCCGGACCATCCGGGACATGAAAACCTTTGGCTTTATCGAGCTCAACGACGGCTCCTGCTTTAAAAACCTTCAGGTGGTGATGGACGCCAATGTGCTGGACAACTACAAGGAGATTGCCGGCCAGAACGTGGGCGCGGCCCTGATTGTCACCGGCCAGGTGGTGCTCACCCCCCAGGCCAAGCAGCCTTTGGAGGTAAAGGCCGCCTCCATTGCGGTGGAGGGCCCCTCCGCCCCCGACTACCCCCTTCAGAAGAAGCGCCACAGCGTGGAGTTCCTGCGCACCATCCAGCACCTGCGGCCCCGGACCAATCTGTTCTCTGCCGCCTTCCGGGTGCGCAGCGTGGCCGCCCACGCCATCCACTGCTTCTTTCAGGACCGGGGCTTTGTCTATGTCCACACCCCCATCATCACCGCCAGCGACTGCGAGGGGGCGGGCGAGATGTTCCAGGTGACCACGCTGGATCTGGAGAACGTGCCCAGAACGGAGGACGGCGCCGTGGACTACTCCAAGGACTTTTTCGGCAAGCGGGCCAATCTGACGGTGTCCGGCCAGCTCAACTGTGAGAACTTCGCCATGGCCTTCGGCAATGTGTACACCTTCGGCCCCACCTTCCGGGCGGAGAACTCCAACACCCAGCGCCACGCCGCCGAGTTCTGGATGATCGAGCCGGAAATGGCCTTTGCCGACCTGAACGACTATATGGACACCGCCGAGGCCATGATCAAATACATCATCCGCACGGTGATGGAAAAGTGCCCCGACGAGATGAACTTCTTCAACTCCTTTGTGGACAAGGGCCTGAAGGAGCGGCTGGAGCATGTGGCCTCCTCCGACTTCGCCCGGGTGAGCTACACCGACGCGGTGGAGATTCTGAAGCAGAACAACGACAAGTTTGACTACAAGGTGGAGTGGGGCTGCGACCTGCAGACCGAGCACGAGCGCTACCTCACCGAGCAGGTGTACAAGCGCCCCGTCTTTGTCACCGACTACCCCAAGGAGATCAAGGCCTTCTATATGCGCCTGAACGACGACGGAAAGACAGTGGCCGCCGCCGACTGCCTGGTCCCCGGCATCGGCGAGATCATCGGCGGAAGCCAGCGTGAGGAGCGGCTGGAGGTGCTGGAGGCCCGCATGCACGATCTGGGGCTGGACCCCAAGGACTACTGGTGGTATCTGGACCTGCGGCGCTACGGCTCCTGCCGCCACGCCGGCTATGGCCTGGGCTTTGAGCGGATGGTCATGTACCTCACCGGCATCTCCAATATCCGCGACGTGGAGCTGCACCCGCGCACGGTGGGCAACGCGGAATTTTAAGTGAACTGCGGCAGGGCTCCGGTGCGGAAGCGGTTTTCCGCAGCTCCACGTCGGGGCCCCATCGCAGATGGGGCGGCGCGGATGCGCCGTAATTCGCAGCGCAGCGGAGAATTTATGCAGGGCGGATTCATTCCGCCCTGCGGCTGTTCGAGTATGGGGTCCCCGCGCGAGTCTATCGCACGGGGCGGGAGCTGCACCCGCGCACAGTGGGCAACGCAGAGTTCTGAGATAAAATGCCCCGTCCCTGGTGTGAAAACATTTTCCCGTCAGAGGCCTGTCCAGTCCCACCCGAACTGCTGTATAACGGCCCCGGCATCGCGCCGGGGCCGTTCTTTTGGCATCCAACCTTGTTTCATCCCGGAATTTTTCCGCCCGGAGCCGGCTCCGGGGCACACGAAAGGAGCAATACACATGGACGAGCTGCTGGAACAGCTTTTGGACACCTGCCGCCCCTATACGCAGGAGGGCGCAGTGGCCTCTTATATCCCTGAACTGGCCAAGGCAGATGCCGGCCGTCTGGGCATCTTTATCCAGAGCAGCGACGGCAAGCACTATCAGGCCGGGGACTACCGGGATACCTTCACCATTCAGAGCATTATCAAGACCATCCTGCTTCTTCAGGCCCTCATCGACAACGGGGAGGACTATGTCCGCGCCCGGGTCGGCGTGGAGGCCACGGGGAAGCCCTTTGACGCCATCAACGTCACCGACCAGCAGCTGCTCAGCAGCCATCTCAACCCCATGGTCAATATGGGCGCCATCGCCATGTGCACCCTCATCCGCGGCGGCAGCTATGACGAGCGCTTCCAGCGCCTGCTCGCGCTCACCCGGACCCTGGCGGGGAACCCTGAGATTTCGGTGGATCAGGCGGTCTATCTCTCGGAAAAGCGCACCGGAAGCAAAAACCGCGCCCTGGCCTACCTGTTAAAGGCCCACGGTATGATCCAGGACGACGTGGAGGAGGTGCTGGACTTCTATTTCCGTGCCTGCTCCATCCGGGTCAGCAGCCGGGATCTGGCCCATATCGGCTTTGTCCTGGCCAACCGGGGCCGGCTGCTGGACGACACCCCCGTGTTCCCCAGCCGCTATGCCCACTATGTCAACGCCGTCCTGATGACCTGCGGCATGTATGACGGCTCGGGGGACTTTGCCGTCCGGGTGGGCGTCCCGGCCAAGAGCGGCGTGGGCGGCGGCATTATGGCGGTGGTTCCCACCCGCATGGGTATCGGCATCTTCTCCCCCGCCCTGGATCCAAAGGGGAACAGTCTGGCGGGTATCAGGCTGCTGGAGCTGCTGTCCCAGCGGCTGTATCTGAGCATTTTCTAACGCCGCCCTTCGTAGATTACGGTACACAAATCCGTCGAAAAAGTGGCTTGTCAATTGCAATCAATTGACAAGCCACTTTTTTCGACAGTCTCAAGCCGTTTTTTCGACACACTGAAGGACGTGCCGGGTTTTAAAGCCCGGCACGTCCTCAGCGTGTCAAAAAAGCCCTCCTGCAAGGAGTTCCGCCGTCCGCAGACGGCGGAATAAAATGAAATCCAGTCATTTCCAAGGACATGCGCCTGGGAAATGACACCTCTCACGAAATTTTGGGCGACAATTTCCCAAGAAATCGAGCCTGAAATTTCGTGCGGCCTACTCGAAAAAGTGGCATTCGCCACTTTTTTCGACAGTCTCCTTTTTTGATGCGCTGCGTCCTGATCTGCATCAGCGGAAATATACCAGCGGGTCCTCGGGGCGCTGTGCCTTCTCCACCGCGCTGGCGTACAGCACCACGCCCTCCCCCTCGTACACGTCGGCGTGTTCAAAGCGGATCTGGGCGTTTACCGTAATCCACTCCCCCTTGCGCAGGGAGCGGGCCCTGTCATACTTGCACAGAAAGCCGAAAAACCGGATGTCCTCGGCGCAGCAGGTCATGGCGTTGCGCCCGGGGACAAAGGTGCCCTTGGGCAGGCGCATACCGGTCATGGCCTGGGCCTTGAAGGTAATGGTCTTGCCCACATAGCGCTCCGGGTGCTCCTGAATGTCCAGATACCAGATACCGTAGTCCTCGTCCTCCAGGTCGATGTGGGGCTCCTCCAGGGAATAGGGGAGGATATCCTCCACCTCCAGCTCCTCGCCCTGCTCGTCCTCAAAGACAATCTCGCACATCCGGTTCACCGCCCGGATGGAGCGCTTCCACCCGGACAGGGGCATGTCGGGCGTGCAGCGGTTAAAGAGCACCATATCCGCCTCGGTCACCATGTCCACCACCATGGACTGCATATTGTTCCGGTACAGGTCAAAGGTGGTGCCGTCAATGACGTCAATGGCCTGATACAGCCCCCAGTGCTTGGGCAGCTTCAAATCCCGCAGCAGCTGGATGGGCCACATGCCGTTATACTCCATCAGCACCCGCTCGGGCTGATAGCGGCGGTCAATTTCCGCCAAAAAGGCGGTGGTAATCTGCTCCTGGCTTTCGACGGGAACCACGCGGCAGTTCTGCCGGGACAGCTTCTCCTGGTCATACTCCTCCTCGCCGTCCTCGCAGCGCAGCAGCACGGTACGCTCCCCGTCGTTGAAATAATCCATGCTCAGGGTGTCGGTGAGCAGGGTAGTCTTGCCGCTGTCCAGAAATCCGGTGATCAGGTACAGCGGGATACGGGCATCACTCATACGCTCCCCCTCTTACGCCAGCAGGAACAGCTTTTCCAGCGCGTCCTCTTTCAGGTCGGAACCGATGACGCACAGCCGGCCGGTATAGTCCGCGCCGCCGTCCCGAATCTGGAACTCCCCGGGTACCAAATCGAAGTGGAGCCAGGTCTGGCCGTCCTCGCAGGGGAGCATCCCCTTGGCCCGGAGGATATAGCCGTAGTCCTCCCCCATGGCCAGGGCGGACAGGGCCTCCTGCAGATCCTCCCGGCTGTACTTGCGGGCGGTCTCCCGGCCCCAGGAGGTAAAGATCTCGTCGGCGTCGTGTCCGTGGTGGTGGTGATGGTGGAGGTCGCAGCAGGCGGTGCAGGCGGCCTCGTCGTGGTCATGCGCGTGCTCATGGTGGTGGTCATGCTCGTGTTCGTGCTCATGATCGTGGTGGTGATCGTGGCAGCCGCAGGAGCAGTCCTCCCCGTGGTCGTGGTGGTGATGGCCGTGCTCCTCCTCGCCGGCGTGCTCGCGCGCGATCTCCGCCATCAGCTCCCGGGCCAGGGAGTGTCCGCCCTCCATGGCCTGCACAATCTGCTGGCCGGTGAGCTGGTCCCAGGGGGTGGTAATCATGGCGGCCTTCTGGTTCTTCTCCCGCAGCAGGCGCACCGCGCCGTCCAGCTTGCTCTGGTCCATCTTCTGGGTGCGGGAGAGCAGAATGGCCGAGGCGTGCTCCACCTGGTTGTTGAAGAACTCGCCGAAGTTTTTCATATAAATCTTGGCCTTGGTGGCGTCCACCACAGTGACAAAGCTGTTGAGGTGCAGCGCCGGATTCTCCTTCTGCACCCGCTCCACGGCGGCGATGACGTCGGACAGCTTGCCCACGCCGGAGGGCTCAATGATAATGCGGTCGGGGGTATAGTCATCCAGCACCTGCTTCAGGGCGGTGCCGAAGTCGCCCACCAGAGAGCAGCAGATGCAGCCGGAATTCATCTCGGTGATCTCCACGCCGGCCTCCTTCAGAAAGCCGCCGTCAATGCCGATTTCACCGAACTCGTTCTCAATCAGGACAATCTTCTCCCCCTGGAAGGCCTCGTCCAGCAGCTTCTTGATGAGCGTGGTCTTGCCCGCGCCCAAAAAGCCGGATACAATGTCAATTTTGGTCATAAACTGGTCAGATCCTTTCACAAATCATGGTAAACAAGTGTTCTGCCCGCATCCGCGGGCCTATTCCCCGTCCAGCAGGGTGTCTGCGGTCTCCTCCAGCTCCCGGAAGAAGCGGCTGATGTGAAAGCCGTCGTTGACCGCGTGGGAAAACTCCCCGGCCACCGGCAGCCGCACCCGCTCCCCCTCCTGCCTGTACCTGCCGTACAGGACAAAGGGGATAAAATCCGTCTTTGGGTCGCCCCCGAAGCTGAAGGAGGTGAAGCTGGTCCCCGGCACGGCGGAGATGCCGCAGATATTTTCCGGCAGGTTCTCGTCCGCCACCAGTCTCCCGCAGGTGCGGGCCACCTGGCAGTCGTCCGCGAAGGCGCGGTAAAAGACGGCAAAGTCCGGGACATAGGGGGTGTACTTCATGGAAAACAGGGCGGGATTGTCCGCTCTGGGCACCGTGTAGAAGGGGTGCACCACGTCCCACTGGCCGATCTCCCCCCGGCTGTTTCGTCCATAGCGGAACTCCGGAAAGCGGTTGATGACATTGGCCGCGCAGTAGACCAGGGCGGGATACAGGCGCAGCTCACGCCGGCGCAGCCGGGCCAGCAGGCCTGTGATGTCCAGCTCCACGGTCATATACACGGCGGTATGCCCAAAGAGGGAGAGAAACTCCGCCCGCTCCCAGGCGGCGGGATCAACCGGCGTAAATCCCATGGGCGTCAGTCCCAAATCAGGTGGATCCCCTCCATCAGAGAGCAGATCACCCCGGCGGCCACCTCCCGGGTGACGTTGTCCGTGGGGGCCAGCCCGCCCACCAGCGCGCCCAGGGCGTCCAGGTTCCGGGCCGGCACCTGGGCCCACTCGGCATAGGTATAGTAGTCGGCCCACTCCTCCACGCTCAGCTCCTGCTGGGACAGGATGCGGCCGTCCATGCTGGCCCAGGCGGCCACGGAGGAGAGCACCGTCACCATCTCCTGATAGGTAATGGTGGCGTCAGGCCGGAAGGTCCCGTCCCCATAGCCGGCGATAAAGCCCATATCCGCCATGGCGGACACGGCCTGGGCATACCAGGCGTCCTCCGGCACGTCGGAGAAGCCGGTCTCGCCCCCGCCCTCCGGCAGGTTCATGGCGGTGTCCACCATGGTGCAGAACTCGGCCCGGGTCACTGTGTTCTCCGGCTGGAAGGTCCCGTCCTCATAGCCCCCCACCAGCAGATAGGCGGCCAGCGTCTCAATCTGCTGGGCAAAGGGGCTGTCCTCAATATCGGTGAAGGTGCGCCCGGCGTAGTCCAGGCCCAGCTCCCGGGCCAGGTCGGCGGGCTCCACAGCCGTCCAGGTCTTGGAGCCGGTGCCCCGATACAGCACGGCGGCGGGGGGAATCGCCTCCAGCAGCTCGTCAAAGGCGGCCTGATACCCCTCCTGCTCCGCCTGAGCCAGATCCACATACAGGGTCTGCCCCGCCAGCTCCAGCTTCAGATAGCCGGAGGCCCGGCTGGGCTCGGCGGCGGAGAGCAGGCGCGCCACAGCGGCGGTATGCTCCATGGACACCAGCAGGGAGGGCAGCACCCCCACCTCGTGGTTGGTCACCCCGTCAGGGGAATAAAAGCGGTACACCGTGACCTTCAGGCAGTCCCCGTCAAACAGGTCGGGGCGGTTCTCCGCATCAAAAACCACCTGGGCCACGCCCTTGCCATAGGTGCGCTGTCCCACGGCAACGCCCGCCCCGTGATCCCGGATGGCGGCGGCAAACAGCTCCGAGCCGCTGGCGGAATAGGGGCTGGTGAGGATGACCAGGGGCTTGTCGGTCAAATCGCCGTAGCCCGCGGGAGGAGCCTCGTAATAGTAAATATCATTGGCGTCCCGGAAATAGACCATAATGGCGCTGCCCACAAACTGCCCGGCCGTCAGGGTGGCCGACCGGTCGGTGCCCCCCGGATTGCTGCGCAGGTCCATCACCCACAGGGCCACGTCGTCATCCAGCTCCTCCAGCGCCTGTCCCACCACGGTGGGGGTGCTCTCCCCGAAGCTGCTGCAGTCAATATACCCCGCGTCCCCCACCTGCTCATAGGTGACAATGGGGATCTCCACCGACCGGCGCACCAGGGTGTAGTCCCGTGTCTGGCCGTCCGACTGGCTGACCACGGTGATGGTCACCTGGGTGCCCTCCGCGCCGCCGATGGCGCTCTGGATGTCCATTCCGTCCGTCAGCGTCTGGCCGTCCACCGCGATAATCCGGTCCCCCGCTTCAAGCCCGGCCTCCAGCGCCGGGGAGTCGGGCAGGATGGACATAATGCGAAAGCCGTTGTCAAAGGCGTTCTGAACGGACACGCCGATGCCCACCACAGTCTCGCCGTTCACCGCGGAGAGGAACTTCTGATACTCCTCGGCGGACATATAGGTGGTGTAGGGGTCGTCCAGGGCCTCCAGAATCTCCTCCAGGGAGTCCAGCTCCATCACGTCCTCCGGAACGCCGTCCACATAGTACTGCGCAAGCAGCTGTTTGGCGTCCTCCGCCTCCAGGGCGGCGGCAGGCAGAACCGTGAGGGTCAAAGTCAGGCACAGAGCCAGCAGTGCTGCAAGTTTTTTCTTCATGCTTTTCTCCTTTTTCTGCGGCGGCAGGTGCACACCTGCGGGCAGGGCCGCTGCAAAACCTTCCGTTTATTCCTTGCCTTTCAGAAATCCTTCTATGTCAAAAAGCCGCCCGCCAGGGCGGCTTTTTGCTCCATCGTCCAATTTCCGCCCGGGCCGTCCTCCGGCCCGGGCCGCGCTGCCCTTACAGCTTGGGGGTGCGCCGGGTCATCTCGTCCCGCTTGGGGCCGGTGGAGACCAGGGTAATGGGGGCGCCGATATGGGCCTCCAGGAAGTCCACATACTCCCGGGCCCGCTGGGGCAGGGACTCATAGTCCTGACAGCCCCGGATGTCGCACTTCCAGCCGGGCAGCGTCTCAAACACGGGCCTGGCCCGCATCAGGCTGGGCGTGGTGGGGAAGCGGTCCGTCACCGTCCCGTCAATCTCATAGCCCACGCACACGGGGATCTCATCCAGATAGCCCAGCACGTCCAGACAGGTCAGCGCCACCTGCGTGGCCCCCTGGACCATGCAGCCGTACCGGGTGGCCACCGCGTCAAACCAGCCCACCCGGCGGGGCCGGCCTGTGGTGGCGCCGAATTCGCCCTTGTCCCCGCCCCGGCGGCGCAGCTCGTCGCCGGCGTCGCCGGTGACCTCGCTGACAAAGGGCTCGGTGTGGGAGCCCACTGAGGAGGAGTAGGCCTTGGTGACACAGATGACATCCTCAATGGCGGTGGGGGGCACCGCGCCGCCCACACAGCCGAAGCCGGCCAGGGTGTGGGAGGAGGTGGTCATGGGGAAGATACCCAGATCCGGGTCCTTCATGGAGCCCAGCTGACCCTCCAGCAGGATGGTCTTGCCCGCCTTCAGGGCGTCGTGGACAAAGCCCACCGTGTCCCCCACATAGGGCCGCAGCTCCTCCCGCAGGGCAAGCAGCTGCTCCATCAGCTCGTCCGTTTTCAGCGCCGGCTTGTGGTACAGGTGCTCAAAGAGCACGTTTTTGATGGTCAGCGCGGCGTCCAGCCGCTCCCGCAGCCGCTTCTCGTCAAACAGGTCGCACACCTGGATGCCGATTTTGGCGTACTTGTCGGAATAGAAGGGGGCGATGCCGCTCTTGGTGGAGCCGAAGGCCTTCCCCCCCAGCCGCTCCTCCTCATAGGTGTCCTGAAGGACGTGATAGGGCATCAGCAGCTGGGCCCGGTCCGAGACAATCAGGTTGGGGGCGGGAACGCCCTGGCCGACCACAGACTTCAGCTCGTCCACCAGCTTCCGGGCGTCCAGGGCCACCCCGTTGCCGATGATATTGGTTACGTGGGAATAGAAGGTGCCCGAGGGGAGAATATGCAGCGCAAACCGGCCATAGTCGTTGATAATGGTGTGGCCCGCGTTGGCCCCGCCCTGAAAGCGGATAACCACGTCGGACTGGCTGGCCAGCATGTCGGTGATTTTGCCCTTGCCCTCGTCGCCCCAGTTGGCGCCCACAATCGCTTTTACCATGTTGTTCCTCCGCGGCCCGGGATTCGCAACCGTCTGTCGGGTTTGCCTTATCCGGCCCATAACACAACGTCTGTATTATACTGCTTTTTTTCCCGGGTGACAAGGGGAAACAGGGGAAAAGGGCGGCAAAAAGTTGCTTTGTGCGCCCGCTTTTTTCGGCAGCTGCGTCAGGGTCTCCCCGCTCCTCCCGCCTTCCGTCCTTTCCCGGGGCGGGGCTCTCCAGCCCTCCCCGCCCCGGGGAAAGGGGGCCGGGGACGCCTTTTTTCTCTTTGCGGCATAGAATGGGCAGAAGCACAGGATATTTCCCGCCCATTCCGATGTCCAAGGAGGTACTGATATGGAACAGCAATTTGACCTGCCCCAGCTGCAGACCGACCCGGAGACCTTCCGCAGGGTCTGGAGCCGGGTTATGCCCGACCAGGAGAACAGCCCCCTGGTGGTTGTCTCCCAGCCCCAGCCCGCCCCGGCCCAGTCCCGGGCGGAGTCCGCCCCGGGCACCCCTCCGCCCGCCCCCGCGCCGGATCGGCCCCGTCCGCCCCAGACCGGGGCGCAGGCGTGTACCGAGGCCCCCCTGTGCCTGGGGGAGGAGGCCCGGCCCCACGCCCAGGAGCTGCAGCAGCTGATGGACCGGGCCCGGGAGGGGGCGGAGACCGGCCAGGCCCTCTCCCGCCGCGCCGGGAACTGGTCCCGCTCCCTGGCCGCCCTGGCCTCAGACCACCGGCGGGCGCTGCGGCAGCTGTCCGCGGCCTATTTTCTGATCACCGGCCAGCGCCACCGCCCCGCCCAGCCCGCGCTGTCCCTGAACCCCTCGCTGCCCCTGGCCCTGCGGGATCAGTTCGTGTGGGAGCAGCGCTGGGAGCGGGACTGCCGCAGGGCGGCGGAGGGCTGCAGCGACCCCTGCCTTGGGGAGCTGTATCAGGAACTGGCCCGGGACGGGACCCTCCACGCCGCCGTGATCCGCTCCCTGCTGGAGCAGATGTAGCGGCGCTGCCCTTGACTGTCCTCCTGCTTCTGGGGTAAACTGGAGCAAAGGCCCGCCCCGCCGGGCGGCATCCCAGACGAGGTGACAGGTACATGCAGTTTCTGGAATTCTCTTATCCCTCCGCCGACGGACTCCATACCATCCACGCCGCCCAGTGGGTGCCCCAGGGCCGGCCCCGGGGCGTGGTGCAGATTGTCCACGGGGTGGCGGAGCACATCGGGCGCTATGACGCCGCGGCCCGCTTTCTCTGCTCACACGGCTTTCTGGTCTGCGGCGAGGACCACCTGGGCCACGGCCGCACCGCCAGCGACGGGAAGTTCGGCTATTTCGCCCCCCGGGGCGGCTGGGAGCTGGTGGTCCGGGACATACGCCGCCTGCGGGAGCTGGTGGGGGAGCAGCACCCCGGCGTCCCCTATTTCCTTCTGGGCCACTCCATGGGCTCCTTTCTGACCCGCACCTATCTGATCCGCTGGCCCGGCACGGTGGACGGCGCCGTCCTCTCCGGCACGGGCCAGGAGCCCGCCCCTCTGGTGGCCTTCGGCCGGGGCATCTCCGGGCTGCTGTGCGCCCTGCGGGGCCCGGGCTATGTGAGCAGGCTGGTCTACTCCCTGTCTCTGGGGGCCTATAACCGGAAGTTTCGCCCCAACCGCACCACCGGCGACTGGCTCAGCCGGGACAGCAGGATGGTGGATCAGAGCCTGAAGGACCCCCTTTGCTCCTTTCAGCCCACCGTGTCCATGTTCCGGGACATGATGACGGGGCTTCAGTTCATTGCCAGGCCCGCCAACCTGTCCAAAATGGATTTGGACACCCCCATCTACTTTTTCTCCGGGGATCAGGACCCGGTCGGGTCCATGGGGAAGGGGGTCCGCAAGGTGGAGGCCATGTTCCGCGCCGCCGGCTGCCGGGACGTGACGGTCCGCCTGTATCCCGGCGGCCGGCACGAGATGCTCAACGAGGTAAACCGTCAGGAGGTGCTGGCGGATCTGCTCTCCTGGCTGGATGCCCGGCTGCCGGAAAAATCGGAAGCAACCTGATGAAAAGAATGTCCGCCCGGTTTCAAAGGACCGGGCGGACATTATGTTCATTCCTTCAGATAGGAGGCGTTCAGCCGTGCCATATCCTGATACAGGAAGGTGACCACCTGGGCCCGGGTACAGGCCTGATGGGGAGAAAACCGCCCCGCGCTGGTGCCCGAGGTGATGCCCCGGCTCACCGCCCAGGATACCGCCCGGGCAAAATAGTCGCCGCTGCGCACATCGGCAAAGCCGGCCGTCCCGCCCCCGTCGGGGCGCCCCTCCGCCTGCCACAAAAACGTAATCACCTGGGCCCGGGTACAGGCCGCGTTGGGCGCAAAGACTCCCGGCGCGGCGCCTGACGTGATGCCCTGCTCATAGGCCCACAGGGCCGCCTGATAGTAGTAGTCCGACCGGGACACGTCCCGGAAGGGGTTGTCCCCCGCCGGTGCCGGCTGTCCCATGGCCCGCCACAAGAAGGTGATGACCTGGCCCCGGGTGCAGGTGAGGTTGGGGGAGAAGGTGGACGCCGAGGTCCCCGAGGTCACCCCGCGCCCCACCGCCCAGTTGACGGCGTCCCGGTAATAGGCCCCCTCCGGCACGTCGGAAAAGTCGGCCGCCCCGCCTGTCCCAGGCTGAACCGGCAGGGAGGCCACCCCCTTGACGCAGATATAGCTGCCCTGGGCGGGGATCTCAAACCAGTAATAGCACTCCTTGGCGATGGTAATGGGCAGGGGGAGTCCGTCCGGGACGGCGCTCTCCCCCTCCTGCCCGTCCCCGCCGCTCCAGGGCACTCCCGCCGCCTGGGCCAGCATGGCAAGACGCGACGCCTCATCCGTCCCGTCAAAGGTGCACAGCACGCCGTCGGAGTCGTACAGCCTGACCAGCAGGGCCTGGGTGCCCCCCTCCGGCTCGGAGATGACGGTTCCCAGGGGGACCTCATAGACCGTGGCCGCCTCGGTCAGCTCCTGCCCGGAGGAGAGCACCCGGGTCAGGCTGGCCGTTTTCTGCTCCGCCCCGTTTGAGCTTGCCAGGGAGAAGGCGGTCCCCACCCCGCTGCTGCTCAGCACTGCGGAGCCCTCCTGGGCGTGGGCGCCTCCAGCCGCCGCACTCAGGATCAGGAGCAGGCATACCAGCCGTGCCGTCCATCGTCTCATCTTCAGAAACCTCCCTTTTCCGCTCCGCCGGAGCGTCGGCCTCATATGTGCCGCTTGTATGTTGAGGCTATTGTACCGGAAGCCCCCGAGAAAAGCAAGCCCATTTCCGGCACAATTCTTCCTGTTTTTCCCGTTCCCTGCGTTCCTCCACCCTGTGCCCCAGCAGAAAATTCAGCATTTTCTTCCAAAATCCACCCTCTCCTCTTGCTATCCCAAACAATTCCGTCTAAAATATAGAAGGAAGCTGATTGCCGCTGTTTCTGTCCTTCCCCGGAAAGGCAGCAAAATTTTACATAGAAAAGAAGTGAATCTCGTGCCCCTCCTGCATTTTCACCGCCATGGGCCGGCGGATCATCCCGACCAGCGGGCGCGCATGCTGTCCAGCCCCATCCCCCCGCTGATCTGCACGCTGGCCGTCCCCACCATCATCAGTATGCTGGTCTCCTCCCTCTATAATACGGCGGATACCTATTTTGTCTCCCAGATCGGCACCAGCGCCTCCGGGGCGGTGGGCATCGTGTTCTCCGTCATGGCGGTGATTCAGGCGGTGGGCTTCACAGTGGGCATGGGCTCGGGGTCCATCGCCTCCCGCCTGCTGGGCCAGAACCGGGACCAGGAGGCCAGCGTCTATGCCTCCAGCGCGGTTTTGATGGCCGCTGTACTGGGGGTACTGCTGGCCGCTGTGGGTCTGGTCAACCTGGGCCCCCTCATGTGGCTGCTGGGCAGCACCGGCACCATCTACCCCTATGCCCTGGACTACGCCCGCTACATCCTGCTGGGCGCGCCGGTGATGATTCTCTCCTTCACCCTGAACAATCTGCTGCGCTGGCAGGGGAAGGCCAATCTGTCCGTCTTCGGTCTGGCCACCGGCGGCATTCTGAATATCATTCTGGACCCTATCTTCATCTTCGGCCTGGATATGGGCATCGGGGGCGCCGGAGCGGCCACCCTCCTCAGCCAGTGCGTCAGCCTGGGGATTCTGTTCTCCTTCTTCCTGCTGAAATACAGCGACCTGCAGGTCAGCCCCGCTCTTGCCGCCCGCTCGCCCGGGGTCTATCTGGCCATCCTCAAGCAGGGCATGCCCTCCTTCTTCCGCCAGGGGGTGCTCAGCCTGTCCACCATGGCCCTGAATTTCAACGCCCGCATCTACGGCGACGCGGCGGTGGCCGCCCTGGCCATCGTCACCAAGGTCTTCAATCTGATCCAGTCGGTGATCATCGGCTTCGGGCAGGGGTTCCAGCCCGTTCTGGGCTATAACTACGGCGCCCGGCGGCTGGACCGGGTGCGGCAGGCGGTGGTATTTTCTCTGAAAACCTGCACCATCATCCTCACCGTCGGCGCGGTGGCCGGCTTTCTGCTGGCCCCCCAGATCATCGCCCTGTTCCGCCGGGAGGATCTGGACGTGATTCAGATCGGCGCCCGGGCCTTCCGCTTTCAGTGCTTCACCCTGCCGCTGGGCGCGGTGCTCACCTTTGCCAACATGCTGTTCCAGTCCCTGGGCAAGTCCCTGCGCGCCTCCGTGCTGGCCGTCTGCCGCCAGGGGCTGTACATCCCGGCGGTCTTCCTGCTCTCCCGCTGCTTCGGCCTCACCGGGCTGGAAATCGCCCAGGCCTGCGTGGATCTCATCGCCTTTTTCATCTCCGCCGCCATTCTGCTCCACTATTTCCTGCGGGAGTTCGGGCGGGAGACGCCCTAGCCCGCCTGTGACGGTCAAAAAGCGGCTTGTCAATTCATTGAATTGACAAGCCGCTTTTTCGACAGTCTCTTTTTCCGCAGGGTTTTGCAGTTTGAATCGGCTCAGGTCCCGTCCAGAGAGAAGACCCGATCCCCCCGGGGCAGCTTCTCCCAGGCAAACAGGGGGATCAGCTCCTCCGGCATTGCCGGGGCGTACTCCGGCAGCAGGCCGGCGGCCCAGGCCAGCCGGCCCACCAGCTCCGGCGCGGTATACCGCGCCTTCAAGGCGTCCAGCTCCTGGTCCCGGTCCCGCTTGGCCAGCCGCCGCCCGTCCGGGGCGAGCAGCAGGGGGACGTGACCATAGGCCGGGTGGGGAAGGCCCAGCGCCTCCTGAAGCCACAGCTGACGGGGGGTAGAGGAGAGCAGGTCGCTCCCCCGCACCACCTGGTTCACCCCCATCCAGGCGTCGTCCACCACCACCGCCAGCTGATAGGCGTACACCCCGTCAGAGCGGCGGAGGATAAAGTCCCCGCAGTCCCGCTTCAGGTCCTCGCCGTATTCTCCCTGTAAAAGATCGCGGAATGTTATTGTTTTCTCCGGCGCCCGCACCCGCCAGGCGGGCCGCCGGGTGCGGGAGAGCTCCGCGCGCTGCTCCGGGGTCAGCCGGGCGCACCGGCCGTCGTACACCACAGCCCCGTCCGAGCGGTGGGGGGCCGAGGCGGCCAGCCGCTGTGCCCGGGTGCAGAAGCAGGGGTAAACCAGCCCCTGCCGCTCCAGCTCCTGAAAGGCCTGGGCATACGCCTGGGTCCGGCGGCTCTGGTACACCGGCTCCCCGTCCCAGCCCAGGCCCAGCCACTCCAGGTCCCGCATGACCTGATCACAGTATTCGGGGCGGCAGCGGCCGGGGTCCAGATCCTCCAGCCGCAGCACCACCGCTCCCCCCGCGCTGCGGGCGGCCAGCCAGGCCAGCAGGCAGGCCCACACGTTCCCCAGGTGCATCCGCCCGCTGGGGCTGGGGGCGAAGCGCCCCACCGTCTTCTGTTCCGCCAGTTTCCTCACCTCCCCGTCCGCCGGGCGGGCTGCTCCGCCGCTCCGGAAAAGAGCTCCGCCAGGTCCGAGACCACCTCCGCCGCAATCTCTGATGCCCGCGCGCAGTTGGCCGCAAAGCTCTCCGCCCCATCGGCCTCCAGGGTGTCCGAAATCGTGCGGACGGACAGGAAGGGGACCCGGCGGACAAAGCACACATGGGCGATGGCCGCCGTCTCCATGTCCGCCGCCAGCGCCCCGAATTTCTGATACAGGCGGGTCCGCCGCTCCCCGGTGACAAACCGCTCCCCGGTGACGATCCCGCCGAACCGGATGGGGTGCTTCGCCCCCTGGCTGTAACGGCGGGCCAGGTCCAGCAGCGCCCCGTCCCCCGGGAACCAGGCCGACGGCAGATGGGGGTGGAGCTGGGTCAGAATCTCCTCCGCCACGTCGTGATAGGCTGCCCGCTGGGCGACCACCGTATCAAACAGCTCCGCCTCCGGGCTGATGCCCCCCGCCGTCCCGGCGCTGAGGATCACCTCCGCCCCCGCCTCGTCGATCAGCGTCTGGGCGGCAATGGCGGCGTTTACCTTGCACACCCCGCTGCACACCGCGGCCGCCGGCGCGCGGCCCAGGGTCCCCAGGTGGACGGTCAGCATGGCCCGCTCTTTTGTCCGCTCCCGCTCCATGCGGGCCAGAAAGGGGGCCAGCTCCTGCTCCCCGGCACAGATCAGTCCGATTCGCCTCATGCGTTCTCCCTCCGCACCGCTCTACCTGTCTTCCTGGGCCCCGCCGGATTCCTCCATGGCCCGGCGCAAAAACTCCGCATCCTTGTCGTCCAGGGCGTGGAGGCCGGCGGTCTCCTCCATGTGGTGGGTAAATTCGTGGGCCACGGTGGCAAAAATCTCATCCTTCCAGACTGTCTCGTCCTCCTCGGAGAGCAGGGCGGCGAAGGAGCCGTAGTACAGCACAATGTACCGGCCCAGCATGTCGTGGACATACTCCCCCATAATGTACATCTCCCCCGGCGGGAATTCCGGGTCGGGCATGGCCTGCTCCTCCAGCTGGATGCCTCCGTCCAGCTCCTGAAAAAAGGCCTCCGGGAACTCCTGGACAATCTCCTCCAGCCAGTCCCCCATCTGATCATAGGTGGGCACCATATTGCTCCCTCCCCTATTCCGGCGTCAATTCCGCCTGCCGCCGCAGCAGGGACAGGGGCGGCACAGCCTGGGGCAGCTTCATGCAAAATTCCATCTGGGGCTTGCGCACCTGGGTCAGGGGCGTCCCCTCCCCGTCCCAGAGGGCCTCCACCGTCAGAGACTGGGGCCGCACATCGGGGCCCACCAGCTCCAGGGTGTCTCCCACGGAAAATTTATTGTTCAGGGTGAGCCGGGCGTTGCCCTCGCCGTCGCAGGAGACCACCTTGGCCACAATCTGCCAGTCCCGGATATAGCGGGAGCTCTGGGTATACTGCCCCGGCTGGCCGAAGAAGAAGCCGGTGGAGTAGTGCCGGTGGCTGATGTGCTCCACCTCGTCCCGCCACACCGGGTCCAGGGGATCCCCCGCCGCGGCCGCGTCGATGGCGTGGCGGTAGGCCCCGGTGACAATGGCGGCGTAGTAGGCGGACTTGGCCCGCCCCTCCAGCTTCAGGGAGTTCACCCCCGCCTCCATCAGCTCGGCGATATGGTCGATCATGCACATGTCCCGGGAGTTCATAATGTAGGTCTCCCCGTTCTCCTCAAAGACGGGAAAGTACTCCCCCGGGCGCTTCTCCTCCATCAGGGCGTACTGATAGCGGCAGGGCTGGGCGCACGCCCCCCGGTTGGAGTCCCGCCCCGTCATGTAGTTGGACAGCAGGCACCGGCCCGAATAGCTCACGCACATGGCCCCGTGGCCGAACACCTCGATCTCCAGCTCCGGGGGCGTCTTCTGCCGGATCTCCCGCACCTCGTCCAGGGAGAGCTCCCGGGCCAGGATGACCCGCTTTGCCCCCAGGTCGTACCAGGAGCGGGCCGTCTGATAGTTGACGATGCTGGCCTGGGTGGAGATGTGCCGCTCCACGTGGGGAGCGTACTTCCCCGCCAGGGCAAACACCCCCACGTCGGCCAGAATGACCGCGTCCACCCCCAGGCTGTCCAGATACTCCAGCCACTCCGGCAGGCGGCTGATTTCCTCATTCCGCGGCATGGTGTTGCAGGTGACGTGGACCCGCACCCCCCGGCTGTGGCACAGCTCCACCGCGGTTTTCAGCTCCTCCGGGGAGAAATTCCCCGCAAAGGAGCGCATTCCGAACATGGTCCCCGCCAGATACACTGCGTCCGCCCCATAGGCCAGGGCCATGTGCAGCCGCTCCATATCCCCCGCCGGGGCCAAAAGCTCCATTTTTCCTCGTGTCATGCTTCTCCTCCTGATACCGGAAGCACCGGAAAAAAGGCCGCTTGCAGCGGCCTTTTTTCCGGGTTTCGTGTTCGGCAGCAGCGAGACCTTTCGGCCGGCGCTGTGCTATTGATACAGCTCCTGGGAGCTGATGAAGTTTTGCAGCTCGTTATAGGTCCTGAAGTAGTGGTGCACCTCGTCGTCCCCCAGGGCGTAATAGAAATAGTCCGTATCCGCCGGGTTCAGGGCGGCCTGGATGGACTCCATACCGGGGTTGGCAATGGGTCCGGGTGGCAGCCCCTTGTACAGATAGGTGTTATAGGGGGAGTCGATCTCCCGGTCCGCGTTGGTGGGCACCTTGCCGCCGTTGATATAGCTCAGGGTGGCGTCAATCTGCAGATAGCCCTGGGTCCCCGCATCCGGGTTGTCCAGCCGGTTATAGATTACCGAGGCGATCCGGTCCCGGTCCGTGCCGTCGGTCTCCCGCTCGATGAGGGAGGCGATGGTCAGAATCTCCCGGATGGTATAGCCTGTCTCCTCCACCTGGCTGCGCAGCTCCTCGGTAAAGCGGGCGTCAAAGTTGACCAGCATCTTGTTGATGGCGTACAGGGCGCTGTGGGGAGTATTGAAGGTGTAGGTGTCGGGATAGAGATAGCCCTCCAGCCGGTTGGGGTCCCCCAGCGGGATGTCCTGAAGGAAGGAGAAGGCATAGTCGTGGTTGGCCGCCTGCTCCTCCAGATCCTCCACCGTCGAGACGCCGTTGTCCTCCAGCAGCTGGAAGATCTGGGACACCGTGTAGCCCTCCGGAATGGTAAGGGTGACCTCACCCTTGGTGGCGGAGCTCATGCTCATGCCCGCCAGCAGAGCCCGGTAGTCCATGTCGGTATTCAGGGTATAGGTGCCCATGGTCACCTTGTCGTCCCCGCCGGTGAAGGCGGCAAACAGGCGGAAAAGCCATTTGTACTCGATCAGCCCCTCGTCCTTTAGACGGTTGACCACGTCGCCAAAGCTCTCGTCCTCTGTGATGGTAATGGTGACGGTCTTTTCCTCTTTATTCAGAGCCAGCACGTCGTTGGCCGCAATCCAGCCAAGGCAGGCCAGCAGAACAGAGGCCCCGATCACCCCCACCACATACAGCACGGCAAAGCTGGCCGCCCGGCCCGAGCTGCCGCGCCGCCGGGACGACCTCCGCTGCGGGGCTGCGCTCTCCTCCCGGCTGTGTCTTGGATTGTTTCTTCGTTCCTGTGCCATAGGGTCAGCTCCTAAACAATTTTTCCTCCCCAGTCACCGCGGATGGGGCTGCGCCATAGAATGGTGCACAACGGCCGGGAAGCAAAGCCCGGCTGGAATAAGCGAGGTGAAAAACATGTGCTGTGGGAATAACGGCTTTGGCGGCGGCTGCGGCTGTCTGTGGATCATCATCCTGATTATCATCCTGTGCTGCTGCTGCGGCGGCAACAGCGGGAACAGCTGCTGCAGCAGCAATTGCGGCTGCAGCAACGGCGGCTGCGGCTGTGACAACGGCTGCTGCTGACAGCCCAACATAGCCCGCGCGGCCCCGTACTGCAGGCGGCCTGCGCACCGACGCCAGATTCGGCGGGGCTCACGCCCCGTCCGAATCTTTTTTATTCTTCCCCGCACAGCTCAGGGCCAAACGCCCCGCGCCCCGCTGTCAAAAGGACAGGCTCTCCTCCTCGGTCAGCAGCACGTCCACCCGGCTGTCGTGGGGCTCGATGGGGACCTGCGCCTGAAGCACCGCTCCGCGGCACAGCCCCACCCGAAAGCCGGAGAAGCCCTCCAGCCAGCGGTCGTAATACCCGCCGCCGAAGCCCAGGCGGTAGCCCCGCCGGTCATAGCACACCGCGGGCACCAGGGCCAGGTCAATCTCCGCCCGCTCCACCAGGGGGCAGCCCGCGTCCGGCTCTGAAATTCCAAAGCCCACCGCCACCAGCGGCCGCTGGGGCACATACAGGGGGGTCTCCATCTGGTGGCCGGGCAGCATCCGGGGCAGGCACACCCGCTTGCCCATGTCCGTCAGCCGGGCGATCAGCCTGGCCGTGTCCGGCTCCTTGCCCGCAATGCCCCAAAAGGCGAAAATCGTGTCCGCCTTCTGCACCTGGGGCAGCGCCAGAAAGCGGTCAAACAGGGCCGCGTCGCTCTCTTCCAGCTCCTGGGGCGTCAGGGCCGCCAGCTGGGCGCGCACCTGGGCGCGCAGCTGCTTCTTTTCCTCAGTAATAGTGGACGGCATGCCGCACCTCCTCGGCCTTTTCCGCCCCCGCCAGGGCGCGGATCAGGGCCAGTCCAAATTCAAAGGCGGAACCGGCGGCCCGCCCGGTAATCAGATTCCGGTCTGCCACTACGCTGGCGTCCTCCGCCTGGCCGCCGGTCAGCTTCTCCTCCATCCCGGGGTAGCAGGTGGCCCGCCGCCCCTTCAGCATGCCCCACTCCCCCAGCAGGGTGGGGGCGGCACAGATGGCAGCCAGAGGAATCCCCCGGTCCACAGCCTCCTGGGCCAGGGCCGCCACCGCCGGATGCTCCCGCAGGTTCTGCACCCCGCAGCCGCCGCCGGGCAGCACGATCATCTCCGCGTCCCGCAGATCCACCTGGGCAATCACCCGGTCCGCACGGACCGCAATGTCGTGGCTGCCCGCCACCATCTGATCCTCCACCCCGGTCAGGGCGGTCTGGATCCCGGCCCGCCGCAGCAGGTCAGCGGGGACCAGGGCCTCGGCCTCTTCAAAGCCGGGCGCAAGCAGAATGTATACCATGGTCGATTCCTCCTCTTTTCCTCTTGTCAGTCAGCCGGTTTTCACTTCAAAAGGGGCGCGGTCAGCCCCCAGATCTCCTGGTGAATCTCCTCCACGCTGCGCAGCGCGCCCCCGCGATCCACGCAGGGGACCACCCGCCAGCCCAGCAGCCGCGCGGCCTCCAGGGCGCTCTCCCGGCAGGCGGCCAGATAGCCGGTGTCCAGCTCGTGGATGTCCGCCCGGGTGTGGGTGGCCTCCTCCCGGCTGCGCAGCAGCTCCACCGCCCGCTGGGTGGGCATGTCCAGATACAGCACCAAATCGGGCCGGGGCAGCCCCATCCGGTTGTGCTCAAAGTCATCCAGCCAGCGCAGGAACTCCCCCCGCTCCTCCGGAGGGCACTTGGCCGCCTGATGCACGGCGTTGGAGGTGGTATACCGGTCGGCAAGCACCAGCCCCCCCGCCTGATACCGGTCCCCCCACACCTTTTTCATGGATGCGTACCGGTCCACCGCGTAGAAGGCGGAGGCGGCATAGGGGTTCACGTCCCCGGGCTTCTCGCCGAACTCGCCCCCCAGATACATGCGGATCAAAGCCGACGAGGGCTGGTCATACTGGGGAAACACCAGCCTTTCATAGGCCTTCCCCGTCTCGTCCAGGCGGCGGCACAGCCGGGCAAACTGGGTGGACTTGCCCGAACCGTCCGTCCCCTCAAAGACAATCAGCCTGCCTGCCATCAGTTCTTCCCCTTTCCGCCCTCTCTGGCCCGCTCGCCCGCGGCCTTGACCAGCACCAGGGGCAGCTTGGCCATGCGCCCGATGCGCTTGGGCTCCTTCTTCAGCCGGTAGGCCCACTCCAGCCCCAGCTTCCGCCAGGACTCCGGGGCCCGCTCCACGCTGCCGGCAAACACATCCAGGGCGCCCCCCAGGCCGATGGCCAGCCGGGCCCCGGTGTGCCGTCCCCAGCGGGCCATCCACTTCTCCTGCTTGGGCGCGCCCAGACAGACAAACAGCAGATCCGGCCGGGCGGCGGCGACCTTTAAAAGGGCCGCCTCCTCGTCCTTGAAATAGCCGTCCTGGGTGCCGCACAGGGTCAGGTTGGGATACCGCTCCAAAATGCGGCGCCCCGCCTCCTCGGCCACGCCGGGCTTGGCCCCCAGCAGGTACAGCCGTCCGCCCGTCCCGTTCAGGCAGGCGAGCATATCCTCGGCAAACTCGATGCCGGGCACCCGCCCCTGTAAGGGCCGCCCCAGGATGCGGGCGGAGTAGACCACGCCGATGCCGTCGGGCAGCACCAGGTCGGCCCCGTTGAGCACCGCCCGGAACTCCCCGTCCCCCTCCGCGGCCAAAATGAACTCCGGGTTGGGGGTGACCACATAGTGAAAGCAGTCCTCCTCCAGCAGCTCCGCCCCCCGGCGGGCCGCCTCCTCCCGGGTGAGATTATCAAATTGTATGCCTAAAATTTCTGTTTTCAACCCAGTTCCTCCACCGGTTCCCCCCGTTCAGCCGCCTGCGGAAGGCGCACCGGGGCCTTTGTTTACCATGGTATTCTATCACGCTCCCGATGAAAAGTCCATGAAATTTCCATGAAGGTTTTCCCCGGCTCCCTTTTCCGGCGGCCTTTTGTAACCGCACTGTAACTTGATCTTTTACTACGTCAAGTGTAGTATATTATTATCACTACAATTGACGTAGATAGGAGCGCACTGCTATGAAACGACTGCCCGACACCGAGCTGGAGGTCATGAAGGCCCTGTGGGCCTCCGGGCCCGACACCCCCCGCGCCGCTCTGGAGCGGAGCCTGGCCCCCTTTGGCTGGGCCGCCAACACCATCAACACCTATCTCTCCCGCCTGGCGGACAAGGGCTTTGTCCAGGTGCGCCGGGAGGGGAAAAACAATCTGTACACCCCCCTGGTCACCCGGGAGGCGTACCAGGCCTTTGACAGCCGGGCGGTGCTGGACCGGCTGTACGGCACCCCCCGAAACTTTGTGGCCGCCCTAGCCAAGGGCGGCCTGGCGCAGCAGGATCTGGACGAGCTGCGCTCCCTGCTGGATGAGCTGAACGGAGGGCAGGACCGTGGATAATCTTCTCCTCACCCTGGCCGCCCTCACGCTGGGCGGCTCCGCGGCGGTGGCCGCCCTGGCTCTGGTGTCCCGCTCCACCCGCGCCCGCTACGGCGCCCGCTGGCGGTGCTGGGCCTGGCTGCTGCTGTGCCTGCGCCTGGCCGTCCCCGTCTCCCTCGCCGGTCTGACCCACAGCGCCGCCCGCACCCCCATCCGCCTGCCCGCGCCGGAGGACACGGTGGTCTATCACTATGCGCCCAGCCAGCCGGATCCCCCCTTCGACCCGCTGCCCGCCGGCGGCACCTCCGCCCCCAATCTCCCTCCGGCGGGCCAGGGGAATCAGGGCACCTCGGTCTCCAGCCCGGACACCTCCGCCCAGGAGGCCGCCCCTGACACCGCCGGGACTGCCGCCGGGGACAGCGGCGGCTTCTCCCTGTCCGCCTCCCAGCTGCTGCTGGGGATCTGGCTGGCGGGCGCGGGGGCCATGCTGCTCTGGGCCCTGGTCAGCCACGCCCGCCTGCTGATTTTTCTGCGCCGCTGGGCCGTCCCCGTCTCCGATCCGGAGGTCCTGCGCGCCTGCAATCAACTGGGGAACCGGCTGGGATTGAACCGGCGCCCCAGGCTGATGTCCTGCCGGGGCCTGCGGGTGCCCATGCTGGTCGGGCTGTTCCATCCCGCCCTGCTGCTGCCCCAGGAGGCGCCCCAGGGGGAGGCCCTGTACTGCTCCCTGCTCCATGAGCTGACCCACTACCGCCGCCGGGACATCTGGCTCAAGACCTTGGCCCTGTGGGTCAACGCCCTGCACTGGTTCAATCCCTTCATGTGGTACATGGTGCGCCTGGTGGAGCGGGACACCGAGCTGGCCTGTGACGAAGCGGCTTTGAAGGCGCTTCCCGCCGGGGAGCGCGCCGCCTATGGCCGCACCATCCTGAGCGCGGCGGAACGCCTGGGCGGCCGCCGGACCGCCTGACCCCGCGGCACACAGGCCGCCGCTGCCCGGCCATGCCTTTGTCCCGTTTCAGAAAGGAGTATCTCTATGCGCAACCCGTTTCCCCCCTCCCCCTTCTCCACCCGCCTGTCCGGCTCCGCCCGGGAGGTGGAGCTGCGCATCCGCAATATTTTCCAGTGGAAAAAGGAGCGCCCGCCGGTGTGGCTGATGGTCCTGATGGCTGCAATCTGCCTGTCCTGCGGCTCCCTGGTGTCCTGTCAGGTGTCGGAGGCCTCCCCCTCCGGGGCCGCGGACCTGGCGCAGCGCCTCCAATATGACCCGGATTCCCCCTTCCACGCCTTTTTGGACGGCCTGGAACTGGATGGAACCGGGGACGGGGATGACGCCGTCTTTGTCCTCCCCGGGCAGGGCGAGGACACCTCGTCTGCGGCGCTCACCACCCAGGTGACCGTCCTTCTGGGCACCGGACAGGAGCTGACCTGGGACTACCCGTACCCCTGTTTCCCCCATATCATTCCCCTGTATCTCACCTCGTCCCACCGGCAGTCTCTGGTCATTGAGATGGATGACCGGACCTCCAACTACGGAGCCGCCGTCTATTTCATTCTGGAGGTCCGGGACGGCGCCCTTGCGGAGGCGGCTCACATTGGGCTGTGGGACTCCGGCGAAAGCGGCCTGCTGGCCGACCAGGCCGTCCTGGACGGCGCGCTGGTCCGGGACCGGGAGGACAGCCCCCTTCAGGCCCTGCGGGTCCCCGTCCTCGTCGACAAGTGGCACGCCCCCTGCTACCACACCCTGACCTGGGACGGCGCTCAGTTCTCCACGGTTTCCGACGGGTATTTCACCGACACGCAGACCCTGTCCCTGCCGGACGGCGGGGCCCTGACCCTGGAGCTGACCGGGGAGTGGAGCTCTAATGACTGGGGCGGCTGGGAACTGTATTACAGCCAGGTCCGGGTGCTGGACGGGGACGTCCCGCTCCAGACCATCACGCCGGAGTTCCCCCTGCCGGCCCCCCGGACCTTTGACGCGGACACCGCGGCCCAGGTCACGCCGCCGCAGTCCAGCTATCCCCCCTTCGGCTTCAGCGCCGACACCATGCTGCACAGCGTGGATCTGCGGGACGTGAACTTTGACGGCTTTCCGGACCTGGGCCTCCCCTGCGACACCACCCACAACGACGTCCACGCCTGGTATCTGTGGGACCCGTCCTCCCGGCAGTTTCAATACGCCTTCGCCCTCCAGGGGGACCTGACGGTGGATCCGGAGCGCCAGCTCCTGATTGAAAACCGCTGGGAAGCGGAATCCCACCTCTATTCCTTCAACGCTTACGGGCATCTGGTCTGGATGGGCCCTGAGGAGCTGTAAGCCCGCCCGGAAAGGAGCTTTTTATGGATCACAATGTCCCCTGCTCTCCCTTCTCCACCCGGCTGTCCGGGTCGGCAAAGGAGACCGAGCTGCGCATCCGCAGCATCTTCCAGTGGAAAAAGAAGCGCCCGCCGGTGTGGCTCATGGCCCTGATGGCCGTGGTCTGCCTGTCCTGCGGCTCCCTGGTGTCCTGTCAGCAGCGGCCCGCCGTGCCCTCCATCCTCATGGAGACCCAGTACTACGACAGTCTCGGCAGCTGCATCGAGATCCCCGCGCTCTCCCTCCCCGCCGGGGAGCAAAATGAGGCGGTGGATGCCATCAACGCCGCGCTGGACGAACTGCGGGAGGAATACCGCTTTTCCCTGTCCGGCACAGAGTACGGCAGACTGTGCCTGTTCTACCCCTCCACAACGGACCGCTATCTGAACCTGGTCTTTTTCCGAAAGGACGCCTACTATGGCAGCGACGGCTCCGCCGCCTCCTGGGTCTACGACAAGAGGGAGGGGGTCCAGGTCACGGCGGAGGACGCCCTCGCCCTGGCCGGGACAGACCGGGAAACCCTGTTTGCCGGCCTGGAAGCGGTCATCGCCGCCGACCCGGAGGACCCCCAGGAACTGTACCAGACGGCTGACCCCATCAGCCTTCAGGGCTTCCGCATCAAGGCGGACGGCCAGCCGGTGTTCTATCTCACCGCCATGGTGGACTGCCGGGACATGGGGGATGACGGCTTTCTGGACGAGTGGAGCCGCCTTTATGTCTGGGACAACGGAGTCTTTACCCGCTACTACTGTATGGTCTATGTCCCGGAAGGCCCCCCGTACGAGCGATATCCCCTAGTCCCGGCGGAGGAGACCGACCAGCTTGATCCGCCCCTGTGGAACCAGTGGTACTTCGCCGGGGAAGCGCCGGCGGGGGGCTTTGTGGACAAATCCATGCTGGACGTGCCCCATGCCCCCGATCTCCCCGGCGCGGACCTGTCCCCCTACGACGGAACCTTTTACGCCGCCCTGCTGAGCTGCTACGCGGACTATCAGGACCAGTGGAACGTCTACTACGCCGACTTCCAGTCGGACAGCGACCAGGCCGGCGACCTGCGGGTTGGCCCCGCCACCTATCTGGGCGAGATCCAACCGGACGAAACCACCACCGCCGCTGCTTATCAGGTGTGCTACACCTTCTATACGGACGGCCCCCGGGGGCTGGAGTGGCACTCCAATTTTGAGGTGGTGGTCCTGGGCTTCGACACCCACACCGGCAACTTCATTTCCCTGCTGGGCCGGGCAGACTTTGACCCGCAGGGGCTGTCCATCGAAGAGATCATACAAAGAGCCGCTCAGCCATAAGGAGGCCGCTATGAAAAAGACAGAAAATATGCCCCGCACACCGTTCTCCACCGCCCTGTCCGGGTCGGCAAAGGAGACCGAGCTGCGCATCCGCAATATTTTTCAGTGGAAAAAGAAGCGCCCGCCGGTGTGGCTCATGGCCCTGACGGCCGCGGTCTGCCTGTCCTGCGGCTCCCTGGTCTCCTGTCAGGCCCAGCCGGCAGGCCCGGAGCTGGTGATGGACATACAGTACTATGACAACGGGGAAAATTATATTGAGATTCCCGCCCTGGCTCTGCCCGGCGGGGCCGAGCCGGACGCGGGGGTGACCGCCGTCAACGAGGCGCTGGCGGAGCTGAAGGACTTCTACCAGCCCGTGCTGGACGGCACCGCGGGCACGGACGGCTCCGCTCTGACGGGGCAGGAGAACCGCTGCCTGCTCTACCCCACCGAGACGGAGCGCTATCTCTGTCTGACCTTCTTCCGGGACGAATACCACACCGATCTGAACACCGGCCATGTCACCTCCCTGGTCTACGACAAGGAGGCGGGGCAGCAGGTCACCCTGGACGAGGCGCTGGCACTGGCGGGCCAGACCGAGGCGGGGCTGTGCCAGGCCCTGGCAGACCAGTTCAACCCCACCCTGGGGCAGGACGTTCCCGACGCCGACCTGTGCATCCAGAACCAGGCCCTGGAGGGCT
This sequence comes from bacterium, assembly GCA_019424865.1. Classification (GTDB taxonomy): domain Bacteria; phylum Bacillota; class Clostridia; order Oscillospirales; family Oscillospiraceae; genus Lawsonibacter. The sequence goes on from JAHYYS010000008.1 coordinate 40,762, forward strand.
TCCGCATGGGAGCGGACGGCCAGCCCGTCTTCTACCTCACCGCCCGCACTGACGACCGGGACGACGCGGTCCTGGACGCCGTCAGCGGCGCGGACAACCTCTATATCTGGGCCGGCGGGACCTTTACCTTATATGACCAGCACACCCTGGATCCGGACCCCCTGGTCCCGGCGGAGGAGTGCCTGGACCTGGACCCGCCCCTGTGGCGGCAGTGGCATTTTGCCGGGGAGGAGCCCGTGGGCGGGCTCTCCCCAGCCGCCGCCTCCCAGAGCCGGGCGCTGCTGGAAATCCTGTATGACGCCGCCGCAGAGCAGGTATACATTGACGCGGGCAGCATGGACCAGGCCTCCCCCACCCTGCTGCACGCCTCCAGCCAGGACGGCTATACCCTGGCCGCCGCCTCCTTCTGGGACAGCTACGCCGCCCATCTGGTCATCGGCGCCATCGAGGAGTCCACCGGGGCCCTGACCGGTCCCGCCTATGTTCTGGGCGGTCAGGGGGGTGTTCCCCATGTGCTGGCCTATGAGCCCTATGGGGAGGCGGGCGCCGTCCGCCTGCTTTACACCTTCAACTCCATGTCCCAGGCCCTGATCTACGGGGAAGCGGGCGCGGCAGGCCTGTCGGACGGCCGTCTTGCCTGGGTCTGGCCGGTGGAGGGCGACATTCTGGAGGCGGGCTCCCAGGCCCAGGCGGACTACTATACCTACTGGGCCGACCACCTGGCCCTGATGGCCCCCGGGGGCGTGGATGTCTTCACCCAGACGAACTACTCCGTCATCGACGGGGACGGCCCCCAGTGGGTCCCCGACCACAACGAGCTGTTCTATGCCGCCGCGGAGGAGGAGCTGCCCACCGGCGTCTACTATCAGGTCCGCACCTGGCTGGAGGAGTTTACCCGGACCCAATATAATCCCTGGGACAGCCGGAACGCCTCCGCCGTATGGCAGATTGTCTCCCTCGCCCCGGCGGACGGGGTGTACCCGGATCGGAATTTCGACGGAGTGGCCGTCTATGACCTGACGGCCCGGGCGGACAACGGGGAGGACCTGTGGTTTACCGCCTCCCTGCTTTTTGACCACGGGGCGGGGCAAATCACGCAGGTACTCAGCCACGCTATGGGCAGCGGCGCAGAGCCGGATCTGGCGGACGCTCTCTCCGATGAATCCGAGCCGATCGGGACAGATCCTGCCCATCGAAATCAGCTGATTCTGGACTATATCCAAAGGCAAGACCCCAGCATCGGCCGGATCTATCCGGCTTGGGACGCGCCCCAGGATTCACCACGGGAGGAGGACCTGCGTGTCGACGCCATCACGCTTCTGGGCACAGCCCCCCTCGGCGAGGCCACCGGGGCGTCCTATTTGGTGTCGGAGAGCATCTACACGACCCACGGGGAAAGCACGGATTGGCTCCCCATGGAGCGACGTCTTGTGCTGGTCCTTGCTCCGGACGGTACCTTCCAGTCCGTGCTGGGCGCGGTGAACTTTGACACCACGGGAATGACGGGGGAGGACATCGTCCAGCAAATGAACTGGGGCCTGGAGGACGCAGAGGTCTGCCTCTACCGGGACGGTTTCTCTGAGCCTGTGGGGACGGGCGAGCCGCTGTTCCTCTCCTGTCTGGATGCCATGCAAATGGATACAGAGCGGCTGGAGGACTGGGGCCCCATCTACAATCCGGGAGATTTCTGGTTTCAAAGCATCGGCACGGCGGAAAGCGGAGGTTTTACCGCCCTGAGCTACTACAACAGCATGGAGGACCGGGCGTCCATCCACACCCTGGACACCACCATGACCGACCTGTTTACCCCCCCGGGGCACCCGGGTGGGGGACAGCCGGGAAACGGTGCTGGCGGCCTATCCCGAGGCTTTGACCGGAAATTACCACAACAAGTATCCCGACGAGCCCGACATGCTCTCCTTCCTCCCCCGGAGCGGCCACAACCCCAGTCAGACAAGCGACCTGTCTCAGCTGGATTTTTCCAGCACGCTGGGCCCCGCCATTTTATTTTTCTTTGACGAGAGCGGACAGACGGTGGAGCGCATTGTTCTGACCGTGACCGACAGCTGAAGTCTCCGCCTTAAAAAACGAAAGCCGCTTTTGTCGATTGCAAAAAATTATAAGTCAAATTTCCGTCTTTTCCTTAAATACTTCTTGCGCCCGGCGGGAAAAGCAGGTATACTGTGTTTCGTAAGAGCGGGGTCGGGGTTCCCGGCCAAGTCACTGCCGGTCCGTCCGGCAGACATCTATTTTATTGTTAGGAGGAACACAGTATGAAAGTCGCACTTTTCGGCGCCGGCACCATGGGCCGCGGCATTGCGCAGGTCTTTGCCGCCAAGGGTCACACCGTCCTGATGTACGCCAGCTCCCCTGCTTCCGCCCAGCGCCACAAGGACGAACTGTCCAAGTCCCTGCAAAAGCGGGTGGAAAAGGGCAAGATGGCCCAGGAGGACAAGGATGCCCTGCTGGCCAAGGTGCTGATTCCCCAGACCCATGAGGAGTCTGCCGACGCCGATTTGGTGATTGAGTCTGTTAAGGAGGATATGGCCACCAAGCGGGAGCTGCTGGGCAAGCTGGACGCCTTCTGCAAGCCCGAGACCATCTTCGCCACCAACACCTCCTCCCTGTCCATCACAGAGCTGGGCCACGGGCTTAAGCACCCTGTTATCGGGATGCACTTCTTCAATCCCGTGCCCAGCATGAAGCTGGTGGAGATTATCCGGGGCGCCAACACCGCGCAGGAGACCTTTGACGTGATCTACAATTTGTCCAAGGAAATCGGCAAGGATCCTGTCGAGGTGGCCGAGGCCCCCGGCTTTGTGGTCAACAAGATCCTGATTCCCATGATTAACGAGGCCATCGGCCTGGTGGAGACCGGGGTGGCCAGCGTAGAGGACATTGACAAGGCCATGATGCTGGGCGCCAACCACCCCATGGGCCCCCTGGCGCTGGGCGATTTCGTGGGCCTGGACGTGTGCCTGGCCATTATGGAGACCCTGTACACCGAGACCGGCGACCCCAAGTACCGTCCCGCCCTGCTGCTGAAAAAGATGGTCCGCGGCGGCCTGCTGGGCAAAAAGTCTGGCAAGGGCTTCTACGACTACTCCAAATAACGTCTCCCTCCAACCGCGGGGCTTCAGAAGGCACGCAGCCCTTCCCCGCCCTCTTCCGGCTGGTTTCAGGACAGCCGCCCCAGGAGGGGCGGCTGTCAGTTTGTCGAAAAAGCCCTCCCGCAGGAACAAAATTGAATCCGTCATTTCCGGCGGCGTGTACGTCGGAAATGACACCTCTCACGCAAGGCGGGGCGACTTTTCCCTGGGCCCCCACGAAAACCACAGTTTCCATGGGGGCCAGGGAAACTGTGGTTTTCGTGGGAGAGGAGGAGCAGCGAAGGGAGCGACCATTCGTGCTCGCGCGGATGGGAGTGATCCGCAGCTTGTGACGACGACATCGAGTCCCGCCTTGCGTGCTTACTTTCTCGAAAAAGCGGCTTGTCAATTTCTGTAAATTGACAAGCCGCTTTTTCGACAGTCTCAGCCGCCCCTCCTGGGGCGGCTGTCCTCAGTTTGTCCATGCCTTTTCCCCGCGCTCCGTCCCGGCTGTCTTCTCTTTCTGCAGCGGTGCCCAGCTTTGCCGCATCCCCTCGTCTCTGTTTCTCCATTCCCGTCTGAAAAACGTCAAAAAATTGTGCATTTTACCAAGTATCTTCCCCTTGCATTACAGCAGAAAAGGGGATATACTTTTTTCAGTACCCTGAAAGTGGTGTCAAAATAAGTCCGCCGCAACGCCGGGATTGGCCCCGTGTTGCGCTTTTTTCGGGCTGAGCTTGTTAAAATTCTAACAAACTTACGGTTTCTTTCCGTATCGTCGCTCCCCGGTTTTCTCCTCTGCTGCCACGGGTACCAGGCCGGTCAAGAGCTTTTACGATAGCGCCAAGTAATTAAATCTAGGAGGACTGAAAAATGGATTTTCACCTGTCTAAGGAACAAGAGATGGTCCGCAAGATGTACCGCGAATTTGCCGAAAACGAGGTCAAGCCTCTGGCCGAGGAGATCGACGAGGAGGAGCGCTTCCCCATGGAGACCGTGGAGAAGATGGGCAAATTGGGCATGATGGGCATCTACTTCCCCAAGCAGTATGGCGGCGCGGGCGGCGACGTGCTGTCCTATGCCATGTGCGTGGAGGAGCTGGCCAAGGTGTGCGGCACCACCGCGGTCATCGTCTCCGCCCACACCTCCCTGTGCTGCGCCCCCATCTTTGAGCACGGCACCGAGGAGCAGAAAATGAAGTATCTGCCCGACCTGCTCTCCGGGCGCAAGATTGGCGCCTTCGGCCTGACCGAGCCCAACGCCGGCACCGACGCCTCCGGCCAGCAGACCACCGCCGTGCTGGACGGCGACCACTATGTCCTCAACGGCTCCAAGTGCTTCATCACCAACGGCACTGTGGCCGACACCATTGTGGTCTTTGCCATGACCGACCCCAAGGCCGGCAACCACGGCATCTCCGCCTTCATTGTGGAGAAGTCCTTCCCCGGCTTCTCCGTGGGCAAGAAGGAGAAGAAGATGGGCATCCGCGGCTCCTCCACCTGCGATCTGATCTTTGAGGACTGCATCGTGCCCAAGG
>JAHYYS010000080.1 GCA_019424865.1 bacterium
GAGGACACCATCGAGAACAAGCTCAACGCCATTGCCACCAAGGTTTACCGCGCTGACGGCGTGACCATCACTGCCGCTGCCAAGAAGCAGATTCAGCAGCTGACCGAGCTGGGCTTCGACAAGATGCCCATCTGCATGGCCAAGACTCAGTTCTCCTTCTCCGATGATCAGACCAAGCTGGGCGCTCCCCGCGGCTTCAAGATCACCATCCGTGAGGTCAAGGTCAACGCCGGCGCCGGCTTCCTGGTTGCCAAGACCGGTGACATCATGACCATGCCCGGCCTGCCCAAGGTGCCCGCTTCCGAGCGCATCGACATCGACGAGAACGGCAAGATTACCGGCCTGTTCTAATTGTCCCAATCCAAACAGGTTTTACCCAATACGGGGAGCCAGCACTGCTGGCTCCCCGTATCTGTCGAAAAAGCGGCTTGTCAATTGATTGCAACTGACAAGCCGCTTTTTCGAGAAAGGCAGTACGAAAGACAGCCCTCGATGTCGTCGTCACAAGCTGCGGATCGCTTGTATCCGTGTAAACCCGGATACTCGTTCCCTCCGCTGCTCCTCCTCTCCCACGAAAACCACGGTTTCCCTGGGGGGCCAGGAAAAAGTCGGACTGTCTTTCGTGAGAGGAGTCATTTCCGACGTACACGCCGCCGGAAATGATGAATTCAATTTTATTCCTGCGGGAGGGCTTTTTCGACAAGCTGGAACCCCGCCGGCCCAGCCGGCGGGGGTTCTTTCTCCGTTTTCCTTCAGTGCGTTCCGAGATGCGTGTCAAGCAACCAGCTCAAGCCGCCGGCCTATCCGGGGCGGCTCGCCAAAGGGAAACCGCTGGTCAGACTGGCAAAAAAGGAGCTCTCTTGTTTTGGCGGACCGTCAAGGACGATGCGGTAGTAATCATAGTCCAGAATGGCGGCGGAATAGGCTACGCGGTTTTGTACCTCAGCCACCATGGCGCTTACCGCCTCCAGATCTGGGTCCTGACCGTCCCAGCGGATAAACTGGTCCGTGACGGAGTTGTAGCAGCCCTGGGGGCTGATAAAGCTGTAATTGGCGAAAATCACCAGCTCATCCTGCTCGGAGAGAATATCAGTGCCCATAATCAGCCGGGAGTCATAATCCAGGCCAAACAGATTGGCCAGCGTTGGCATAACGTCCAGACTGGAGCAGTACTTGTCCACATAGACGGGCTCCTCCATATCGGCGCTCCATAGAATCAGAGAGTTCTCGTAAATTTCAAACACAGGATCCACAGTATGGCCCAGAAGCTCACTGTATTCCTCGTCCGTCAGGCCATAGGGATAGTGGTCGGCGGACAGTACGATGACGGTGTCCTCCAGCTTTCCGGCCTCCTCCAGCTGTTCCACCAGGCTGCTTACCGCCAGCTCCAGCTCCAGCTGGGAGGCGAGGTAGCATTTGACCGCATTGCTGTAGGGCAGGTCCTTGACCTCGTCCCAGTGGCGGACGGACATGGCGTTCTCCTCCAGCGTGTAGTTCAGATGCCCGCTGACGGTCAGGCAGTAAACCATGAACTGATCCTCGTTGACGAACATGGGGACAATCTTTTCCATCATCTCCAGGTCGGAGGGAGGGAACTGCTCGGCGGATTCCAGCTCCAGGCCCTGCCCGATGGCGTAGTACTCATACCCCATGTTGGGGTGAGAGAGGTTCCGGTCATAGTAGTCGTAGAGGTAGTCGTGGAAGGCCATGGTCCGGTACCCCAGCTTTTTGAACTGGTTGCCGAAGGCAAAGGGCATGTAGTTCTCAGAGGACTGGGAATAGCTCCAAACCCCGGATTTGGGGATCAGGCCGGTGGTAGTGACATACTCGCCGTCCGAGGTGGAGACGCCCCATAAGGGGGTGTAGAAGTGCTCAAAGATAAAGCCCTGGTGGGAGAGCTTCCAGAGAGTAGGGGTCCGCTGGGGGTCCATGGCCAGGGCGGAAAACCCTTCCGCCACAATCCATACCAGGTTTTTCCCCGCAAAGCGGCCGGTCCATTGGTTTTTCGGGGTGGGCTGCCGCTGGGAGAACCAGCGGTGCATATCCGCCAGCGTCTCGTCCTCCTCGCCGGCAATCAGCTGGTCAAAGTCAATGGGGAGCACATGGTATTCATCGGCTGAGACCTCGCCGTTTCCGGACGACCCGGAGGCGGAGCCGGAGGGAGAGAAGGCCTGGGAGGAATCGGTACCGCCGGCGGTATCCTCGTCCGGGGCGATGCCGAACAGCACGCGCCGGACCTCCAGCTGGGTCTGGGTCAGCATTCCAAAATACTGCATCTGCAGCTCCGGCGTGGCGGTGTGGTAATAGAGATCGCGCAGGGAGAGCACTCCGCCGCCGCACAGCAGGACAATCCCCATGGTGAGCAGCTGAACCGCGGCCGCAGCGGCCGCCCACCTGAGCCGCAGACCACGGCGCTGCGGCTCAGCGGAAATCAGTCGGTTCCGCAGCAGGAAGGAGAGCACAATGGGGATGGACATCATAACCACGGGGAACCAGTTCAGCAGAACCTCGGTGGCCACCGTGTTCCCGAAGGACTGGGCCACCATGGCCATTTTGGTCAGGGAGAAAATGGTCATAAAGGTTTTAAACAGCCGGTAGTAGATGGCCTGGGAGCCAAGCCACACAGAGATAACGGCAGTACAAACAATCAGCAGAACCCGGCCCCGGCGGGGGGAAACTCCGCCGCACAGCAGGCCCAGCAGCATGGCAACGGGAAGAGTAAACAGAAATGTAAAAATAATGCCGGGAAAGGTGAGTGTGTGCAGGCAATAGAGCTTGAGAAACAGCTCCTCATAATAGATTACCGCGGTAAAAAACAAAGAGGGCAACACCAGCCGCTTCCATTTTGGGGGAACAGAAAAGCGGCGCAGCTCTTTTTTTGTATTTATCATGATGAAAAGTCCTCCGTGAGGGTCATTCGGCATCTATTTTAGTCGATATCCTTCCTGTTGTCAATTGAAGAACCCGGAGAAGGAACTGAAGAATCACAGCAAGACGCGGCGGGACCCGCATGACAGGTCCCGCCGCGAAAAGAGCGGAAGGCGCTTAGATATTTTGATTCTGAGGGATGCGGGGCAGGGAGTCAAAGCCCTTTTGCAGATCCGCGTCGCTGGGCACATAGTCTGTCATCTGTCCGCTGAGATAGGAGTCATAGGCGGTCATGTCAAAATAGCCCGTGCCGGTCAGGCCGAACAGAATCGTCTTGGCCTCGCCGGTCTCGCGGCAGCGCAGGGCCTCGTCCATGGCGCCCTTGATGGCGTGGGCGGACTCGGGGGCGGGCAGGATGGTCTCCCGTTTGGCAAAGAGGACAGCGGCTTCAAACACCTCGGTCTGCCGGTAGGAGACCGCCTCCATGTATCCGTCGTGGTACAGCTTGGAGAGGATGGGACTCATGCCGTGGTAGCGCAGTCCGCCGGCGTGGTTGGCGGAGGGAATGAAGCCGGAGCCCAGGGTATACATCCGGGCCAGAGGGGTCACCTTGCCCGTGTCGCAGAAATCATAGGCATATTTGCCGCGGGTGAGGGAGGGACAGGAGGCAGGCTCTACGGCCACAATGCGGGGATTTTTCAGCCCCTTCAGCTTGTCGGCCATGAAGGGGGCGATGAGGCCGCCCAGATTGGAGCCGCCGCCGGCACAGCCCACCACCACATCGGGGTATTCCCCCAGCAGATCCATGGCGAGCTTGCTTTCAAGCCCGATGATGGACTGGTGCAGCAGCACCTGGTTGAGCACAGAGCCCAGCACATACCGCTTGGAGCCGCCGCTGGATACCGCGGCCTCCACGGCCTCGGAAATGGCGCAGCCCAGAGAGCCGGTGGTATTGGGATTTTCTGCCAGAATCTGGCGGCCCGCCTGGGTGGTGTTGGAGGGAGAGGGGGTGACCTTGGCGTCAAAGACCCCCATCACCGCCTTGCGGAAGGGCTTTTGCTCGTAGGAGCACTTGACCATGTAGACGTCGCAGGTGAGACCGAAGTAGGAGCAGGCCTCGCTGAGGGCGGTTCCCCACTGTCCGGCTCCGGTCTCGGTGGTGACGCCGGTGAGTCCCTGCTGTTTGGCGTAATAGGCCTGGGCCACGGCGGAGTTGAGCTTATGGGAGCCGGAGGTGTTGTTGCCTTCAAACTTGTAGTAGATTTTGGCCGGCGTATCCAGAGCTTTTTCCAGCTCATAGGCGCGGACCAGGGGGGAGGGGCGGTACATCTGATAGACCTCCAGCACCTCCGACGGGATGTCCACATAGGCGGTGGAGCCGTCCAACTCCTGCTCTGCCAGCTCCCGGCAGAAAATGGGGGCCAGGTCATCCACCCCGAGGGGCTGCAGCGTGCCGGGATGAATCAGCGGGTCGGGCTGCGACCGCATCGCGGAGCGAAGATTGAACCACTGCCGGGGCATCTGGTCCTCAGTCAGGTAAAGGCGGTGCGGGATTTTCTTCTGGATGCTCATGATTCATTTCTCCTTTTTCCCGGGGAGAAGATACAAAAAAGCCCTTCATCCCCGAAATTTGATTTCTGGGACAAAGGACTGCAAACAGCCTCTGCGGTGCCACCCGGATTGACGTATGCCCAAGGCAAACGCCCACTCGCTTTCACGCGCCCAACAGCGCATGCTCCCCTGATAACGGGCGGAGTCCCCGTCGCGCTAATAGGCCCAGGCCGGCCGTTCGCTGTGCCCTCGAAAGTCCATTCACACCGCCATCGCCTGCCGCGCTCCCACCGCCCGCAGCTCGCTGAAAGGTCCTGATTCGGCGCTACTCCTCTTTCTCATTGGTTTCACACTATCAATTTAGCGTAATTATAGCGAGGGAACAGCCTGTTGTCAAGCAAAAATTTTTGAAGGGCCGAAAAGGCGTACGGCTCCTGCCGCACGCAGAGGGAAGCAGGTCTTGCCTCACGCCGTTTTGTGCGCTATACTGGGGAAAAAGGCCCGGGGCTGACAGGCCCCGGGCCGGAGAGGAACAGGCGAGAGATGCAATATCACAACATTTCCCCGGGGACCTTTCTGGTCCGGCCCAACCGCTTTGTGGCCCGGGTGGAGACAGAGACGGGGATCCAGGTGTGCCACGTGAAGAACACCGGCCGCTGCCGGGAGCTGCTGGTCCCTGGGGCGCAGGTGTGGCTGGAGGAGAGCGGAAACCCCAGCCGCAAGACCCGGTTTGACCTGGTGGCGGTGGAGAAGCAGACGGACCGGGGACCGCTGCTGATCAATATGGACTCCCAGGCGCCCAACCGGGTATTCCGGGAGTGGGCCCAGGGGGGCGGCTTCCGGCCCGATCTGACGCTGCTGCGGCCGGAGACGGTGTGGGGCGGCTCCCGCTTTGATTTCTACTGGCAGTCGCCGGAGCAGCAGGGGTTTGTGGAGGTGAAGGGGGTCACCCTGGAGGAGGGCGGCGTGGCCCGCTTTCCTGACGCCCCCACCCTGCGGGGGGTGAAGCATCTGGAGGAGCTGATCCGGGCCAGAGCGGAGGGCTATCAGACCGCCGTGTGTTTTCTCATCCAGATGGAGGGGATGCGGTGGATGGAGCCCAACGACGCCACCCACCCGGAATTTGGGGACGCCCTGCGCCGGGCCGCCGCCGCCGGGGTGGAGGTGATGGCCCTGGAGTGCCGGGTGACCCCCGACAGCCTGACCGCCCTGGGGCCGGTGCCGGTGCGGCTGTAATATGAGAAACGCCCGCCGCGGATGCGTTCCGCGGCGGGCGCTTTGCTGTCTGGAAGAATCAGCGGGGGAGATAGCGCAGGGAGAGCACGCCGTTTTCCCGGGTGCAGCCGGCCAGCTCCAGCTTCCGCTGGGGCAGGGGCGGGGAGAAGAGGGGGATGCCCTCCCCCAGGAGAATGGGCATGACGGACAGCTGATACTCGTCAATCAGCCCGGCCCCCTCCAGGCAGGAGGCCAGCTTTCCGCCGCCGCACAGCCAGATGCCGCCCCCGGATACCCGCTCCTTCAGAGCCCGAACCGCGGGGACGGGATCGCCGGACAAAAAGGTGACGCCCGGCTGGGCTGGGCCGGGCCGGCTGGTAAAGACATAGCTGTCCAGCCCCTCGTAGGGCCACGCGCCGGGGGAGAGCACCTGGGTAATCTCCCGATAGGTGTTGCCGCCCATCACGACGGCCCGGATGCCGGAAATAAAATCCTGATAGCCATAGTCCCCGGGCCAGTCGGGCTGGTGTCCGGAGAGGAAGTCCACGCTGCCGTCCTTCCGGGCCAGATAGCCGTCCAGGCTGACGGCGAGGTAGAGAATGAGCCGGGCCGCCATTACATCTCCCGCCTCCCCTCCAGGGCGCGCATCAGCGTGGCGTCGTCGGCGTACTCCAGATGGCTGCCCACGGGGATGCCGTAGGCCAGACGGGTAACCCGCACCTGAAAGGGCTTCAAAAGCCGGGACAGGTACATGGCGGTGGCCTCCCCCTCGGTGTCCGGGTTGGTGGCCATAATGACCTCCTGAATGCCGCCGGCGGCCACCCGTTCCACCAGGGACTTGATGTGCAGGTCGTCCGGCCCCACGTGGTTCATGGGGGAGATGATGCCGTGGAGCACATGATAGAGCCCCTGATACTCCCGGGAGCGCTCCATGGCCACCACATCCTTGGGGTCGGCTACCACGCAGATGGTGGAGGCGTCCCGGCGCGGGCTGGAGCAGATGGGGCAGGGGCCCTCCCCCTCGGTGAGATTTTGACAGACGGGGCAGCAGTGGATTACGCGCTTGGCCTCTGCAATGGCCTGGGCGAAGGCGTCGGCCTCCTCCTGGGGGAGGGAGAGGACGTAAAAGGCCAGCCGCTGGGCCGTCTTCCGGCCGATGCCGGGCAGCTTGGCAAAGTGCTCCACCAGATTTTCCAGCGCAGGGGGAAAGTATTCCATAGGGGACCTCCAGGGGTAAGAGTTGAGAGTAAAGGATAGGATAGGCGCCGGGAGCCCCTGCTCCGCAGGGCGCGCCGTCCTTCGCAGGGGCAGCCGCAGAGTTACCGCGCATCCCGCTCCAGGGTGATGACGAACTGATGCCCGCCCCAGGGGCTCCAGACGGTGGTGCCGACAACCCGCCAGCCCACTTGGGCCATATCGTTCATGACCTGCTCCGCTTGCTCCAGGCTGTCGGCGGTGAGGATCTTGTACTCCTTCAAGCGGGACACCTCCCTCACACCCGCAGAGCGGCGATGGCGGCGGCTGTGTCCTCCTTGCCGTACACAGCGGAGCCGGCCACCAGCACATTGGCCCCGGCCTCCACCACCAGCGGGGCGGTCCTGGGGGAGATGCCCCCGTCCACCTCCAGCTCGCAGGCGGGGTTGTACTTCTCGATGATGGCCCGCACCTGCCGGATGGTGTCCAGCTGGGACTCCATGAAGGCCTGACCGCCGAAGCCGGGCTCCACCGTCATGACCAGAACCAGATCCAGATCCTCGACATAGGGCAAAATGGCGTTGGGAGAGGTGATAGGCCGCAGGGCCACCGCCTTTTTCACCCCGCACTCCCCCATAACCTTCAGAGCCTGGGCAATGCGGGTGGGGTGGTCGGCCTCCAGGTGGATGGACAGCAGGTCAGCCCCCGCCTTGGCGAAGTCCTCGATATACCGCACCGGCTTGTCGATCATCAGATGGACGTCCAGAAACATATCGGTGCACTTGCGGATGGACTTGACCACAGGGATGCCGATGGTGATGTTGGGCACAAAGGCGCCGTCCATCACATCCACGTGGAGATAATCCGCAGAGGAGGCCCGCCGGATGTCCCGCTCCAGGTTGACAAAGTCGGCGGACAAAATAGAGGGAGCGATTTTAACCATAGTTTGACAGCCTCACTTTCCGTGTGACAAATTCGGCGCGGAGAAAGCCAGGGGCAGCGGGGAGCCGGCGCGCATAGGATACAGGGCGGAGAAGGGGTGCGGACGCGCGCCCCGGGAGCCCCGGCCGGGGCGGACTGCTCCAGGCCGAGCCCACGGCCCAAACCGTCCTGCCCGGCCCGCCGGCCCGCCGCTTTGGATAGCCGCCCGCCGGTGCCTGCGCACCGGCGGGCGGCGGTAGGGTGCAGAAAAGCCGCCCTGCGGTTCGGGCCGCTTTCTGCTGTGCATCAGGTGTAGAAATCGTTGGTGTCGGTCTCGGCGGCACGGAAGCCGGCCTGGCTCAGGGCCTCGAGAATCTGCTTTTTGTGGTCGTGGCCAAAGGCCTCCAGGGTCACCCGCAGCTCCACGCCGGACTGGCGGTTGATGTTGACAAACTGGTTGTGCTCCAGCTTGATGATGTTGCCGCTGTTCTGGGCCACAACCTGGGCCACCCGCAGCAGCTCGCCCGGACGGTCAGGCAGCTGGACGGCAAAGGTGAAGATGCGCCCCCGGCAGATCAGCCCGTGCTGCACCAGAGAGGACATGGTAATGACATCCATGTTGCCCCCGGAGAGCACCGAGACGATGTTTTTGCTCTTGCAGTCCAGGTGGCGCAGGGCGGCCACAGTGAGCAGGCCGGAGTTTTCCACCACCATCTTGTGCCGCTCCATCACGTCCAGGAAGGCCTCTACCAGCTCGCCGTCCTCAATGGCCAGCACCCGGTCCACATTTTTCTGTACATAGGGGAAGACCAGATCACCCGGAGTCTTCACGGCCACGCCGTCCGCAATGGTGGTGGCGGAGGGCAGGGTGACCACATGGCCGGCCTCCAGGCTGGCTTTCATGGAGGCGGCCCCGGTGGGCTCCACGCCGATAACCTCTACATTGGGGTTGAGCAGCTTGGCCAGGGTGGACACGCCGGCGGCCAGGCCGCCGCCGCCGATGGGGACCAGAATGACGTCCACATCGGGCAGATCCTGAAAAATCTCATAGGCGATGGTGCCCTGGCCGGTGGCCAGGGTCAGGTCGTTGAAGGGGTGGACATAGGTCAGCCCCTCGTCCTGAGACATCTGAGCGGCCAGAAGGGCGGCGTCGTCAAAGACCTCGCCGTGGAGGATGACCTTGGCGCCATAGTCCTTGGTGTTGTTCACCTTCACCAGGGGGGTGGTGGTGGGCATGACGATGGTGGCGGGCACCCCCATGACCTGGGCGGCGTAGGCCACGCCCTGGGCGTGGTTGCCGGCGGAGGCGGTGATAAGGCCGCGGGACTTCTCCTCTTCCGTAAGGGTGCTGATCTTATAGTATGCCCCCCGAATCTTGTAGGCCCCCGTCACCTGCATGTTCTCCGGCTTGAGATAGACGTGGTTGCCGCAGCTTTTGGACAGGTAGGGGGAGTGAATCAGTGAGGTGGGACGCAGGACGCCCTGGAGCACGCTCCGGGCGTCTTTAAAGGCTTCAAGGGTCATCATGGCTTTGCTCTACTCCTTTTTCGCGGCGGGATACGGCCCCTTGGCCGTATCCCGCGGGTTCCATCCGGGATTATTCCACGTCCAGGGCCTCCACCACGGCGGCGCAGCGGGGGCACAGGGCGGGATGCTTGGCGTGGGAGCCCACCAGGGGGTGGTGCTTCCAGCAGCGCTGGCACTTCTCGCCCCTGGCCTCGGTCACCACCACCCGCACGCCGTTGAGGGGCGTGTCGGCGGCCTGGTCATAGAGGGCGGGATCGGTGACGAAGTCTACACCGGAGACGATGAAGAAGTCCGCCCACCACTGCTGGGTGAAGTGCTCCTGCAGGTCGGAGAGATCCACCGGCGGCTTCTCCTCCCGGGTGACGATGGTGACATGGGCCTCCAGGCTCTTGCCGATCTTCTTCTCGTTCCGGGCGGCCTCCAGGGCGGCGTTTACCCCGTTCCGCAGCTGAATCATGGCGGCCCAGGAGGTCATTGCACCCAGGTCATACTCCTGGAAGGGCTGGTTCATCTCGTTGAGAACCACGTTGCGGGGATCCTCGCCCGCGCGGTGGGGCATGGCCTGCCAGATCTCGTCGCAGGTGAAGGCCAGGATGGGGGCAAACAGCTTGGTG
>JAHYYS010000081.1 GCA_019424865.1 bacterium
GAACCCCCGTGTTCAGCTTGGGAAGCTGACATTCTGCCATTGAACTACACCTGCGGCTGATTAGCTTTTATACTATAACATAACTTTACGCGCATTGCAAGTCTAAAATTGTGCCGCAGAAAAAATTTTTACCACTTCATTTTATGCCGGGAGGGGGCAGGAGAAAACGCCATCCTCCCGGCCAGAAAAACACGTCCGGCACCAATTCAGGGCTCTAGGAAAGAACAGGCGCGGCGTCCCCGGCAGCCTCCCCGGCGGGCACAAAAGATACCTCCAGGTCGATTTTCTCCTGCTCAGCATACAGCCGGGACTGCTGCAAACGCGCTTCCATCTGTGCGATTTCCGCCTGAAGCGCTGCCCGGCTCTTCCTGCGGTTCATCTGCAGGAAAAGGTGGTATCGGTACTGCAGCGACTCCGATTTTGGCGGAAAGAGAATGAGTTCTCCGCCGATATTCTTTCCTTCCAGTTCATTGCGGCAGATTTCGTCATCCAGCGCCGCCATGTACAGCGCATACCGGGTATACTCCCGGACAGGCATTCTGATGTTCCGTCTGAGATGGGCGGCGCCGCCGATGCAGGCCGCCAGAGCGGCGAAGGCTGCCGCCGTTTTCATGTTTCCCATAAAGTCCATTATCCTCCGATATACTGCGTTTCTTTTCCGGTTTTCTGTTCCAAAAAGCTGCGGAAGGCCTCCACACTCCCGCCGGCCAGGTCGGCCTTGCCGCAAGCCTGGGCGTGGTTTTTTCCCAGGATCAGAATGATATACCGGCTGGTTTCAGCCAAATGGAGGATCCGATCGTACTGCCACTGGGTCACAGAGCCGGGGAATCTGGTTTCATAGTAGTCGGAATAGAAGCAGGTGTCACAGTCCTCCAGCCGGGGCATGGCCCACCGCCTGGCAAAGAAGGCGTTGAGTGCGTCCTCTTTCAGCTGTACAAGCAGCAGAAGCAGGATGACGGCAGAATCCAGGGCCACATACCACGGATCCCCCCAAGAAACCCAGATCGACAGCAGGCACAGTGCAATGACAACCCAGGAGTAGATGTGCAGCAGCCGGGAAGACTTTTTGCGGATGGTTTTGCGCACGGCCCTGGACATGGCGGTCAGGGCTTTCCGGTCATAGCAGGTGTTGCAGGTGAATTCCATAGTGATCTCCTTTATTTTGTCTGTTCCTGAAGTGGGGGTAGTATAGCAGACAGGCAGTCCCGCTACAAGAAAGATTTTCTTAATTCTTTATAAAGGGCGGGAAAATGTGGGCATTTGGCGGAAAAAGCGGGCGGGATGAACGGAAGAATACCGGGGGCGGAGGTGATTTTTTTAGGATTTCCCATTGAAAAAGAGGGACAAATCGGATATACTAACGGTATCCCAAGAAAAATGGAGGAATCCTGTCATGACGATTACCAAGGACACCATCATCGGTGATATTTTGACCATCGCCCCCCAGACTGCGCCTTTGTTCATGGGCATCGGGATGCACTGCCTGGGCTGCCCCGCCTCCCGGGGTGAGACTGTGGCGGAGGCCTGCATGGTGCACGGCGTGGATGCGGACGACCTGCTGGCGAAGGTCAATGAGATGATCGCCGCTGGAAACTAAGCGCTCGACAAGACAGGGGCGGAGAGGTTCCGCCCCTGTCTTCTTGTTCTTACTCATTGGAAAAAACTTCCGCGGGCTTCGCTGCCGCGGAGGAAGGAGCCGGCATGAAGCTCTCGATTTTTATGGGCAGTCCCCGCAGCACCGGAAATACCGCCATGCTGCTGGCCCCTTTTCTGGATGAATGCGCCCGGCTGGGGGCGGAGACAGAGCGGGTGGAGCTGTATCAGCGGGTGATTCAGCCCTGCCTGGGGTGCATGGTCTGCCAGGACTGTATGGACGGCCCGGGCTGTGTACAGCGGGACGATTTTGACGATCTCTTTCATAAAATGACAAACAGCGACGCCGTGGTGCTGGCCACCCCGATTTACGCCTGGTACTGCACCCCGCCCATGAAGGCCCTGCTGGACCGGGCCATCTATGCGGGCAATAAAAACTATGGGCGGGAGAAGGGGCCGGCTCTGCTGAGGGGGCTGCGGGTGGCCTCCATTGTCACCTGCGGCTATCGCCCGGAGAAGGGGGCCGACCTGTGGGAGGAGGGCCTGCGGCGCTTTTGCCGCCACAGCCGGGCGGTCTATCTGGGCATGCTCTGCCGCCGGGACCTGGGGCGGAGCGTTCCCTTTCTGGATCAGGAGAAGGAGCAGGCCGCGCGGGAGTTTGCGCGTATGGTCTGCCGCGCCCTTGGGGAGGAGAGAACATGAACGAACAGATTGCCCTGTCCCCGCGGCTGCGTATGGCGGCCTCTCTGGTCCCGCCGGGGGCGCGGCTGGCCGACATAGGGACGGATCACGGCTATCTCCCCGCGGCCCTGATTTTAGAGGGGGCCATCCCCTCTGCCATTGCGGCGGATCTGCGGCCCGGCCCGCTGGCCCGGGCCCGGGAGACGGCGGTGCGGTATGGCCTGGAGGATCGGCTTTCCCTGCGCCTGTGCGACGGCCTGTCCGGCATCGGGCCGGAGGAGGCCGACGCCGTGGTGATTGCGGGGATGGGGGGAGAGACCATCGCGGCTATTTTGGAGGCCGCGCCCTGGGTTCGGGAGCGGAACATCCCCGTGATTGTGCAGCCCATGTCCTCCATGCCGGATTTGCGGGCCTGGCTGGGCCGGAACGGATACTGCATTGAGACCGAGAAGCTGTGCCGGGAGGGGGAGACCCTGTATACCGCCCTGGCGGTCCGCGCCGGGCGTATGGAGCGGATGAGCCCGGCACAGCTTTGGGCGGGGGAGAACCGGCCTGATCCGCTGCGGGGGCTCTGGCTGGACTACTGGCTGAACCGGACGCGCCGGGTACTGGACGGGCTGTCACAAGCCCGGACGGGAAGCACAGAGGAACGCTGGATGGAGATGCAGCAGGTGTACCGGGGCCTGCAGGAGATGAAAAAGGAGTGGGAAGTATGGCAGCGGTGAAGGAAATCTATCAGTTTTTGGATCAAATTGCCCCGTTCAGCCTGCAGATGGACTTTGACAACGCGGGCTTTCTGGTGGGCAGGGGAGAAGCGCGGGTCCGGCGGATTTTGGTGGCGCTGGATATTACGGCGCCGGTGGCGGAGGAGGCGGGCCGGCTGGGCTGCCAGCTGGTAGTGTCCCACCACCCGGTAATCTTCCACCCGGCCCGCTCCGTCACCGACGAGACGGTGACGGGAAGGGTGCTCCTGACCCTGATTGAGCACGGTCTGGCCGCCATCTGCGCCCACACCAATCTGGACGCGGTGCGGGGCGGCGTGAATGACTGCCTGGCAGAGGCCCTGCAGCTGACACAGGTGGAACAGCTGCATCAGGACGGTACGGACCCCGCGGGACACCCCTACGGCATCGGCCGGGTGGGGCTGGCCCATCGGGACGGCCTGTCCGCCGCGGAGTATGCGGCCTTTGTCAAGGAGCGGCTGGGGGCCGCCTGTGTACGGTACGCCGACGGCGGCCGCCCGGTCAGCCGGGTGGCGGTGGGGGGCGGCTCCTGCGGCTCCATGCTGGCCGATGCCCGGGCCGCCGGCTGCGACACCTTTGTTACCGCGGATGTGAAATACGACCAGTATCTGGAGGCAAAGGCCCTCGGAATAACCCTGATGGATGCGGGGCACTATGCCACGGAGAATGTGGTCTGCGCTCCGCTGGCCGACCAAATCGCGCGCCGGTTCCCTGACGTGCAGGTGGTGCTCTCCCAGGTTCACCGGGAGGTATATGCCGGTGTTTGAGCATACGCGCAGAGACGGCCGGCTGTGGCCCTGGGCGCTGGGCGGGGCGCTGTTTGTCCTGCTGATGCTTCGGGCCTGTGCCTTCGGCGCCGTCTATTGGCCCCAGCTGGATGACTATATTCAGTACCATAACTACCCCACAAGCGGAAGCTTTTCTCAGCTGCAGCAGTCGGTGGGCCTGCTGGCCAGCCGCCCGCTGGCCGGGATTGCCGACTACTTTGTGTGGGGCCAGATGTTTGACGATTTGATCATCGGGGTGGCGGTGATCAGCCTTTTATACGCCGCCTCGGCGGTGCTGTTTCAAAAGCTGCTCAGCCGGTACTTTGAGACCAGTCCTGTCTTTCTGGTGGTGATGGCGCTGCTCCCGCTGGGGGTGGAGGGGACCTACTGGATGTCGGCCTCTACCCGCATTGTGTGCGGGATGTTCTGCGCCGCACTGGCGGCGTGTGCCTTCGCCCGATGGATGGATCGGGGCGGCTGGGGCTGGGCGTTGCTTTACGGGGTGCTGCAGGTGCTGCCCTTCGGCTTTTACGAGCAGGCGGGCATTCTGGGCGTGACCTTCACCGTCGGCATGGCCATTCTGGAGTGGCTGGGCAGGCGGGAGCACCGCAGGCGCGGCCTGCTGTCCCTGTGGAGCGTCCCGGCCATGGGGCTGTATCTGACAATAACGGGGCTGTTTGCCCAGGGAGGCGTATATGCCGACCGGGCGAAAATATTCCTGCCCACGGACGGCAGAGCCTCCTACTACTGGAAGGTGTTTTTCCCCGAGGTCTGGGAGCAGGTGTCGAGCGCCTTTCTGGAGGGCGGCTTTTATACCCTGGCCAAGGGATTTGTCCGGGGGGCGCGGATGATTTTCTCCGGTGATCTGCTGGTCTGGGCCGTATTGCTGGCCATAGTGTGCGGGCTGTTTTTCTTGGCCGCGCTGGGCTGGGGACAGGGCCGGGACCGGGGACCGCGGAAAAAGCTGTGGCCCGGGGTGCTGTCCGGTCTGATCCTGGCGGCCGCGCCGGTGAGCCTGTTTTTTGTGCTGGAGAATCCGTGGTTCTCTCTGCGGGGCGCCGTGACCTCCTTTGTAGGGCTGGCCCTGCTGGCTGACACTCTGGTGCTGGCCCTGTGGCGGTATCTGCCCTTCCGGCGGCAGGGCCCCGCGGCGCTGGCGGCTGTGCTGGCCTTTGTGTTTTGTGTGGCCGGGGCCAGCGAGATCCGGGATTACCGGGATACCTATCGCAGCGACCAGAAGATTGCAGGCCTGACCCTGTCCGTGCTGGAGGAGGATTTCCCCACAGCTGAGAGCGCCCAGGGGGTGCGGGTCGGAATCCTGGGGCTGGAACCCTCCTTCCTGCCCAACCAGAATTTCTTCTGGCACGAGCACATCCACGGATGCACCGAGAGCAGCTGGGCCTTTTCCGGCCTGCTGACCAGTCTGGCGGAGGGGCGCGCACTGCCGGAGGTGGTGCCGCTGCCCAGCGACCCCGTTTACCGGCTGTGGAACCAGTCGGTCAACCGGCCCGAGGGATTTGACGTGCTGTACTATTACACCGGAAGCGAAATTGTGCCGGTAAACCTGCTCCAGACCGGCGCGCATGACTTCCAGGTGGTGGATCTGGACGGCGGGCTGCTGGGCGTCATCTGGGAAGAGGAGGACGGCCTGGGCTATTTCCGCCGGGCGGATCAGATTCAGCCGTAAACGGAAAAGAAAAGTGGAAAAATCCCTTGCAATTGGGAAAAACGCGTGATATAATACCTTGGTCTGAAAACGGGTGGTCCTCTGCGGCTGTGCCCCGGCGGGGCAGTGAAAAGGCCGGCATGAACGCCTATATCACAGGAGGAATTGTTATGGATTTGATGCAGGCTTTTACCGAGAAGTACAAGAAGGCGGAGCCCCCCGTTGTGGCCGTGGGCGACACCGTCCGCGTCCACCTGAAGGTGCGCGAGGGCAACCGGGAGCGTATCCAGGTTTTCGAGGGCGTCGTCATTGCCAAGAAGCACGGCGGCATTGAGGAGACCTTCACCGTGCGCCGTGTCTCTTACGGCGTAGGCGTGGAGAAGGTGTTCCCCCTCCACACCCCCGCTATCGAGAAGATTGAGGTTGTGCGCCACGGCAAGGTCCGCCGCGCCAAGCTGTACTACCTGCGCGGCCGCGTGGGCAAGGCTGCCAAGATCAAAGAGGCCCTGTAATCCACAAAGAGGAGCGGCTCTGCCGCTCCTCTTTTGTGTATATCGGAGCGGCGTGAACGGAGAGGAGGAGCAGAATGAACATTCAGTGGTACCCGGGCCACATGACCAAAACCAGGCGGCAGATCGAGGCCGACCTGAAGAACGTGGATATTGTGGTGGAGATTATTGACGCGCGCATCCCGGTGTCCAGCCGGAACCCGGACATTGACGCCATCTGCGGGAGCAAGCCCCGGCTGGTGGTGCTCAACCGGGCGGATCAGGCCGACCCGGAGGGGAACCGCCGCTGGGCGGCCTGGTTCCGGGGGCGCGGGTGCGAGGTTTTGGAGACCGACGCCAAAAGCGGCGCCGGGGTGGGGCAGTTTTCCCCCCTGATTCAAAGCGCGCTCCGGGAGCAGATTGCCCGCTGGCGGGAGAAGGGCCAGGTGGGCCGTCCGGTGCGGGCCATGGTGGTGGGGGTGCCCAATGTGGGCAAGTCCACCTTCATCAACAAGGTGGCCCGGCGTAAGTCGGCCAAGGCCTCCGACCGCCCGGGGGTGACCCGGGGGAAGCAGTGGGTGAACGTGGATCCGTCCCTGGATCTGCTGGACACCCCGGGAATTTTGTGGCCCAAATTTGATGACGAGCAGACGGGGATTCATCTGGCCTTTACCGGGGCAGTGAAAGATGATATTATGGATATGGAGACCCTGG
The DNA here is from genome assembly GCA_019424865.1 of bacterium. Classification (GTDB taxonomy): domain Bacteria; phylum Bacillota; class Clostridia; order Oscillospirales; family Oscillospiraceae; genus Lawsonibacter. The sequence continues at coordinate 6,653 of JAHYYS010000081.1, forward strand.
GGTGCCATTTGGCGGCGCTGCTGGCTGCGCGCTATCCCCAGGCCCTGTGCCGGGGGTATAAGCTGGAGGCCCTGCCGGCGCGGGAAGAGGAGGAAAACGAAGTGGCCTATGGCTACCGCCTGCTCCAGGCCTGTGCCCAGAAGCGGGGGATGCGCATCTCCGGCGGCGAGCTGGACACCGAGCGCATGGCCCGGGTGCTGCTGGATGAGTACCGGGGCGGCAAGCTGGGGCGGTTTACCCTGGAGGAGCCCGCAGGATAAAGAACGATGGGCCGCCCGGACGGGGATCCGTCCGGGGACTGGCAGTATTGGCGGGAAACAGACAGAGAAGAGTGGAGAGGGGCAGGCATGGAAAAGGACTTCTATCAGTATGAGCGGGAGGCGCGCGCAGATGGGCATACCCTGATCTGCGGCTGTGACGAGGCGGGGGCCGGCCCCCTGGCCGGCCCTGTGTGCGCGGCGGCGGTGATTCTGCCCCTGGGGGCGGAGATTCCGGGGCTGAATGACTCCAAGCAGCTGACGGAGAAAAAGCGGGAGGCGCTGTTCCCCGTGATTCAGGCCGCGGCCCTGGACTGGGCGGTGGCCTGGGTGGATGCGGCAGAGATTGACGCCACTGATATTTTAAGCGCCCGCCTCAAGGCCATGCAGCTGGCCATCGAGTCCCTGAAAAATGCCCCGGATTTTGCGCTGGTGGACGGAAACCGGGACAAGGGCAAAACGGCGTCCATCACGGTGCCGCACCGCTGCATTGTAAAGGGAGACAGCCTGTCGGCATCCATTGCGGCGGCGTCGGTTTTGGCCAAGGTGAGCCGGGATCACCGGATGCTGGAGCTGGCGGAGGAATACCCCCAATACCAGTTTGACCGGCACAAGGGGTATGGGACCAAGCTGCACTATCAGCTGCTGCGGGAGTATGGCCCCAGTCCCATCCACCGCCGCACCTTTTTAAAGAACCTGTGAGCGGGCGGGAGAGCAGGCTGCTGGGCCGTTGGGGCGAGGCGCTGGCGGCGGACTTTCTGCGGAAGAAGGGCTGGGAGATTCTGGACGCGGGGTGGCGCTGCCGCTTCGGCGAGCTGGATCTGGTGGCGCGGGAGGGGGACTGCCTGTGTTTTGTAGAGGTCAAGCTGCGCAAAAGCGCCGCCTTCGGCCAGCCCGGGGAGTTCGTGGACCGGCGCAAGCAGGAGCGGCTGCGGGCCGCGGCCCAGATGTATCTGAGTGAAAATCCCACCGCCCTGCAGCCCCGCTTTGACGTGGTGGAGATCCGCGCCCCCCTCGGGCTGTCCACGCCGGAGCCGGAGATCCGCCTGATCCGGAACGCTTTTTAGATTCTGACAAAGAATGCCCGGTTTTTCGGGGAAAAAATATGCGGAAAAAAGGAAGCTTTGTCTTGCAAAGCGGCGGAATTTTCGATACAATATCTTGAAACGGTTTGCGCGTAACAGCTGATAACTGACAACTGGAACGGAAGGCGTGTGAGAATTGATGAAAGCGACCTTGATTCTGGCTAACGGAAGCGTATTTTCCGGGACCAGCATTGGCAGCACCTCCGACCGGGTGTGTGAGATGGTGTTCAACACCTCCATGACCGGCTATCAGGAGATTCTGACCGATCCCTCCTATGCGGGGCAGGGGGTAGTAATGTCTTACCCTCTGATTGGTAACTATGGCGTCAACCACGAGGACAACGAGTCCCGCCGCCCCTGGGTGGAGGCCTTTGTAGTGCGCCACCTGTCGCCCCGGGGCAGCAATTTCCGCTGCGAGGGCACGCTGAATGACTTTTTGAAAGAGCACGACATCACCGGCATTCAGGGTGTGGACACCCGGGCGCTGACGAAAATACTCCGCAGTCAGGGGAGCATGAACGGCATGGTCACCTGTGCGGAGCATTTTAATGTGGCGGAGATCCTGGAGCGCCTGAAGGCCTATCGGGTGGAGGGCACTGTGGACAAGGTCACCCGGAAGGAGCCGGAGGAGTTCCCCGCCTATGGAGAAGAGAAGTACCGCGTGGCCATGATGGACTACGGCGTCAAGCAGCACATGATTGAGTGCCTGCGCCGCCGGGGCTGCCGTGTCACCGCCCTTCCGGCCCACACTCCGGCGGAGGCTGTCCTCGCCGGCGGCTATGACGGCGTGATGCTGTCCAACGGCCCCGGCGACCCGGCGGAGAACACCGCCATCATTGCCGAGCTGAAAAAGCTCTATGAAAGCCAGATTCCCATGTTCGGGGTATGCCTGGGCCATCAGCTGCTGGCTCTGGCCACCGGCGCCAAGACCGGCCGGCTGGCCTATGGCCACCGGGGCGGCAACCACCCTGTCCGGGATTTGGAGATGGGCAAGGTATTTATCACCAGCCAGAACCACGGCTATATGGTGCTGTCCGACACGGTGGATCCGGCGGTGGCCGAGGTGTCCCACGTCAATGTGAACGACGGCACCTGCGAGGGCCTGCGCTATAAGCGGCCCAACTGCTTTACCACCCAGTTCCACCCCGAGGCCAACGCCGGCCCCCGGGATACCGAGTACCTGTTCAACCGCTTTGTTGCGTCTATGGGAGGTGACAAATAATGCCCAAGTATACCGATGTGAAAAAGGTCCTGGTGCTGGGCTCCGGCCCCATCGTCATCGGCCAGGCCGCCGAGTTTGACTACGCCGGCACCCAGGCCTGCCGCGCCCTGAAGGAGGAGGGGCTGGAGATCGTCCTGGTCAACTCCAACCCCGCCACCATCATGACCGACAAGGACATTGCCGACCATGTGTATATCGAGCCCATGAACATTCCCTCCGTCACCCAGGTCATCGAGAAGGAGCGCCCCGACGCCCTGCTGCCCAACATGGGCGGCCAGACCGGCCTGAACCTGGCTATGGCCCTGTACGAGAACGGGACCCTGGAAAAGTACGGCGTGAAGCTGCTGGGCACCAGCCCCGCCTCCATCCACAAGGCGGAGGACCGCCAGGGCTTTAAGGACTGCATGGAGTCCATCGGCCAGCCCTGCGT
>JAHYYS010000082.1 GCA_019424865.1 bacterium
CCTTCACCACCTCAGAGGGGTGCTTGATGCGGCTCCAGGACAGCTCGGAGATGTGAACCATGCCGTCCACACCGCCGATGTCCACGAAGGCGCCATAGGAGGTGAGGGACTTCACGGTGCCGGTGTAGTGCTTGCCATCCTCGATCTCGGCCCAGACCTTCTCCGCGGCGGCAGCCCGCTCGGCGCGCTGCACCTTGCTGATGGAGCCCACCACGCGGCGGCGGGCACGGTTGACCTCAGTGATAACCAGACGGACCTTCTGCTTGACCAGGGTGCTCATGGGAGTCTCCCGGGGCAGGCCGGTCTGGGAAGCGGGAACAAAGACGCGGATGCCCTTGACGGACACAACCACGCCGCCCTTGTTGTCCTCAGTGACAAAGCCCTCGAGAACGGTCTCGTTCTCCTTGGCCTCTTCAATCTCCTCCCAGTGCTTCACCGCATCCAGGCGCTTCTTGGACAGCTTGACCAGGCAGTCCCGGTCGCTGACCAGCATAACATAGGCCTCGATCTCGTCGCCGACCTTGACAATGTCCTCCGGCTTGACCGTGGGGTCGTCGCTCAGCTCGGACAGGGGGATATAGCCGGGGTACTTGATGCCCAGTTCCACCTGGACCTCAGTGGGTGTAATGGCAACCACTGTCCCGGTGACCTTATCCCCATTATTTAAAGTTTTGATCGATTCCTCCAGCAGCTCTGCAAAGGATTTTTCGATCTCCATGATTTCGTCGCTCATTTTGTCATAGACCTCCTTTATTATCCACGCAGGCGTAGACGCGCCCGCCGTGATGCCGACCCTTTCCGCCCGGGGCATATGGCTCAAATCCAAATCTGCCGCCCGTTCAATCAACCGCACGTCCGGACAGGCCTCGCGGCAAATCTCCGCAAGGCGTCTGGTGTTCGAGCTTTTGCGATCCCCGATGACCACCATCATGCCGCATGTTTGGGCCAGCTGGCGGGCTTCCTCCTGGCGTTTGGACGTCGCTCCACATATTGTATCAAAAAATTCTGCGTTTGTACACTCTTTTTTTGCTTTTTTCACGCAGTCATCCCAAATTTTCCTGGTAGAGGTGGTCTGGGACACAAATGTGAGGGGGAAATCCCGCCGTTCCGGGTCCTCCTGCAGCCAGCGCTCCAGCTCCTCCGCCCCGGAAACCACCGCCGGACTGCGGCACCAGCCGGCAATGGCCAGCACCTCCGGATGATCCGGCGTACCCACGATCACCGGCCGGCGCCCCTGCGCCTCCGCCTGCTGCACCACCTTGTGGATGTGCGTGACGTTGGGACAGGTGGCGTCCAAAATTTCAGCGCCCCGGTCCGCCAGCAGCTGGTGGACCGCCCTGCCCTCCCCGTGAGAACGAATCAGAACCGTACAGCCGGCGGGGACCTCCTCCGGGCGCTCCACGGTCCGCAGCCCCTGTTCCTCCAGGCGGCGGATCACGTCGGTGTTATGGATGATGGAGCCCAGCATCACACAGGGCCGACCCTGCCGGGCGGTCTCCTCGGCCATCTCCACCGCCCGGCGCACGCCGTAGCAAAAGCCCGCGGAGCGGGCCAGAATCAGCGTCATGACATCTGCCCCTTCCCCAGGGCGTGGATGCGCTCCATCAGCTCCTCCGTAATGGCATCCAGCTCGTCGGGCGTGGGCTTGCGTCCGGCATAGGCGGGGTGGAATGGCTCCCCCACCACAACCAGGTGACGGCGGAACAGCCGCTTCCGGGGCTGGATGTACACGGGCAGCAGCGGCGCTCCGGTTCGGGTGGCGAACATGGCGGCCCCGGTTTTGGCGGACACGTCCTCTCCCTCGTGGACCCGGGTGCCCTCAGGGAACATCAGCAGCTTGTCGCCATTCTTTAAAAAACGAAGGGCAGTCTTCACCGCCTTCATATCCGCGTGTCCCCGGTCCACGCCGAACACCCCTGCCTTGCCCAGCAGAAAGCCGATCACGGGGACCTGCATAATCTGAATCTTGGCCATTGCCCGCATGGGGTACTTCCGGCCAAAGCCGAATACCACATAAAAGGGGTCGCCGATGGTGGTGTGGTTGGGGCAGATGACCGCCGCCCCCTCCGGAATATTCTCCCGGCCCACCAGCCTGACCCGGCGGATCAGATGGAAAAAGGGCCAGATAATTGCATAGAGAAAACGAAACCAGGCGTCCATGCGCCGTTCCTCCCGGTCCGCCGCCTGATTGGTGAGGGCATCAGCGTTCACTGGGCAATCCGCTCCTTTACAAGGGAGAGCAGCGCCTTCAGGCTCTCCTCCAGATTCAAGCTGGTGGTATCCAGCAGCACGGCGTCCTCCGCCTGACGCAGGGGCGCGGCGGCCCGGCTTTCATCCTGCTGATCCCGCAGGCGGATGTCCCGCAGGATAGTGTCAAAGTCGGCCTGCTCCCCCCGCTGCTCCAGCTCCCGCAGGCGGCGGTGCGCCCTGGCCTCCGGGGCGGCGGTGAGGAAAATTTTAACGTCCGCCCCGGGCAGCACCACGGTACCGATGTCCCGGCCGTCCATCACAATATCGTGCTCCTCGGCCTGCCGGCGCTGGAAGTCCAGCAGGAACGCCCGCACCTGGGGAATGGCCGCCACCTGGGAGGCCGCGCCGGATACCCGGTGCTCCCGAATGGCGCGGGAGACATCCTCCCCGTCCAGATACATGCGCTGTTCCCCGTCGGGGCCGTGCTCCAGCCGGATATCCAGGGCCGCCAGCACCGGAACCACCTGCTCCGGACTGGCCGGATCTCCCCCGGTCCGCAGCACTTTCAGCGCCACCGTGCGGTAAATTGCCCCGGTATCCACGTAGAGAAATCCCAGTTCCCGGGCCAGAGCCCGGGCCAGGGTGCTTTTGCCGGCCCCGGCGGGGCCGTCAATGGCTATGCTTTGATGCTTCATACCTTGCTCCAAACTGTTTGTACTGTCTCGTTCCATTGCTTTTCCTGCAATGGGAGGATAGGAAAAAGAGAGGCTCAGCGCTGCGCGGCGCAAAACGCCGCAGCGCTCTCCCCCGCCGCCCGGCCGGTGGCCCAGGCAATCTGCAGGTTAAAGCCCCCGGTATAGGCGTCCACGTCAATCATCTCTCCGGCGAAGAACAGCCCGCTGACTTTTTTGGACGCCATGGTTTTGGGGTCAATCTCCCCCACTTTTATCCCGCCGGCCGTGACAATGGCCTCGGCAATGGGACGCGGCCCGGAGACGGAGACCGAAAAGGCCTTGAACAGCTCCAGCAGGCGGCGGCGCTCTTCCCGCGTCACATCCCGGGCCTTTTTGTCCCCCGGGATCCCGGCCCGCTCCAGCAGCACCGGCACCAGCAGCCGCGGGGCCAGCGCCCCCAGCACATGGTCCATGTTCCGGTTGGCCCCCTCCGCCAGCTCCCGTACCAGCCGGGCATCCAGCACCTGCTCCTCCAGCGCGGGCTTCAGGTCGATGGAGCAGGTATACTGCTCCCGGTCAAAATCCCGCATATGGGCGCTGGCGGACAGCACCAGCGGCCCGGACAGGCCGAAGTGGGTGAACAACAGCTCCCCCTGCTCACGATATATGATTTTACCCTTTCGCCCCCGGATCGTCAAGAGCACGTTTTTCAGGGCCAGCCCCTGCATTCTGCCGCAGAAGCCGTCGTCAGACTCCAGCGGCACCAGCGACGGCCGGGGCTCCACGACCGTGTGCCCCAGCCCGGCCGCGATATGCAGGCCGTCTCCGGTGGATCCGGTGGCGGGATAGGACAGCCCGCCGGTGGCAAGGATAACCGCTTGACAGGAAAAGCCGGTCAGTGACTTGCCCTCCCCAATCTCCACGGCCTGCACCGCTCCCTCCCGGCAGTCCAAAGAAGAGACCCGCCCCTGGAGGATGGGAACCCGCAGCCGGAGCAGCTCCCGGAACAGGGCGTCAATAATGTCGGCGGACTTGTCCGAAACGGGAAACACCCGGTTTCCCCGCTCCACCTTCAGGGGAACGCCCAGACTGGTGAAAAATTCCTCCACCCAGGCTGGCGGTGTGCGGCTCATGGTGCTGTACAAAAACCGCCCGTTTCGGGGAACGGCGGCCAGCACCTCCTCCGCAGCGCAGTGGTTGGTCACATTGCACCTGCCCTTGCCGGTGATGTACAGCTTTCGGCCCACCTTTGGATTGCGCTCCACAAGACAGACCTCTGCGCCCTGCCGGGCAGCCGTCACAGCGGCCATCATGCCGGCCGCGCCGCCGCCCACCACAATCAGGTCATAATGCGTCCCGCTCACTCCTGCACCTTCTCATACACCCCGTACTCCTCCCAGATCTGCTCCAGCGTCTGGAAGGTGCGGGACAGCTCGTCGCCCTTTTTCCGGCTGACTGCCACCAGCAGGGCATTGACCATGGAGAGGGGGGCCACCAGCGAATCCACGAAGGAGGCCATATCGCTGCGGGCCTTCAGGGTATAGCGGGAGATAGCCGCCAGGGGGGACGCCTCGCTGTCCGTAATGGCGATGGTGGTGGCGCCCCGGTCCCGGGCAAAGTTCATCGCCTGAATGGTCCGGCTGGAGTACCGGGGGAAGCTGATGCCGATGACCACGTCTCCCTCCCCAACCCGCAGCAGGTTTTCAAACACCTCGCTGGCGGTATTGGCCGAGACCTTGACCACATTGTCAAAAATCAGGTTGAAGTAGAAGTTCATAAAGGTGGCAATGGCGGCGGAGGAGCGCACGCCGATGATATACAGCTTTCGGGCCGAGACGATGGCGTCCACCGCCTTGTCAAAGCTGTCCCGGTCAATCTCCTCCAGCGTCAGGCGGATCTTTTCAATGTCCGACTGCAGCACCATGGACAGCAGATCCTGATCCCCCAGGCGGTCCTTGGTCACCTCGATGCGCTGCACTGAGGTCAGCCGGTTCCGGATCATTTTTTGCAGGGATTTCTGCATGTCCGGATAGCCGTCATACCCCAATTCGGCGGCAAAGCGAACCACGGTGGATTCGCTGACCCCAACCTTCTTTCCCAGGCGGCTGGCCGTCATAAAGGCCGCTTTGTCATAAGAATCCAATATAAAATTTCCAATTTTTCTCTGTCCCTTGGAAAATGTACTCATCTTTTCCTGAATGATGGCCAAAATATCACGATTCATAAGCTCAACTCTCCTGTTTGGATTTGCCAAAAAGGGCCGTTTCATTGCTTTATCATACCTGTTTCCGCAAAAAAATGCAAGAGATTTTTGCAGGAATTTCATTCAACCCTGCAAAAACCTCTTTTCCTCCTCCAGTCCGGTCAGCATCAGCACCTCCTGCGGAGTCAGATGCCGCCACTGCCCCGGCGCCAGAGCGCGGTCCAAATACAGCCCGCCCTCCCGTATTCGTTTCAGCCGCAGCACCTGCAGCCCCGCCTGGGCGCACATGCGCCGCACCTGGCGGTTTTTCCCTTGAACGATTACAATGGACAGCTGCTTAATATTGCCGCTGCTCCGGCCCACCCGCACCCGGGCGGGGGCCAGGAGCTGACCATCCAGCTCCATGGGGCCTGACAGAACAGGCAGTGCCTTATCCACGCTGCCCGATACCCAGACCAGATACTCCTTCTCCACCTGATGGGAGGGGTGGATCAGCCGGTGGGTCAGCGCCCCGTCATCCGTCATCAGCAGCAGCCCCTCTGAATCCAGATCCAGCCGCCCCACGGGCCAGACCCGCGCGCCGCAGCCGGAAACCAGCTGGGCCACTGTCTTTCTTCCCTTTTCGTCGGACAGGGTGGTGACATAGCCCCGCGGCTTGTTCAGCATCAGATAGGTCCGGCCGCCCCCCGGCCGCAGCGGCCGGCCGTCCACCAAAATCTGGTCCCGGTCCAGATCCGCCTGATCCCCCAGGTGGGCCTTTTGGCCGTTGACCGTCACGCGCCCGGCCGCGATCCACTCCTCCGCCGTCCGCCGGGAAGCCAGACCGCAGGCCGATATCAATTTTTGCAGCCGATCCATGGCCTTCTCCTCTCTCTTTTTCTGCTCTCTATGCCGGTTCGGACAGCTGCATAATGCGCGCCCGCAGCGCCCCCCACAGTCCAAGACTGGGCGCCTCATTCCGGGGCGCCGCCCCGGTCACCAACGGGACCCGGGCCAGCTCCTCCCCCGCCAGGGTATAGACCGCCTCGCCCACCGGCGTGCCGGCGGGCACCGGGGCCTCCAGGGAGTGAACGTGCAGCTCTATCTCTGCCTGCACCTGCTCCCCCGGGGCCAGGGCCGCGCCCGCACCCGCCGCCGCCGTCACGGTACACAGAGGCAGCAGGCTCCCCGTCACCGGCAGACGCCCCAGAATCTGCCCCTCCTCCGCCAGCGAAACCCGGGTATAGCCCGAAAATCCGAAGTCAAACAGCGCCTGGTGGTCCCGCCAGTCGTCAGGATCACACAGGGTGACACAGATCAGGGTCATTCCGTCCCGCCGGGCGGCTGACACCAGCGTGCGGCCGGCCGCCTCGGTATAGCCGGTTTTCAGGCCAACGCACCCCTCATACCGCCACAGCAGCTTGTTGTGGTTGGTAAAGGTGCGCCCCTCCATGGTAACGGATTTGGCGGACACCATGCCGGCGAGCGTCTCATTCTTCAAACAGGCCCGGGCCAGCAGGGCCATATCATAGGCACTGGAATAGTGGGCCTCCCCGTCCAGTCCGTTTGGATTTTCAAAGTGGGTGTCAGACATTCCCAGCTCTGCGGCCTTCCGGTTCATCCGCTCCACAAAGGCCTCCACGCTTCCGGCGCAGAAGCCGGCCACCGCCAGGGCGGCATCATTGCCCGAGCGCAGCAGCATTCCGTACAGCAGTGTCTCCAGGCGCACCTGCTCCCCCGGCTTTAAATAGATGGAGGAGCCCTCGGCCCCCGCCCACTTGGGGGCAATGGTCACGACCTCGTCCAGCCGGTGCCCCGACTCCAGCGCCACCAGCGCGGTCATCAGCTTGGTGGTGCTGGCAATGAGCCGCCGCTGGCGGGCGTTTGACTCATAGAGCACCCGGCCGCTGTCCGCGTCCATCAAAACAGCGCTGGCGGCGCTGGTTCCAACGGCAAATACTGCGGGGGAAACTCCCAAAAACAAAGCGGCCGCCAGCGCCGCTCCCACAAGACGCTTCAATCCCTGTCACCTCATTGCAGTTATGAGCTGAGAGTAGTATCGTCCCTGCGGGCTGTTTTTTGCGCGGAAAATTTTTGTTTCGTCCGCCCTGTCCCGCTGTCGCAAAAACGGACAGGGCCCCAAGGTATGTTTCCCCGGGCCCTAGTCGGCGAAATCGCCTTTGGAGGGCTCCTGGTCCTTTTTCTCCTGCTGGCGCTGGATAAAGTCCGTCACCTTGTCCACCACCTCCGGAACGGTCTCAATCACCCGGTCCGCCGTGGTCATGGGGCCGGGTGCCACCGGCAGCAGCTTTACCGTTCCCTCCCGGATCACCAGAAAGGCCACCGGCTCCAGCTTGGCGCTGGCTCCTCCTCCGCCGCCAAAGCTGCTCTCGCCCGCGGCCTGCTTTTTCGTGGAAAACTCCGTCCCGCCGCTGGCCACACCCACGGACAGGCGGGACACCGGAATCAGCGTCACGCCCTCCGCCTGGATGGGGGTACCGATGACGGCGTTGGCATCCGCCACCGCCTTGAGATGCTCGATGGTTGCCCCCATCAGATCGCTCACTGGATTATTCTTCTCCATATCTTCAAGCCGCCTTTCTGTGCTGTCGTTTCAACTTTCTCTCCCTGCGCACGGCAAGGACCGTTTTCAGGCCCCGGATGCCAAAATACACCCCCAGCCGCACCAGCTGTCCCATTTTGATGGACAGGGCCGCGGCGGCCCGCAGGGTCATGCCCTCCGCCTCGAACTCTATTTTAACCCCGGCATATCCGTCTTTTACATCAAAGGCCGCCGTCAAAGGCTCCCACAGGGTACCCAGCACGGCGCAGGCCTGTCCATAAATCAACGCGGCATCCCCCGGATCCGGGGCCCCGGCCGTCAGCTCCAGGCGAAGGGTATCGACCCGAAGCCTGCGACCAAGCTGTCCGGCCGCCTCCAGCGCAACGGGGAGCAGGCCCCTGGCATAGGCAAGGGCGCCGCCGGCCTGGGACAAAAACGGGGGCTCTTCCGGCGGCTCCGGCCCCGGAGCGCCCTTTTCCTTCTTTTCTTTTCTCTTTCGCTGCTTTGGCCTTCTCTTCAGCGGGAACACCAAAATGCGAAGGGCGCCCAGCCGCACCCACAGCCGCAGGCCCTCCCGGCCATACTCCGCCCGGCAGCCCAGCCTGATCTGGCCCAAAAGCCACAGAATCAGCGCCAGGACGGCCAGCACGCCCAGGGCCCTCACGGCTGATCCCCCGCCTGTTCCGGCGTCCGCTTCTCCTCTTCCTCCTGCCGCAGGCGGGCCACCGCCGCCTCCAGCTCCAGGGTCATCTGCCCCCCCTCCTGGGAGGAATCAGGCAGCTGAGGCAGCTCCTCCAGGCTGGACAGGCCGAAGGAGCGCAGAAAATTCCTGGTGGTGCGGAAGAGTACCGGCCGGCCGGGCACCGACAGCCGGCCCGCCTCCTCGATCAGCTCCCGCTCCAGCAGCAGCCCCACCGTATAGGAGCTGTCCACCCCCCGCACCTGATCCACATAGGCCCGGGTTACCGGCTGGTAGTAGGCAATAATCGCCAGCACCTCCAGCGCCGGCTGGGACAGTCTGGCCGGCTTCCGGCTCTCCAGCGTCCGGCGAATCCAGGAGGCATACTCCGGCGCGGAGCACATCTGATAGCTGGTGTCCAGCCGCAGCACCCGGATGCCCCGGCGCTCATAGCTGTACCGGTCCATCAGCCGCTGGGCCACTGCGTCCAGGGTGGGCCGGTCCACCTCCAGCCCCAGGCACAGCCGCTCCACCGGCACCGGCTCCCCGGCGGCGAAGAGCACCCCCTCCAGGGCCGCTTCCAATTCCTTTAATTCCAAGCCTCCCGCCCCCTTGCGTCATTCACTGTCCGAGGTGACCTCCAGCTGTTCCCCGCCCTGTTCCTGGGTGTAGGTCACCGTACAGTCCTCCTCCGTGCCGGCCAGGCGCAGCCGCCTGGCCTTGCACAGCTCCAGCACCGCCAAAAAGGTGGCCACCACCTCCGAGCGGCTCCGGCTGCCCTTGAACAGGGCGCGGAACCGGGTCACGCCGCCGGTCACCAGCCTGCGCAGGATCTCCCCCGCCTTCTCCGCCACCGGATAGGGCTCTCGCCCCACGATGCCCTGAAAAGCCGCCATGGGAGGCGGCAGGCGGTTATCCGCCCGGCTGAGAACCCCCTTCATGGCCCGGAGCAGATCCTCCTTGTCGTGGACATAGCGATAGGTCCGGTCGGGCTGCAGGGGCTCGGGGACCTTGGTGATAAAATCCAATCCATAGCGGAAGCGGTCGTCCAGGGCCGGAATGACCGCCTTCAGCTTTATATAGTTTTCGTTGCGCTGATGGGCTTCCAGGGTGGCGATCAGCTGCTCCATCTCGCTGACGGCCTCCTCATCGTGGATGGACAGCAGCATTCTGGTCTTGATATAGACCAGATGGGAGGCCATGGCCACAAAATCGCTGGCCACCTCCAAATCCATCTCCCGGCGCTGGTGCATCCACTGGAGATACTGGTCCAGAATCAGGGAGATCTGGATGTCCTTGATCTCCATTTTGTTTTTGCTCAGCAGGTGC
>JAHYYS010000083.1 GCA_019424865.1 bacterium
AGGCCGTACTTCTTGCGCTCCTTCATTCTGGGGTCGCGGGTCAGCAGGCCGGCGGCCTTCAGCACGGGGCGGTACTCCTCGTTCACCAGGAGCAGGGCGCGGGAGATGCCGTGGCGGATAGCGCCGGCCTGGCCGGTCACGCCGCCGCCGGTGACGGTGGCCACGATGTCCACCTTGCCCAGCTGCTCGGTGGCCACCAGGGGCTGGCGGACGATGAGCTTCAGGGTTTCCAGGCCGAAGTAGTCGTCGATGTCACGGCCGTTGATGGTGATGGCGCCCGTCCCGTTCTGGAACAGGTGCACACGGGCCACGGAGGACTTCCGCCGGCCGGTGCCATAGAAATAAGGCTTCTTGCTCTTATACATGCTTCGTTACCTCCTCTTACTCGGCGACCCAGAGCTCGGGCTTCTGGGCGGCGTGCTCGTGCTCGCCGCCGCGGTAAATGTGCAGGCGAGTCAGGGAGTCTCTGCTGAGATCGTTGCGGGGCATCATGCCGCGGATGGCCAGCTGCATGGCCAGCTCGGGGCGGGTCTGCATCAGGGTGCGGTACTTGACCTCTTTCAGGCCGCCCACCCAGCCGGAGTGGGTGCGGTAGTACTTCTGATCCAGCTTCTTGCCGGTCAGAACGGCCTTCTCAGCATTGATGACGATTACAAAATCGCCGCAGTCGGCGTGGGGGGTATACTCGGGCTTGCGCTTGCCCCGCAGCAGGTCGGCGGCCAGCGCGGCGGTCTTGCCCATGGGCTTGCCGGCGGCGTCCAGGACATACCACTTGCGCACGATGTTCCCCTTGTTGGCCATAAACGTGGACATAGGTGAAACCTCCATTTTCCTCTACTTATCTTACTGCAATCAAACCCTTTGCCGGGTTTTTGACACAATTGTCCGCCCCTCTGTACAAGCGGAGCGTTTTGTATTATAGTACGGGGGTGGCCGGGTGTCAACGGTCTTTTTGCAGTTTTTTCTTGTGAGAACTGAAAATCTCTTATTTTCTCTTTCTATCTTTTTTATTCTCTCGAATTCTTTGATTCAATTTTTATTTTTTGCGGCTGCGCCGTACTCTTTTTTCCCTTGAAAGCCAAAGAAATTCGGGGCACTTTCCCGCTTTTTTTCTCAAAGGAGGCCTGTTATGAACAAAATTCTTTCCCTGACCCGCCGGTGTGTGGAGGACTATGACATGATTCACCCCCACGACCGCATTGCCGTGGGGGTGTCGGGGGGCAAAGACTCTCTGATTTTGCTGACTGCCCTGGCCAGGCTGCGGGAATTTTATCCCGTCCCCTTCACGGTGGAGGCCATCACCCTGGACATGGGGGCGGCCGAGGGCCGGCCGGGCATGGATTTCTCCCCCATCGCAGACTTCTGCCGGACGCTGGGGGTGCCCTATACCATTTTGAGCAGCGAGATCCAGCACATCATTTTCGATGTGCGCAGGGAGAAAAATCCCTGCTCCATGTGCGCCAAGATGCGCCGCGGCGCCCTGCACGGGGCGATGCAGGAGCGGGGGCTGACGAAAATTGCCCTGGGCCACCACTACGATGACGCCATCGAGACCTTTTTCATGTCCCTGATTTTCGAGGGGCGCCTGTCCTGCTTCCAGCCGGTCACCTATCTGGACCGCACCGGCATCACCCAAATCCGCCCTCTGCTTTACTGCGGCGAAACTCTGATCCGCCACACGGCCCAGCGCCTGGCGCTGCCGGTGGTGGAAAACCCCTGTCCCGCCGACGGAAACACCAAGCGCCAGGAGATCAAGGATTTGATCTACGAGCTTCAGGGCCGCTATCCCGGCCTGAAGGCCCGGGCCTTCGGGGCTATGCAGCGGCTGCCCCTGCCGGAGTGGGGGCCCATCGAGCACCGGCGCCGGCCTCTCCCGGAGGAGCCGGAGGACTGATTTCCGCTAGATCTCCACGCCCCACATCCGGCGGGCGATCTGGGCGTAGTGCTGGTAGAGCACGCCGAAGCGGTAGAGGTACCCCGGCTTCCAGGGCTTGGCCTTTCCGCAGAAGTGCAGAATCGCGGTGTGCTCCATGACCCAGCGCACCTTGTACACGCCCCCGCTGCGCAGCAGATAGTTGTTATAGTTGCGGGCGTCATAGTTCCACAGCGCATCCTCCAGCGGCAGGATGCGCTGGCTGTACAGGGCGTTGAGCAGGTCCTGGTCGGGCAGCAGCAGCTCCTTCCCGTGCTCCGCCACATAGGCGAACAGCTCCTCGGGGCGGATCTCCCGCCGGCCGGCCGCCAGGTCCATCAGCAGCACGCCGGAGTTATAGTAGTCCCCCTCGCTGCCCAGGCGCACCCGGTTGACGCCGTTGGCCAGCTCGGTCATGCCGGTGTGGGCCGCTGCGGCGAACAGATTGCCCTGCAGATCCGTCTCCCACAGGGGGCGCAGGGGGTTGATGACCAGAATGTCCGGATCCAGATAGAGCACCCGGTCCAGGGTATCCGGCAGCAGCCGGGCGGCCAGAAGCCGGTAGTACATCTCCTTGGGATACTGCCGGGTGCTGGGTGCATCCTGAAACAGGGTGTCGTCCACCCGCACCGGATGAAAGGAATATCCGCTGGCTGTGCACTGCTGCTCTGCGGCGGCCAGCCCCTGGTCCGGGATGGCGCTGTAAAGCAGATAGAGCGCCACCCGCTCCCCGGGGTTGTTCAGGCGTATGGAAGTAAGCAGTACCTGCAGCTGAGGCAGGTAGTTTGCGTCCAGTGCAACCAGAACTGAAATTGTGTCCATGGGGTCTTCTCCTTACCAATTTGATATAATTTTCTCCATCCCCAGCACAACGCTGTGCAGACCCAGCAGCAGCAGGTAAATGCCCGCTATCCAGGGCAGGGAGAGTACGCAGGCGGCCGGGAAGGCCAGCATGATTATGCCCAGAACCAGTCCAATGATATTGATAATCAGGGAAAAGTAGTAGTACCCCTTCCCCGCGCTCCACCGGATCAGCGGCAGCCGGGCCAGCTCCGAGATGCAGTGGGCCACAAACCACAGCGGGAACAAAATGGCCAGCGACAGGCCGCCGGCCGCCGGCTGAAGCAGCAGCAGGATGCCGGCCAGCAGGCTCAGAATCCCCGTCACCAGCGCGGCCGCCGGGCCAAAGCCCGTCCTGCGCTCCATTTTAAAGTAAAAGATCAGGTCCACAATACCTGTGCCCACGGCCAGGATGCCGTAAAACAGGCTCACGCCGGCCAGCCCCTCCCTGGGGTGGGACAGGACGTAGATCCCGGACAAAAACAGCGCGCCGCCCAAAGCTAAATCCAAAAAGCCAAGCAGCCGGGATGGTTTCATGATAAGGTCTCCTTTCATTTTCATCGACCGCCCCCTGTCTGCTGGACGGAACGGTTGACTTATGTTAGAATAGGCTGAAAATTATTTTGGAAAAGATGGTGAGTGGATGCTATGCCGGCGGATATGAAACAGATGATTGCCGAAGCGCTGACCAAGCTGCTGGAGCACAAGCGGGTGGACAAAATCACGGTCAAGGAGCTGGTGGACGCCTGCGGCATCAGCCGGCAGACCTTTTATTATCACTTCCAGGACATTATGGACGTCATCGAGTGGCTGGCGGACCGGGCTCTTCAGCGCGCCGTCGCCGTCAGCTTGGCGGCGTCCACCCCCCAGGAGGCGGTCAAGGCCGTGATTCTCACCCTGGAGGAAAATGAGGATTTGATTCAGCACCTGATGGCCTCCCAGCGCCGGGAGGAGATGGAGCGCCTGCTGGTCCAAAACACCCGCGCTTATCTGGCCAACATGCTGCGCGCCAAGGCCACCGGTTCCGGCCGTTCAGTCAGTGCCGCCGATTTGGAGGCCGCCATTGACTTTTGCTCCTACGGCCTGGTGGGGATGATGCTGGAGCACCTGGGCCGGGCAAAGGACGCCGATCTCTGGGCCGACCAGCTCTTCCGCCTGCTCACCGGCGAAATCTTCAGCGCCCCGCAGCCCGGACAGCCCGGTGTCTCCGCGCTATAACCATAACAGAAGCGGCTTCTCCTGAACATGGATAATATTTGAGGAATGTATGGACAAATCCCCGGGACTGTCAAGATTTTTGACAATCCCGGGGATTTGTCCATACACAGCCCCCGCATTGACAGTGGCGCAGACCGCCGTCTGCTGGTATAAATAAAGTCAGAAAAAAGGAAACGCGGTTCTCCCTGTTTTTACAGGGGAAGGAGAGGTGACGTCTATGAAATTGGGGCAGGAACTTTTTTCCGTCAAGCTGCATGAGCTGAAGCAGGAATACGGCCGCCTGCAAACCCGGATTCGTCTCTTTTCAACTCAGGATACCGAACAGGCCAGGCGGGAGCTGGCACAGCTTCAGGACGAATACCAACAGCAGGATCTGCTGCTGGATGAGCGCATCCGCGCCTGCCGCTCCCCCTGCGCCGCTTCCCTGGCTGCCGCGCAGTCGGACTATGACAGGCGCGTGGAGCAAATCCTGCTGGAGGAGCTGCCAAACTCCATGCGCGGGCACAACCGGACCTGTACCCAGGATCAGGCGGAGGCCGCATCCCTCTATGCAGAATACGCCATCGATTTTGCCGCCCAGTCCATGCGTCATGCCCTGATTGCCGTCATGTCCGCCGCAATCCTCCAGCAGCGTGCCGACTATGAAGGGGACGCAGAGACAGAAAAGGAGTGATTGTTGCATGAATGAAGTCAAGCCCCCCAGGAAACCGCTGATTTACTATTATGTCATTGTTCTGCTGGTATTGCTGCTGTTCAACTTCCTGGCCATGCCCTGGATGGCCAAGCAGCAGATTATAGAGGTGGATTACGGCACCTTTATGGACATGGCGGAAGAGCAAAACCTTGGCCAGGTAGAGGTTCAGGAACAGGAAAACCAGATCGTCTTCACCGACAAGGACAACACCGCCATTTATACCACCGGCATGATGCCGGATCCCAATTTGACTCAGATGCTGAAAGACTCCGGCGCCCAGTTCAGCGGGGAGGCAATTCAGCAGACAGACCCCATTCTAAGCTTTCTGCTCAGCTGGGTGCTGCCCATCGCCATTTTTGTCGCCCTCGGGCAGTATATGTCCAGGCGCATGATGAAGAACATGGGCGGCCCCAACGCCATGATGTTCGGCAAATCCAACGCCAAGGTGTATGTGAAGTCCTCTGAGGGCATCAAATTTTCCGACGTGGCCGGCGAGGACGAGGCCAAGGACAACCTGAAGGAAATTGTGGAGTACCTCCACGACCCCAAGAAGTACCAGGACATCGGCGCCTCCATGCCCAAGGGTATTCTGCTGGTGGGCCCTCCGGGTACCGGCAAGACCATGCTGGCCAAGGCCGTGGCCGGCGAGGCCAGCGTCCCCTTTTTCTCCATGTCCGGATCGGAATTTGTAGAGATGTTTGTGGGCATGGGCGCCAGCAAGGTCCGGGACCTGTTCAAGCAGGCCAAGGAGAAGGCCCCCTGTATTGTGTTCATCGACGAGATTGACGCCATCGGCAAAAAGCGCGACGGCCAGATTGGCGGCAACGACGAGCGGGAGCAGACCCTGAACCAGCTTCTGACCGAGATGGACGGCTTTGAGGGCAACACCGGCGTTATCATCCTGGCGGCCACTAACCGCCCCGAGTCTCTGGATCCCGCCCTGACCCGCCCCGGCCGGTTTGACCGCCGGGTACCCGTGGAGCTGCCCGATCTGAAGGGGCGGGAGGAGATTTTAAAGGTACACGCCAAGAAAATCCGCGTGGCGGAGGATGTGGACTTCAACAAGGTGGCCCGGATGGCCTCCGGCGCCAGCGGCGCGGAGCTGGCCAACATCGTCAACGAGGCGGCCCTGCGGGCCGTCCGGGACGGCCGCCGCTTTGCCACCCAGGCGGATCTGGAGGAGAGCATCGAGGTGGTCATCGCCGGCTATCAGAAGAAGAACGCCATTCTCACCGACCAGGAGAAGTGGACTGTGGCCTATCATGAGGTGGGCCACGCCCTGGTGGCGGCCAAGCAGACCAACTCCGCTCCGGTCCAAAAAATCACCATCATCCCCCGCACCTCCGGCGCCCTGGGCTATACCATGCAGGTGGACGAGGGCAACCACTACCTGATGAGCCAGGCGGAGCTGGAAAACAAGATCGCCACCCTCACCGGCGGCCGGGCCGCCGAGGAGCTGATCTTCCACTCGGCCTCCACCGGCGCCTCCAACGACATTGAGCAGGCCACCAAGCTGGCCCGTTCCATGATCACCCGGTACGGCATGAGCAAGGATTTTGACATGGTTGCCCTGGAAACGGTCAGCAATCAGTATCTGGGCGGCGACACCTCCCTGGCCTGCTCTGCGGAAACTGCGGCGGAAATCGACCGGCAGGTGGTGGCCCTGGTCAAGGAGCAGCACGGAAAGGCCCTGAAGATTCTGGAGGACAACCTGGATAAGCTCCACGAGATCTCCAGGTACCTCTATGAGAAGGAGACCATCACCGGCGAGGAGTTCATGGAGATTCTCAACGGCTGAGGCTTCTGATCGAGTCAGCGGAACGCGGGAGTGCCTGCGTTCCGCTGATTTTCTCCGTAAATATCCGGGCGGCCTGTCCCTGGCCTCCCCGCCTCCTTTCTCTTGCCGGCATGCGCCCGCCTCGGGCGTTATACCGGCATTTTGTGTCTCCAAACCGGGCATGCTCAGGTGTATTTTAACATACTTCGCTATTGAGAAAAGAAAATCAACATGTTACAATATCTCTGCTGTTTTAGCCCCGCGCCCGGACGGGACCGCGCTCCCCGCCGTCCCGGGATGCCCGCCGAGGAGGGCGCAGCGCGCTTTGGGCAAACTTCAGGAGAGCTCTGAAATCAAAGGAGATGCAGATAGAGATGAAATTAGGAATCGTGGGCCTGCCTAACGTGGGCAAGAGCACCCTGTTCAATGCCATCACCAACGCCGGGGCAGAGAGCGCCAACTACCCCTTCTGCACCATCGACCCCAACGTGGGCATGGTGGCGGTGCCCGACTCCCGGCTGGACAAGCTCAGCGAGATGTATCACCCCAAAAAGACCACCCCCGCCGTCATCGAATTTGTGGACATCGCCGGTCTGGTGAAGGGCGCCTCCAAGGGGGAGGGCCTGGGCAACAAGTTTCTGTCCAACATCCGCATGACCGACGCCATTGTCCACGTGGTGCGCTGCTTCGACGATGACAACGTCATCCATGTGGAGGGCTCCACCGACCCCCTCCGGGACATGGACACCATCGACCTGGAGCTGGTGATGGCCGACCTGGAGATGGTGGAGCGGCGCATTGACAAGGCCCAGAAGGCCGCCAAGGGGGACAAGAAGTTCCTCCGCGAGGTGGAGGTCTTCTCCGGTCTGAAGGACTGGCTTAACGACGGCAAGTCCGCCCGGGGCTATCTGTCCCAGGTGAGCGAGGACGACGGGGCCCTGATCGCCACCAGCGAGCTGCTGTCCCTGAAGCCGGTGATCTATGCCGCCAACCTGGACGAGGACGGCTTTGCCGACCCCCACGGGGTGGCATACTACCGCCAGGTGGAGGAGCGCGCCGCCGCCGAGGGGGCCCAGGTCATTCCCGTGTGCGCCAAGCTGGAGGCGGAGATTGCCGAGCTGCCCGCCGACGAGAAGCAGATGTTCCTGGACGAGCTGGGCGTGGCCGAGTCCGGACTGGACCGGCTGGTAAAGGCCAGCTACACCCTGCTGGGTCTCATCTCCTACCTGACCTCCGGTGAGGACGAGTGCCGGGCCTGGACCATCAAGAAGGGCACCAAGGCCCCCCAGGCCGCGGGCAAAATTCACTCCGACTTTGAGCGGGGCTTCATCCGGGCCGAGGTGGTCTCCTATGACGATCTGATGTCCTGCGGCTCCATGGCCGCCGCCCGGGAGAAGGGCCTGATCCGCTCCGAGGGCAAGGAGTATGTCGTTCAGGACGGCGATATTATCCTGTTCCGCTTCAACGTATAAATCGACCTGCCGTCCCCGTTTCTTCCATCGCACCAGTTTGTCCGCTTCTGCGGGAAAGGAGCCTTCCTTCGTGAACCTCTATGCAGACCTGTTCCTGACCTTTGCCAAAATGGGCGTATGCACCTTTGGCGGGGGATACGCCATGCTCCCCATTCTCCAGCGGGAGATCGTGGAAAAGCGCCGCTGGGCCACCGACGAGGAGCTGTCCGACTATTATGCCGTGGGCCAGTGCACCCCGGGCATCATTGCCGTCAACACCGCCACCTTTATCGGCTACAAGTACAAGGGCTGGCTGGGCGGCGTCATCGCCACCCTGGGTGTGGTATTTCCCTCCATTGTCATTATCACCCTGATTGCCGCCTTTCTGACCAACTTCGCCGACTACCCCGTGGTGGCCCACGCCCTGGCGGGCATCAACGCCTGTGTGGTGGCCCTCATCGCCTCCAGCGTGCTCAGGCTGGGCCGGACCAATCTGACTGACGGGGTTTCTGCGGTTATTTTTGTGGTGGTGCTGGCTCTGGGCTTCTTCGTGGGCGTCTCTCCGGTTATTCTCATCGTGTGCGCCGGGGTGGTGGGCTATGTGGCCTACCGGCTGCTGAAGCTGTCCAAGGGGGGGGACGACAAATGATTCTGCTGGTGCGCTTGTTTTATGAATTTGCCAAGGTGGGGCTGTTCGCTGTGGGCGGCGGACTGGCCACCATTCCGTTCCTGCAGCAGCTGGGGGAGACCACCGGCTGGTTTACCGACGCCGAACTGTCCACCATGATTGCCGTCTCCGAGTCCACACCCGGCCCCATGGGCGTCAATATGGCCACCTATGTCGGCTTTCACAAGGAGGGAATCCCAGGGGCGGTGGTAGCCACCCTTGGCCTGATCTTTCCTTCCATTATAGTCATTATCATCATTGCCGGCTTTTTGCAGAAGTTCCGCCAGTCCCGCACGGTGGACGCCGTGTTCCGCGGCCTGCGCCCCGCCTCCACCGCCCTCATCGCCTCGGCGGGGCTGTCGGTGGCCAGTTCGGTTCTGGTCACCGTTGCTGCCGGCTCAGAACACGCCTTCGCCATTCACTGGCCCGCGGTGGCGCTGGCCGCGGCGGTATTTGTGTGCATGCAGGTAAAAGCCCTGAAAAAGCTCCACCCCATCGTGTTTATTGCCGCCGCCGCCGTCATTGGCGCCGTATTCCAATTTTAAACGACAATGAACACATCCACCAGCGAAGCTGGTGGTTGTCACTGTGCGGGCATAGCCCTT
>JAHYYS010000084.1 GCA_019424865.1 bacterium
GTCATCGACATCCTCAACTATGTGCCCCAGCCCCGGGTGCTGAAGCTGGAGCCGGAGAAGATCAACGCCCTGCTGGGCACCGACGTGGCGGCGGAGGAGATGGTCCTCATCCTGAAGAAGCTGGACTTCCAGGTGGAGGGGGATCAGGTCACGGTTCCCTCCTGGCGCTCCGATGTAGAGGGCATGGCCGACCTGGCCGAAGAGGTGGCCCGCTTCCACGGCTACAACAATATCCCTGTCACCCTGATGCGGGGGCAGACCACCCTGGGCGGCTACTCCGACGAGGAGCGGCTGGAGCGGCAGCTGGGCGGCGTGTGCCGCAGCATGGGCTATGACGAGATTATCACCTACTCCTTCATTTCCCCCACCTGCTATGACAAGATCCGCTGGCCCCGGGACTACCACAACCGCGAATCCCTGAAAATTCTCAACCCCCTGGGGGAGGACACCTCCATCATGCGCACCACCACCCTGCCCTCCATGCTGGAGATCCTGGCCCGGAACTACAACTACCGCAACCAGGATGTGAGCCTGTACGAGGTGGGCCGCATCTATCTCCCCGGCGGCAAGGACGGGCTGGCCAACGAGGCCAAGGTGCTCACGCTGGGAGCCTACGGCGGGGAAATGGACTTCTATGCCATGAAGGGGGCTGTGGAGGCCCTTCTGAAGGACCTGCGGGTGAAGGAGGTCTCCTTCCGGCCCTATGCCGGCGGCCCGGAGGAGCAGTCCTACCACCCCGGCCGCTTCGCCCAGGTGTGGAGCGGCAGCAGCTGCCTGGGCTGCTTCGGCCAGATTCACCCCCTGGTGGCCCAGAACTACGGGGTGGACGGAGAGCTGTACTGTGCCCAGCTGAGCCTGAGTGCGCTGATGCAGGCCAAGGGGGCCGATCCGGAGTACGTGCCCCTGCCCAAGTTCCCCGCTGTCACCCGGGACATCGCCGTGGTCTGTGACGAGAAGGTCACGGTGGGCGCGCTGGAGGAGGCCATCCGCAAGGGGGTCTGCGGCCTGCTGAAGGAGGTCAAGCTCTTTGACATCTACCGGGGGACCAACATCCCCGAGGGGAAGAAGTCGGTGGCCTTTAACCTGGTGCTGCGCGCCGACGACCGCAGCCTGACCAGCGAGGAGGCGGATGCCGACGTGAAGAGCATCCTGGAGACGCTGGAAAAGGAGACGGGCGCGGTACTGCGCTGACGTTGTTTCCGCCTCCTCGGGGCCCCGCAGAGCGGGGCGCGCGGAAGCGCGGACAAGGGTTTTGCAAAGCAAAACCTTGGGTCCGGCGGAATTCAGTTCCGCCGGACCTTTTAAAAGGCCCTTGGGGCCCCATGAAAAGCCCCGGGGAAAATCCGGGGCTTTTCATGGGAGCGGCGGACGCCGACGTGAAGAGCATCCTGGAGACGCTGGAGAAGGAGACGGGCGCGGTACTGCGCTGACGTTGTTTCCGCCTCCTCGGGGCCCCGCAGAGCGGGGCGCGCGGAAGCGCGGACAAGGGTTTTGCAAAGCAAAACCTTGGGTCCGGCGGAATTCAGTTCCGCCGGACCTTTTAAAAGGCCCTTGGGGCCCCATGAAAAGCCCCGGGGAAAACCCGGGGCTTTTCATGGGAGCGGCGGACGCTCTTGCAATACGGGGAAAAGTATCATATAATTGGAGGTACCGCCGCCCGGGGAAGCCGGGCGGACTGCAATCCCCGGAGGAAGGGAGGAGCCATATGACCATAGACCAACAGGGGGGCAGACTGTGGCGCCGCCTGCCGGTGACGGCCAGGACGGCCTTTTTCAGCTGCCTGGCAGCCGGATACGCGGTTCATTTGTACGCCTTTACCAACCTGATCCCCAACGCCGACGGACTGAGCCGGGTGTTTGACCCCCAGCAGATGACGGTTTCCGGCCGGTGGTTTCTCCACTATGCCTCCGTGCTGAACAATTTTACCCAGATGCCGGCGGTGATTGGCCTGCTGTCCCTGGTGCTCCTGGGGCTGGCCGCCGCTTTCACAGTGGACTTGCTGCAGCTGCGCAGCCGGGTGCTGGCGGGACTGACGGGGGCGGTGATGGCGGCGTTCCCCTGTGTGGGGTATACGTTCCTCTATATGTTCACCGCCTCGGCCTACTGTCTGGCGATTTTTCTGGCGGTGCTGTCCGTGTGGCTGGCCCGGCGGGGAAAGCTGGGCTGGGTGCTGGGGGTGATTGCCCTGGCCCTGTCCATGGGCACCTATCAGGCCTATGTGACGGTGGCCATCGGCCTGTCCCTGCTGGTGGTGTTCCGGGAGACGCTGGACCCCCGGGCCGATTTCCGCGGTACTCTGGGCCTGGGGCTGCGGCTGGCCGGGTTTCTGCTGGCGGGGGCCGTGCTGTACTACGGAATTTTGATGCTCTTTCTTGAAATCAAGGATCTGGAGCTGCTGTCCTATTTGGGCATGGATGCGGCCAGTTCGGGCTATCCCTTTGCCCGTCTGCCCGGACTGATTCTGGAGACCTATAAGCAGGCGGTGGCCTTCTTCTTTGTGCCCGGGGCGGCGGACGGCTTTGCCAACGGCTTTATGGTCCTGCTGGATTTGGCCGCCCTGATTTTGGGGTGCGTCTGCCTGTGGTTCCGGCTGGCCCACCAGGGGCTGGGCAGAGCGGTGTGGCGTCCGGTGGGCGCGCTGGCCATGGTTGCCCTGCTGCCTCTGGGTATCAACTTCATGCAGGTGCTCTCCCCCTATTCCGCTCCCACCCCCATGATGAAATATGCCTTTGTGGCGGTCTATCTGGCGGTGTTTCTGCTGGCCGACCTGGCCGACGGCCTGCCCGCCGCGCTCCGCCTGCCCCGCAATGCGGTGCGCCTGACGGCCCTGTGGGCGGCGGCGGTGCTGCTGTTCTGCCTGAACACCAGCAACCTGCTGTACACTGCCTCCGCCCAGGCCCACCGGGCCACCGAGAGCTATGTGACCCGGCTGTTTGCCCGCATTGAGAGCTGCCCGGGCTATGAGCCGGGGATGGAGGTGGTCATCATCGGGGCGATTCCCGCGGATCAGCTTCATTCGGATATCCCCAGCTACGCCCAGGTGGATCATTACAGCGTCCCCTTCCACACTGTGGCGACACTGAATAAGCACATCTATTACTATTTGAACGATTGGCTGAACATCCCGGTGGAGGAGCCCTCGGAGGAGACGATGCAGGCCGTCTCCGACTCCCCGGAGTTCCAGGCCATGCCCCTCTATCCCGCCCAGGGCAGCGTCCAGGTGCTGGACGGGCGGGTGGTGGTGCGGATGCAGGAGACCTACACCCCCAAATCAGACTACGAGATTGCCTTTGAGAACAGGAGATAACCCATGGAACAGACAGTGAAACAGGGCCTTTTATCGGTGGTGCTCCCCGCCTTTAACGAGGAGGCCTCCGTCCCCCGGGCGGCGGACACCCTGTCCGCCCTGCTGGAGGGGGCGGGCATTGACCACGAGATTGTCTTTGTGGATGACGGCTCCCGGGACCACACCTGGCAGGCCGTTCAGGCCCAGACGCAGCGCCACCCCCAGGTGCGCGGCGTGCGCTTTTCCCGGAACTTCGGCAAGGAGGCCGCCATCTTTGCCGGCCTGGCCCAGGCCCGGGGGGACTGCGTGGTGGTGATGGACTGTGACCTGCAGCACCCGCCGGAGAAGGCGGTGGAGATGTACCGCCTGTGGCAGCAGGGCTATCAGGTGGTGGAGGGGGTCAAAACCAGCCGGGGCAAGGAGAGCTTTCTGCACACCTTTGCCGCCCGCAGCTTCTACTCCATCATCAGCCGGGCCACCGGCATCGACATGTCCCGCGCCTCTGACTTCAAGCTGCTGGACCGCCGGGCGGCAGATACCCTGCTGGCCATGCGGGAGAAGAACGCCTTCTTCCGGGCTCTGTCCTCCTGGATAGGGTTTTCCACGGCCCAGGTGGAGTTTGAAGTGCAGCCCCGCCTGGAGGGGGAGTCCAAATGGTCGGTGCGCAGCCTGGTGCGCTATGCCCTGACCAACATCGCCTCCTTTTCCACCGCGCCCCTCCAGCTGGTGACCCTGCTGGGGGTGGTGGTCTTCACCTGTTCGGTGGTGCTGGGGGTGTGGTCCCTGTGGCAGAAGGCCACCGGTCAGGCGCTGGAGGGCTTTACCACGGTGATTTTGCTTCAGCTGCTCATCGGCAGCATCCTGATGATCTGCCTGGGCATCATCGGCTATTATATCGCCAAAATATACGAGGAGATTAAAGACCGGCCCCGGTATATCGTGGCCGAGCGCTGCGAGGGGCAGGATCATGATGGACAAGCTGAAAAAAATATTTGACCCCACCTTCTTCCGTTTTATCATCGTGGGGTGCATCAATACCCTGGTGGGCTACGGCGTCATGTTCGGGCTGTACAACCTGGCGGGGCTGCATACCTGGGGGGACCGGGGCTACTGGATCTCCTCCGCCGCCAACTATGTGGTGGGCAGCATTGTCAGCTATGTTCTCAACAAGCACTTCACCTTCCGCAATCGGGAGAAGGGGGCGGGAGTGGTGGTCCGCTTTATCCTCAATATCACCGTCTGTTACCTGCTGGCCTACGGCCTGGCCAGGCCGGCGGTGAACTGGGCGCTGGGCGGCATGGGCCTGGGGGAGCAGCTCCAGGGGAACCTGACCATGCTCTTCGGCTCCGGCCTGTTTGTAATTCTGAACTACTGCGGCCAGCGCTTTTTCGCCTTCAAAACCAAATAAGCTGCTTCAGCCCCGGCCCGCACTGCGGGCCGGGGCTGAAACTGTCCCCAAAGCGGCGGCTTCGGTCTTTTTTTGAGTGAGACAAAATGAAATGTTCCCCGCGGGAGGGATTTTTTGCTCTGGTTCATGCGGGGGGATTAAAAAATAAAAAAATGGGAACCTTTTTCCATAGAACGCCGTCAAAGACAGTGTGCGCGGAAAATCGGCGCGGAAATTAAGCATGAAAAGGAGAACTTATACTGTGAAAATCAGACTTTCTGCCCTTGCCCTTGCGGCCGCTCTGGCCCTGTCCCTGCTGGCCGGATGCTCCGGCGGGGGAGCGGGGGACACCTCGGCCAAGACCCCGGAGGAGCTGACGCAGCTGTATGCCTCGGCCATCACCGACAACGGCGGGGAGCAGGTGGAGTATAACCCGGTGATCTCCCAGGTGAGCGAGGAGGACACGTCCGGCATGATGCTGGAGTCCATGGGCCTGAATCAGGAGGATATGACCGCCTTCGGCATCAGCATGTCCCTGATGAATGTCCAGGCCTATGGCATTGCCGCCGTTATGCCCGCAGAGGGCAGGGAGGAGGCGGTGAAGGAGGCCCTCCAGGGCTATATCGACCGGCAGAAGCAGAGCTTTGAGAACTATCTGGCCGACCAGTATGCCGTGGCCGAGAGCGCCCGGCTGGAGACCCTGTCCGACGGTACCGTGCTGATGGTTATGTGCCAGGACCAGGACACCGTGTTTGACGCCATTTCCAAGGCTATCGAAGAGGGCTGAGCCCTCCCCCACCGACCCCGGGCCCGACGGATACTCCGCCGGGCCCGGGGTATTTTTAGCAAAAAATAAGATGTGCAAAATTAATAAAATAAAATCGAAAAATTGACGATCTATTGTAAAAATAAGAAAAATGTGATATAGTAAACCTGTCCACAAAAGTACCCAGACAGTTAGGAGGCAGAAGCATGAATGTGTCCACAATTAAGCACCCGGCCAATCCCCATGTGGTCATTTCGGCCTATGGCGGACATTTCGCCACCCGGCACTCCCACAACAGTCACTACATCGACATCACGCGCCTGAAGCATGAGTATACCATGGCCCGGGAGGGGGCTGTCATTCTGTCCCAGCGGTATGCCTATGAGAAGGGGGTGGACACCATCGTCTGCCTGGACGGCAGCGAGGTCATTGGGGCTTTTCTGGCCCGCCACCTGGCGCAGAACGACCGCTTTGCCGTCAACCGCAGTAAAAATATCAATGTCATTACCCCGGAGTATGACTCCATCGGCCAGCTGATTTTCCGGGACAACCTGATTCCCATGGTGGAGGGGCGGGATATTCTGGTGCTCATTTCCACGGTGAACTCGGGCAAGACCGCCGGCCGCTGCCTGGAGTGCGTGCAGTATTACGGAGGCAGGGTCCAGGGAATTGCCGCTGTGTTCAGCGCGCTGGAGGCGGTGGGTGAGGTACCGGTGTATGCGCTGTTTACGCCGCAGGACATCCCGGGCTACTGCACCAGCTCCCCCAAGACCTGCCCCATGTGCCAGGCGGGGAAGAAGCTGGACGGCCTGGTGAACAGCTACGGCGTCTCCCAGCTGCAGGGCGGATGATCCAACCGGAATCAGAACGGAATGCCCGGCGCAAAAGGCGCCGGATCCGGCAGCCGCTCCGGTCCGCGTGTCTGCGGGCCGGAGCTTTCTGCATGGTTATGCAAAAATGCTGTTACAAGATGTATAATATTCATTTTTGTTGAAAATTACAGGAAATAAATACGAAGGTTGTGAATATTCATTCACAAACCGGGTTGCATTTTGGGAAAAAGCGTGATAGACTGTCACCACAGCAGAAATAAGGCGGACCAACAGGCCGGCTGAGGCCTGTCCGCCTGGAATTTTTGGAGGGAAGAAACGATGTCTGAGATTAAAAAAGTGGTACTTGCCTATTCCGGCGGCCTGGATACATCCATCATTATCCCCTGGCTGAAGGAGAACTACAACAACCCCGAGATCATTGCCGTCTCCGCCGACGTGGGTCAGGGGGACGAGCTGGACGGCCTGGAGGAAAAGGCCATCAAGACCGGCGCATCCAAGCTGTATATCGAGGATCTGGTGGACGAGATGGTGGACGACGTCATCATCCCCTCCATGATGATGGGAGCCAAGTATGAGGAGTACCTGCTGGGCACCGCCTTCGCCCGGCCCATCATCGCCAAGCGGCTGGTGGAAATCGCAAAGAAAGAGGGCGCCGACGCCATCTGCCACGGCTGCACCGGCAAGGGCAACGACCAGGTGCGCTTCGAGCTGGCCATCAAGCGCTTCGCCCCCGAGATGAAGATCATCGCCCCCTGGCGGGAGTGGTCCATCAAGGGCCGGGATGAGGAGATCGACTATGCCGAGGCCCACAACGTCCCCCTGAAGATCTCCCGGGAGACCAACTACTCCAAGGACAAGAACCTGTGGCACCTCAGCCACGAGGGCCTGGATCTGGAGGACCCCGCCAACGAGCCCCAGTACGACAAGCCGGGCTTTTTGGAGATGGGGGTATCCCCCGCCATGGCTCCGGACAAGGCCGCCTATGTCACCCTGGACTTTGAGAAGGGCTGGCCCGTGGCCATCGACGGCGAGAAGATGAAGGCCAGCGACATCATCCGCAAGCTGAACAAGCTGGGCGGCGAGAACGGCATCGGCCTGCTGGACATCGTGGAGAACCGGCTGGTGGGCATGAAGGACCGGGGCGTGTACGAGACTCCCGGCGGCACCATCCTGTACAAGGCCCACGAGGTTCTGGAGATGATTACCATCGACAAGGACACCAAGCACATGAAGACCAAGCTGGCCGTGGACTTTGCCGACCTGATTTACAACGGCAAGTGGTTTACCCCCCTGCGGGAGGCCCTTCAGGCCTTCGCCGTGGACACCCAGAAGCATGTCACCGGCACGGTGAAGCTCAAGCTCTACAAGGGCAACATCATTACCTCCTCCGTCACCTCCCCCGAGAGCCTGTACTCCGAGAATCTGGTGACCTTTGAGGAGAGCGACTATAACCAGAACGACGCCACCGGCTTCATCAACCTGTGGGGTCTGCCCGACAAGGTTCAGGCGCTGCGGGAGCAGGGAAAGCTCTGATTCAGGAAAAGGGCTCTGCCCTTTCCGGAAAGAGACCGCGGCCCGGCTGTGCGCACGCGCTGCGCCTGCACACCTGCGGGCCGGGAGGTGTTTTTGGGGCGGCCTTGCCGCCCCAAAAACAAATCTGAAATCTTTTGCCGTCTGCCGACGGCAAAACTCTGCGAGGCAAAAGGAGCGATACTATGAAACTTTGGGCTGGACGGTTCCAGAAAGAGACGGATACTTTAGTCAACGATTTTAACTCCTCCATCGGGTTTGACGCCCGGCTGTACCGGCAGGACATCCGGGGCTCCATTGCCCACGCCCAGATGCTGGGCAGGCAGGGGATTATCGAGGAGCACGAGGCGGAAAAGATTGTGGAGGGCCTGGAGGCCATCCTGAAGGATATTGAGGCGGGGCAGGTGGAGTTCTCCCTGGACAACGAGGACATCCACATGAATATCGAGGCCCTGCTGACGCAGCGCATCGGCGACGCGGGCAAGCGCCTGCACACCGCCCGCTCCCGCAATGACCAGGTGGCGGTGGACACCCGCCTGTACGTCAAGGAGGAGATTCCTGTCATCATCCACCAGGTGCTGGACCTGGAGGAGATCCTGGTGAAGAAGGCCAAGGCCAACCTGGACACCGTCATGCCGGGCTATACCCACCTGCAGCGGGCCCAGCCCACCACCTTCGCCCACTACATGATGGCCTATGCCAACATGTTCAAGCGGGACGTCACCCGGCTGGAGGACTGCCTGGAGCGGCTGGACGAGTGCCCCCTGGGGGCGGGCGCCCTGGCCACCTCCACCTATCCGGTGGACCGGTTCCAGACAGCCCAGGCCCTGGGCTTCAAAAAGCCCACCGACAACTCCATGGACTCCGTGTCCGACCGGGACTATGCCATCGAGCTGCTCTCCGCCCTGTCCATCCTGATGATGCACCTGTCCCGGTTCTCTGAGGAGATCGTGCTG
>JAHYYS010000085.1 GCA_019424865.1 bacterium
CCCCCCCATCATCATGGCCGACGAGCCCACCGGCGCCCTGGACTCCAAGACAGGCCAGCATGTGCTGGAGATCCTCCGCCAGCTTAACAGAGAGGGCTCCACCATTATTCTGATTACCCATGACAACGGCATCGCCGCCCAGGCCCGGCGGCGGGTCCATCTGTCCGACGGCAAAATCATCGCCGACGAGCGGGGAGGAGAGGAGGCGGCAGCACAATGAATTTGATGCAGGCGTTTAAGATGGCCTTTAAATCCATCTCCTCCAAAAAGACCCGCTCCTTTCTCACCATGCTGGGCATTATCATCGGCGTGGCCTCGGTGGTGGTGATGGTCTCGGTGGTCTCCGGCCAGAACAAGCGGAACATGGAGTACTACGAGAAAATGGGCGACAACAAAATCACCATCAATGCCAACTCCTATACCGGGCAGAATATGGATCAGATTCTCAATGACTTTATTCTGCGTTTGGGAGATTCGGTCATCGGCATCACCCCGAATATTCAGCTTTTTGGGAACGAAATGCTGGTCAAGTACGGCGCCAAGACCTATTCCACCCAGAACTATGAAAACTGGGAGGAGATGGTCCAGGTGGTACTGGGCAACGACAGATACGGCGTGTGCAACAACTATCAGCTGGCCGGAGGACGGGAGCTGTCCTATCTGGACATAGAGAATGCCAGCAATGTATGCGTTTTGGGCGGCGGATTAAAGCAGATGCTGTTTGATTACACCGACCCGGTGGGAGAGACCATCACCATCAACGGCATCCCCTATCTGGTGATCGGGTGGTATGCACAAAAGGACATCTCCTACTACCCGGAGGTAGACAATATCGTGCTGCTGCCTTATACCCTGAACCGCTCGCTGAACAAAAACCAGACCATTTCGGCCTGGACGGTGAAGGCGGCCTCCGCCTCCGCCACCACCCATGTGATTACCCAGCTGGACGGCTTTCTCAACGGCATGTTTCCTCAGGATGAAACCGGCACGCGGCAGGGCGGAGACTTTTATGTGTCCAGCGACAACTCCTGGCAGAATCAGATGCAGCAGGCCAGCCTGATGCAGACCCTGGTTATGGGCGGCATTGCAGCCATCTCCCTGCTGGTGGGCGGCATCGGCATTATGAATATCATGCTGGTCACCGTCACCGAGCGTACCCGGGAGATCGGCATCCGCAAAGCCATCGGCGCGGAGCGGCGCTCCATCATCGCCCAATTCTTGATTGAGGCGGCCGTCATCTGCGGCATCGGCGGAATTATCGGTATTGTCATCGGATGCCTGGGGACCCGGATTGCGGGCAAATTCCTGCTTCAGGGGATGGTCCTGTGGCCAAACCAGACGATCACCATCGGGGCCTTCCTCTTCTCGGTGGTGCTGGGTGTGCTGTTTGGACTGTATCCCGCCGTGAAGGCCTCCGGCCTGCAGCCGGTGGAGGCCCTGCGGGCGGAGTGACGAGAAAAGATGATAGGAGAATGAAAGCTATGAGAATCAAACGCTTCCTGACCGCCGTTACGGCGGCCGCCCTGGCTGCGGCCCTGGCCATGCCTCTGCCGGCCGCCGCTGCCGGGTCGTCATACAGCGATATTTCAGATCCCGCCACGGCGGTCAATGCGGACATCCTGCGCCTGATGGGGGTGGCGGCCGGCTCCGGGAACAACCAGTTCAACCCCAACGGCGGCCTGACCCGGGCGGAATTCTGCACCATGGTGGTCAAGTTTATGCAGCGGGGGGACGAGGTGCCCATCTATGCCACCCGCACTATTTTCTCTGACGTAACCGCCAGCCACTGGGGGCTGGGGTATGTGAACCTGGCCGCCTCCATCAATGTGGGCACGGCAGAGGCCCCCGCGGCCCTGATTGCCGGAGTGGGTGACGGCCGGTTTGAGCCCGACTCCCCCATCACCCAGGCTCAGGCTGTCACCATTCTGATCCGGGTACTGAAATACAGCGGAGAACAGACGGGTGCGGTTTGGCCCCAGAGCTATATGAATCTGGCCGGATCCATCGGCCTGACAGAGGGCCTGCCCGCCGACTATAACCGCCCCCTTACCCGGGCCCAGGCGGCCCAGCTGTTTGTCAACGCCCTGAGCTGTAAGACAGGGGAGGGGACAGTATACTATAAGTCTCTGGGCCAGACCACGGACGGGGTCATCGTGCTGGCCGTCAATGTGGAGACGGATGACGGCAGCGCCAACGGCGCTATCCGCACCTCCGCCAACAAGGAGTCCGAGGCCTATCTGCCTGCATCCGGCCAGGCCAATCCCACCGCCCTTCAGGGCAAGCGGGGGGCGCTGGTCCTCAATGATAAAAATGAGATCATCACCTTTGTCCCCGACGACAGCAGCGCCACCACCATTACCCTGTCCGGGGATGCCCAGCCCAGCTATGTGAAGGGCAGCAACGGCAGCCAGTATACCATGTCCGGCGATACCATCCTCTATACGGCCGCCGCCTCCGAGGGCAAGCCCTATGTCCAGGGGTATACCGACCTGAAGTCGGGCACCCAGATTACCATGTATTCCGAGCGGGGCAAAATTGTAGCCGTCTATGCCGGCGGCGCGGCGAGCGCCTCCGCCGACGCGGTGGTGGTCATGGGCAGCCCCAGCACCGCCATGTTCCACCAGCTCACCGGCGGCGTGACCAACTTCACCATCCAGAAGAACCGCCAGTCCATCCGCATGTCGGATATCCAGCCCTATGACGTGGTGACCTATGACAGCCTGAGCAACACTCTGGTGGTGTCCGACCTGCGGCTGACCTGCATCTATGAGGACGCCGCCCCCAATGCCAAGGCCCCCACCAGCATCCGGGTGCTGGGTAAGGACTTTGAGGTGCTGGACAGCGCCTGGGACAGTGTGGATGACTTCTCCCTGGGCGACCGGGTGACCCTGCTGCTCACCGCCGACGGCAAGGTGGCCGGCATGGCACAGCCCGGCAGCCAGGCCCGTTCCACCGCCATCGGCGTGGCGGGCACCGGTTCGGCGGAGATGTTCCTGCCCAACGGCTCCACCGTGACCCTGACGGGCACTGTCTCCAACAGCAGCGTCGACGGCCAGCTGGTCTCCCTCTCCTCCGGGGCCCGGGGCAAGATCAGCGCCGCCAAGCTCACCTCCAAGAGCGCGCCCGGGGACTTTGACCCCGCGGCCATGAAGCTGGGCGACTACACCGTAACCGCCGGCGTGCAGGTCTTTGAAAAGGCGGGCAGCGCCGTGGCCAATATCAGCCTGGCCGCTCTGGACGGCACGGCCATCAAGGCGGGGGACATTGACACCTATCACCTGAACACCTCCGGCATGGTGGACTACATCGTGCTGGACGCCGTCACCGGCGACGCCTATACCTACGGCATTCTGGAGGAAGATACCAAAACTGGTGGCGTGGAAATGCAGTATACCAACCGGACAGTGAAGGTGCATAATCACAAAGGAGCTGGAGACGAAATGATCACCGGCTATTCCTTCAAGGACGGGGCCTTCGGCGGCGCGGCCAAGGGCTTCGGCTCTCTGGACGGCCTGCCCAAGGCGGCCTCGGTGATTGAGCTGACCGAGATCAAAAAGGTCTCCCCCTCCGACTTCTTCGAAAGCCAGGGCGTCATGTATGTCAACGCCGGGGGCCGGACCTACCGGGTGGACGACGACGTGGAGTGCTATAAGAAGGACACCAAGAGCTGGTTTACTGAGGAGACGGGCGAGGCCCGTCTGGCCAGCTGCCGTGCCTTCTCCAGCGACCTGACCATCTATGTGGATCCCATCGGTCAGAAGGTGCGGATTGTCCAGGCCAACTGAGGTCCTGGTCACAAAAAACCGCTGTGGGGCGGCCCAAACGGGCCGCCCCACAGCGGCTTTATTTTCTCTGGATTCTCAGCGGGACAGGAGGGGCAGCTCCCCGGTGAAGGAGAAGGGAAAGCGCCCGGGACCGCAGATAGCGGCCATCTCCTCCGCACGGTCGGCGAAGATGGGGTCAGCCACGCCGAAGACCTGCCAGCCCGCCTGCTTTGCCGCCCCGCAGTAGACGGGGGAGTCGTCAAACAGCACGCATTCCCCCGGCTCCGCTCCGCACAGCTCCGCCGCCCGGCGGTACAGGGCCGGATCCCGCTTTTCCAGGCCCAGCTCCGCCACCGTCAGCACCCGCTCCAGCAGGGGCTCCAGGCCGTGATGCGCCAGAGCCGCCCGGCACAGATTGGGCATGCAGGAAGTGAGCAGGGCGCACCGGATCCCGGCCCGGCCGGCCCGGCGGAGAAAGTCCAGGCCCCCCGGCTTCAGTTCCAGCTGACTGGCATAGGCCTCCCGGGCCAGCTCGTGCCAGGCCGCCACAATCTCCCCGGCGGAGAGGGGCAGGCCGAAATACTGCCGGGTATACTCCGCTGCGTCGGCAAAGGCGTGGTGGGTGACATAGTCGGTGTAGTCCTCCGGCACCGGCGCTATGCCGTGCTGGCCCAGAAACCGGATGTCGATCTCCAGCCAGATGCTGTTGGAATCCAGTAGGGTGCCGTCCAAATCAAAAAAGTACATGGAAAACCTCCGTGAGTCGGTTGAAAAAGTCGGTCTGTCTTTCGTGGGACGTGTCAGGCCTGACGTACACGCCGCCGGATGCAGGACAGGAAGCTACTCCTCCGTCCAGAACCGCCAGGGGAAGTGGACGGCCTCCTGGGCGTAGTCGATGCCGATGCGCTCTCCCGTGAAGATGTGCCCGGGGGCGTCTCCGGCGCAGACGTACAGCGGTCCGCACGGAACGGTCACATCCAGGCCGTTCTGCTCCCGGGTGAGCAGCAGCCCCCGGCACAGCTTCCCCGGACCGTTGAGAAAATTCTTTTTCTGATAGGCAGTCATGGTGTCCATCTTGCATCCAAAACGGTTTTTTGCTATAATATCCCCGTTTGCGACGGCCTGCGCCCCGCGGATCAGCACGGCGCAGGGCTCCCCCTCCGGCTCGGTGACGAGATTGAGACAGTGGTACATGCCGTAGATCAGATAGAGATAGGCGGTGCCCGGCGGGGCGAACAGGGTCTCGGTGCGGGGGGTGCGCTTATAGCCATAGGCGTGGCAGGCCTTGTCCACCGGGCCCACATAGGCCTCCGTCTCGGTGATGCGGCACACCAGCTGCTGCCCGTCCGGCAGCACCCGCACCAGATGCTGCCCCAGAAGGTCGCGGGCCACCGCCAGGGTGTCCCGGTTATAAAAAGAGCGGGGAAGGATGTCCAAGGTGCTGTCGCCTCCCAGAATGAGATGCCGGCGCAGGCGGGCTGCCGCCGTCTTTTCATCATAGCATACAGGCCCGCTATTTTGCAATCCGGAGTTGATGTTTATGACGCCCGAGGCCATGCGGCGGCTGGCCAAGCCCATGCTGTTTTGTTCCGCCCTGATTTGGGGTACCTCCTTTTTTATCATGAAAAACGCCCTGGATGCGGTGCCGGTCTTCTTCCTGCTGGCCATCCGGTTCACGGCCGGGGCGGTGCTGCTGGCCCTGGTGTGCTGGAAGCGCTGGAAGGCCTTTACCCCCGACTATCTGTGGCGGGGGGCCATAATGGGGGGCTTTTTGTGTCTGGCCTACTCGGTGCAGACCTTTGGACTGGCCCTCACCACCCCCTCCAAGAACGCCTTTCTCACGGCGGTGTACTGTGTCATCGTGCCCTTTCTTACCTGGGCAGTGGTGAAGGTGCGGCCCGACCGGTATAACATTGCCGCCGCCCTGCTGTGTGTCACCGGGGTGGGACTGGTCTCTCTCAACGACCAGCTGACCATCAATGCCGGCGACCTGCTCACCCTGGTGTGCGCCCTGTTCTATGCCTCCCACATTGTGGCGGTGGCCAAGGTTTCCCCGGGAAAAGATATCTCCCTGCTCACCGTGTTTCAGTTTGCCTTTGCGGCGCTCTTCGCCTGGATCGGCGGCCTGCTGACCGAGGAGTTCCCGGCCTCCGCCCTGTCCGACCCGGCGGTGCTCCTCCCCCTGGCCTATCTGTGCATCATGGCCACCACCGTGGCGCTGCTGTTCCAGAATGTGGGGCAGGTGTGGTCCGACCCGGCCTCCGCCTCGGTGATCCTGTCTCTGGAATCGGTGTTCGGGGTGCTGTTCTCGGTGATCTTCTACGGCGACCCGGTGACCGGCCGCCTGCTGGCCGGCTTCGCCCTGATTTTTGTGGCGGTGGTGTGCTCCGAGACCAAGTTCTCCTTCCTGCGCCGTCCCGCTGTCGCGGAAGCTCAGGACGTGAAACCGTGAGAAGCCGAAATTGTACCAGGACGCTCCCGGCGTTGGAACCGGGCCGGTGAAAAGGGGTATGCCCCGGAAGTAGAAAACAAGCTGTATCAGGTCATTGTTATGGAGAGATGGGGGTACACGTAATTTATCCCATTCGCAGCAAATTCTCGTGGAACACTCTGTGAAATAAGGTATAAGAATGAGAGAGGCGAGGGAATGGCAGCTTTTCCTGAAAACGAAATCCACTGTTTTTCAGAAGGCAGAACGCGCAATAATTTTGCTTGTTTCGGGCATGATCTGTATTGACTTTTTTCGGCAGTCGGATTATAATAAAAAAACTAATAATGAGAGGAGTTATTGTTAATGAAGTTTTATCGCTGCGACCACTGCGGGAATATCGTAACCTTTGTTCACTCCTCCGGCGTACCGGTGATGTGCTGCGGACAGAAGATGACGGAACTGGTGCCGGGGACGGTGGACGCTGCCGTGGAAAAGCATGTCCCAGTGGTAGAGGTAAATGGCACCCGGGTGGAGGTTAAGGTAGGCTCTGTGGCTCACCCCATGCTCCCTGAGCACTCCATCCAGTGGATTGCTGTGGAGACGAACCAGGGCAGCCACATCAAATACCTCCAGCCCGGACAGGCTCCCGAGGCTTCTTTCGCCCTGTCCCAGGGCGAGACCGTGTCTGCTGTATATGAGTACTGCAATCTCCACGGCCTGTGGAAGGCGTAACAAAAGTCCATTTCTGACAATCCCCTCAATCCACAACGGATTGAGGGGATTTCTTCTTGCTGGAGCATGCCGGTCCTGCAGGCTCATCAAACAAATTGGACGGCAAACTCGCTGGGAGAAAGCCGTTCGAGAGCCTAAAACTGTGGCAGGTACAAAAACGAGTCTGGCTTTTCCAGCGGCTGTGTTCCACCTTGCCGCTATGCTTGGGGATTCCAGAGGAGGGATGAACTTGCAACAGGGTCTTCAAGCATTGAACTCCTGCGCCATATTCCATTGCACATTTGCAGAAGCACTTTCCTGTGTTGGGGCTGTGTGGTACAATATAGATTCAGATGATAACGCCTGCAGGCGGGGACAACAGAACATTATTCCCTGGAATGGGGGCAAAAGAATGAACAAAATAATACGGCAGAATTGTAAACCGGACAAAATCCAGGTCCGGGGGGCCAGGGTCCACAACTTGAAAAATATTGACGTGGAAGTTCCGCTGAACCAGATCGTGGGCATCGCCGGGGTCTCCGGATCCGGAAAATCCTCTCTGGCCCTGGGCGTCCTGTATGCCGAGGGCTCCCGGCGGTATTTGGAGGCCCTGTCCACCTACACCCGCCGCCGGATGACCCAGGCGGCCAGGGCGGACGTGGACGAGGTGCTGTATGTCCCGGCAGCCCTGGCCCTCCACCAGCGGCCCGGCGTGCCGGGAATCCGCAGCACCTTCGGTACGGGGACGGAGCTGCTCAACAGCCTGCGGCTGATGTACTCCCGCCTGGCCAGCCACCGCTGCCCCAACGGGCACTATGTGCCGCCCTCCCTGGCGGTGGCGGCGGGGCAGGAGCTGACCTGCCCGGCGTGCGGCGAGCGTTTCTATGCCCCCGGCGCCGAGGAGCTGGCCTTCAACAGCCAGGGGGCCTGCCGCACCTGCGGCGGCACCGGCGTGGTGCGGGCGGTGGACCGGTCCACCCTGGTCCCGGACGAGTCCCTGACCATCGACGAAGGGGCGGTGGCCCCCTGGAACAGCCTCATGTGGTCGCTGATGACCGACGTGTGCCGGGCCATGGGCGTGCGGACGGACGTGCCCTTTCGGGAGCTGACGCCGGAGGAGAAGGACATTGTCTACAACGGCCCGGCGGAGAAAAAGCACATCCTCTACCGGGGCAAAAAGCTGGATCAGGCCACGGAGTTGGACTTTACCTATTTCAACGCGGTCTACACCGTGGAAAACGCCCTGTCCAAGGTGAAGGACGAGAAGGGCATGAAGCGGGTGGAGAGATTCCTGAAGGAGGATGTCTGCCCCGACTGCGGCGGCACACGCCTGTCCGAGGCGGCCCGCAGGCCCCGGCTCCGGGGCATCGGTCTGGATGAGGCCTGCCGGATGTCCCTGGAGGCGCTGGTGGGCTGGGTGGCCGGGGTGCCCGCATCTCTGCCCGCAGAGATGCGCCCCATGGCGGAGCGCATCTGCGAGTCCTTCCAGACGGTGGCCCGGCGGCTCATGGAGCTGGGGCTGGGGTATCTGACCCTGGACCGGGCCGCCGCCACCCTCTCCACCGGGGAGCGGCAGCGGATGCAGCTGGCCCGGGCGGTGCGCAACCG
>JAHYYS010000086.1 GCA_019424865.1 bacterium
TGCTTATATTAGCAGACTCACCCCGCTTTGTCAACACCTTTTTTCGCTTTTTTTCTTCTTTTTTTCTCACTCTCTTCCCGGGCACTAAATGTGCTGTAAAAGGCCCCTCCCTCTACTATATATGCTTACTTCCGCTCCTCTTTCCCCGGTCCCAGCGGAACAGCTCTGCAGCAACGGGCACGCCCAGACCCAATATCAGGTTCCCCCACGGGATAATCTCCCGGCTCCACCGGCGGGCCGCACCCCCGGAGAAGGCGGACAGGGCCAGTACAACCCCCACCAGAACACAGGCCAGCACCGCCGGGCGGCCCACAGGACGGGATGTCAAAGCTCCCGCCAGCTCCCGCACTGCGAACAGCAGGACTCCCGCCATCGTCAGATCTGCAAAGGTCCACACCGCAGCTACAATGCTCTCCACCCGCTGGAAGGCGCCCTCCACCCCCACGCTTTTTGCCAGTGCAAAAAAGGGGTTGTCCAGTTCCGCGGCCAACCCGGCGCCCAGGTTCCCCAGTATCACCGCCTGGGCCAGGGACAGCACCGCACAGCTCCCCATGCCCCAGAACAGCCAGTGCCACCCTCTGCGCTCCCCCTGTTCCCGGACCTGTGGGGAGAGAAACGCCGTGAACAGCCCCCACCCGATTACGCCCGCAGCCGGCAGCGCGCCATACAGCACGCCGGGCAAGTCCCCTCTCCACACCGGGAGCAGCCGCTCCACCCGCGCCTGGGATACAGACAGTACCAGCACCACTCCGCCCACCGCCAGCAGGGCCGCCAGAAGCAGCTGTCCCGCCCGGGCAAAGGCGGGCAGCTGTCCCAGTCCCATCCACAGGGCCAGCAGCGCCGCGGCCCCCAGAAAAAACCACAGGGCGCCGTCCCGATACCCGGAGGAAACCAGCCGCTGGGCGCACAGGCGCAGCCGCACCGCCAGCAGAATCTGCGCCCATACTATATATATTAGAATCAGCCCCCGCCCCAGCACCGGCCCGCCCCAGGCGCGCAGTGCAGCAGCTCCCCGACGGCCCGCCTGCCTGTCCAGCACCCAGCCCGCCGCCAGTACCAGGGGCGCGGCCGCCAGCACGGACAGCCACGCTCCCTTTCCCGCGCTGGGCAGCAGCAGCGCGGGCAGCTGCTCTGCCGCCGGGGCCAGCACCCCTGCCCACAGCAGGGCCATCAGTTGGGTTCGGGAAATTTTATCCTGTTTCACAGCCTCCGCCTCCCCTCCGCGCCGTCCCGGCTTCTCTGCCGCCTACTCATACATGCTGACCTCGACGGACACACGATACTCCAACTGGGAAAAAATCTGGTCCCAGTTGTCCTTTTGGCCCTCCCAAAGCCCCGGGTTGGACAGGGCCGCCTTGGGGCCCAGCCCGGTACAGTCCGTCCCCCATCCCCGCAGGCGCTCCATGGCCTGCCGAATCCGAAGCGCCTGCCGCCGGCCTATCCGCCGGCCCAGCTCCTCCATCTCCGCCTCTCCCAGCGGCCGCTCATACTCCACCGGTCTGGCCTCCAGCCGGCAGCGGAGCTCCAGTTCAGGCGTCTGTTCCCCCTCCCGGCTCAGGGTGCACAGCACGGTGCAGCCGGTGGTCCGCACAGACACCCGGTTTCCCTCCAGGCGCTCCTCCAGGATATCGGCGGGGGGGCGTCCGGCCAGCAGCTCCAGCCCACGGGCCTCCTCTCCCTCCAGAACCCCAACCAGAGCCCCGTCCCGCAAAATCCCATACCCCCGCTCCATCAGGGGGCTCTCCTCCCCGGTACCGGCCGAGAGTGCCGGGGCATAGGCGCAGCCCCACTCCAGCAGGTCGCTGAACACCTCCCCCGCCGTGCGGGTCATCAGCGCTGCGCCCATTTCTCCGTCCGCCTGCAGGGTGGTCAGGCGGCTGTCCACTCCCTGCTCCCCTCCGGCGCGCACCACCTCGCCCGCGGTCTCCCCCTTTACCAGCCACAGCCGTGCGCCCAGTCCCAGCTCCACATCCCGGGCAAAGTAATCCAGCACCGGAACAATCCCCTGGGACGCCAGCTCCTCCCCCAGGAGCAGCTGGTCCACATAGCCGAAAAACACATAGTTGTCGCTCAGCCCCTGCATGGCCAGGCAGGCGGCGCTCAGGGACTGCTGCCGGGCGGACAGCACCAGCGAGGGCATCCCCTCCCCCTGCAGCCCCCTGGCCCGGGGCCCTGTGGAGGCGGTGACAACCAGCGCGTCCCCGTCGCGGTCCACCCCCATGGTGCGCAGCAGGGCCATGTCCCCCATTTCCCGGGGATAGGGCAGGCTGTCGCACCCCGACAGCAGCAGGCACAGCGCCGCCAGAACACACAGCCCTCTCATTTCTGATTCCTCCGGTTTCGGGTATTGCCCGCCCCGTCCCGCCACTTCATGGCGCCCAGGGGCAGGCGGAACAGGCTGGGATGGCCCCGGGTCACCCGGGCGCCGGTGGTAAAGGGGGCCAGATAGGGCACCCCAAAGCTCTCCAGGCTGGCCAGGTGGTAAATCAGCCCGGCGCAGCCGGCGGCCAGTCCGAACACCCCCGCCAGGCTGGCCAGGATGGCCAGCAGAAAGCGCCACAGCCGCAGGGCGTTGCCGAAGTCCTGAGAGGGCTGGGTGTAGCCCGCCACCCCGGCGATGGCCACCGCAATCAGCACCGCCGGCGAGACGATATGGGCCTCCACCGCGGCGTTGCCCACCACCAGCCCGCCCAGAATGGACACCGTGGCCCCGATGGGCCCCGGCAGCCGCAGCCCCGCCTCCTGAATCACCTCAAAGGCCAGCAGCATAATCAGCACCTCAAAAATGGTGGAAAAGGGCACCTCCTGCTTGGCCGCCACAATGGACAATGCCAGCTTCACCGGGATGGCCTCCGGATGAAAGGTGACCAGGGCAATATACAGCCCCGGCACCAGCAGGGTGAGCAGGGCGCAGAAATAGCGGATCAGGCTCAGGGCCGAGGCGGCCAGCCAGTGATAGGCCCGGTCCTGCCCGGTTTTGAAAAACTGGTCCACCGTGCCCGGGGCCAGCCAGCCCAGGGGCAGCCCGTCGCACAGCAGACCCACCCGCCCCTCCAGCAGGCCCTGGCAGAACCGGTCGGGCCGCTGGGTATAGGGCAGCAGGGGAAACGCGGTGCGGGCGGAGGGGGCCAGATACTCCTCCAGATTGCCCGCCGCCTCCACCCCGTCGATGTCAATGGCGTCCAGCTTCTCCTCCATCCGCCGGACCACCTCCGGGTCGGCGATGCCGTCCAGATAGACCACCATGGCCGGCGTCAGGCTCTGCCGCCCCACAATATGCTGGCGCACCTTCAGCTCCGGGGCCCGCAGCCGGCGGCGCACCAGAGAGGTGTTGGTAAGAACAGACTCCACAAAGGAGTCCCGCGCCCCCTTCAGCGCCGGCTCATTCTCCGGCTCCCCCACCGAGCGCTTCTCCTCCGTCCCCACAAAAAAGGACAGCACGTCCCGCTCCCCCGGGAAAAACAGCAGGCACCAGCCCATGGTCAGGTCCACCGCAGCCTGGTCCAGGGTGGTGCGGCGCTGGACGTACAGGTTGTACAGCGCCCCCTCCTCCAGCAGGCGGAAGGCCTCCGCCCCCTCCGCCCGGGCCAGCCGCTCGCTCTGGGCCAGGGGGCGCAGGATATAGTCGTTGATGCGCTCCCCCCGGACCATGCCGTTGATGTAGCAC
This sequence comes from bacterium, assembly GCA_019424865.1. Taxonomy (GTDB): domain Bacteria; phylum Bacillota; class Clostridia; order Oscillospirales; family Oscillospiraceae; genus Lawsonibacter. The sequence goes on from JAHYYS010000086.1 coordinate 3,668, forward strand.
AGGGTCACCCGGCGCCCGGGCACGCCCCCCACCAGGGCAGGCCGCCGGGCAAAATCGGAGCAGTCCGAAAAAATCTTTTCCACGGCCTGCAAAGTCAGCTCCCCGGGAAAGCGCGGCTCCCTTCTGGGGTGGGGGCCATCCGTCTTGGGCTTGTGAGACATAAAAAGCTCCCTCCTTCCGGCCTAGTTTGTCCGGAAGGAGGGAGAATATGCGGCCCCGCCGCCTGGATGGATTCAGCTTTTTGCCGCATTTTCCTTTTCCCGCGCCTGTGCGGCCCGGGCCGTGTGCTCCGCGCCCCGGCTGAGGGCCTTGCTCACCTCACAGATGGGCACGGGCGCCGCCGCCAGCAGCAGCACCGCCAGCCACTGCCGTCCGCCCATGGCAATGACGGAAAAGATCTGCCGCAGGGGCGGAACCAGCATCACCGACAGCTGCAGTGCCATGCCCACCAGGAAGGCCTTGTTCATGGACGGGTTGGACAGCACCCCCTGGGAAAACAGGGAGCGGTCCTCGCTGCGCACGTTAAAGGCGTGAAACAGCTGGCACATGGTCAGGGTGGCAAAGGCCATGGTGTTGGCCGTCGCCCCCTCCAGCCCCGGGACGGCCAGCCGGGTATGTCCCAGGTAATAGGCGGTCAGCGTCAGCCCCCCCACCATCAGCCCCTGCCAGGCCAGCCGCAGGGAGAACCGCCGGTCAAACAGGCCCTGCCCCGCGTCCCGCGGGGGGCGCTCCATCACGCCCTCCTCCACCGGCTCCACCCCCAGGGCCAGGGCGGGCAGGGAGTCGGTGACCAGGTTGAGCCACAGCAGCTGCACCGGCACCAGGGGCATCTGGGTAAATCCCATGAGCGTGGCGGCAAAAATGGTGAAAATCTCCCCGATGTTGCAGGAGAGTAAGTAGTGGATGGCCTTTTTGATGTTGGCGTAGATGCCCCGCCCCTCCTCAATGGCGGCCACAATGGTGGAGAAGTTGTCGTCGGTGAGGATCATGTGGGCGGCCCCCTTGGCCACGTCGGTGCCGGTGCGCCCCATGGCGCAGCCGATGTCGGCGGCCTTCAGGGCCGGGGCGTCGTTCACCCCGTCCCCCGTCATGGCCACCACCTTCCCCCGCTTCTGCCACGCTTTGACGATGCGCATCTTGTGCTCCGGGGAGACCCGGGAATAGACGGAAAACTTTTCAATGTCCGCCTCCAGCACCTCCTGGGGCATAAAGTCCAGCTCCGGCCCCGTCACCGTCCAATCCCCCGGCCGCAGGATGTCCAGCTCCCGGGCCACGGCGCAGGCGGTGGCCCGGTGGTCCCCCGTAATCATCACCGGGCGCACCCCCGCCTGGTGGCAGCGCTCCACCGCCGCCCGCACCTCTGGCCGGGGCGGGTCCATCAGACCGAACAGCCCCAGAAAGGTCAGCTCCTGCTCCACGGACTCCGGGGAAAACCGGCGGGGCAGGGCGGACAGCTCCCTGCGGGCCACCGCGATCACCCGCAGGGCCCGCCCCGCCATCTCCTCATTGGCGCTCAAAATCCGCTGCCGGTCGGCGGCGGTCAGCGGCCCGCCCGGCCCCGCCGTACACAGGGCCAGCAGCACGTCGGGCGCCCCCTTCACATAGGCGGTCCACCTCCCCTTTTCCACCCGGTGGATGGTGGACATGCGCTTGCGGCCGGAGTCAAAGGGCACCTCCCCCACCCGGGGCCGCTGGGCGGACAGGATGCCCTGGTCCACGCCCTCCCGGGCCGCGGCCACCACCAGCGCCCCCTCGGTGGGATCGCCGGACGCCACCGGGGCCCCGGCCCGCCACTCCAGCCGTGCGTCCGAGCACAGGCACCCCGCCTCCAGGGCGTCCCGCCGACGCCCGCCCGGGGGCAGCCACAGCTGCTGCACCGTCATCTTGTTTTGCGTCAGGGTGCCCGTCTTGTCCGAGCAGATGACTCCGGCGCAGCCCAGGGTCTCCACCGCCGGCAGCTTTTTCACAATGGCCCCCCGCCCCGCCAGCCGCTGCACCCCCAGGGCCAGCACAATGGTCACAATGGCGGGCAGCCCCTCCGGGATAGCGGCCACCGCCAGGGAGACCGCCGTAAGGAACATGTCCAGCAGCCCCTTACCCTGGAGCAGGCCCACGCCGAACATCACGGCGCACACCGACAGGCACAGGAAGGACAGGGCTCTGGAGATCTCCGCCATCCGCCGCTGAAGGGGGGTCTCCCCCTCGCCGCTCTCCAGCAGCATGCCCGCGATGCGCCCCATCTGGGTGTTCATGCCGGTGGCGGTCACCAGGGCGGTCCCCCGCCCGGCGGTAATCAGGGTGCCAGACAGCACCATGTTGCACTGGTCCCCCAGGGGGGTGTCGGCGGGGAGGGACTCCCGGGCCTCCTTCTCCACCGGCACCGACTCCCCGGTCATGGCGCTCTCGTCGGCCTGCAGGCGGCTGCACTCCATCACCCTGGCGTCGGCGGGCACCTGGTCCCCCGCCTGAAGCAAAATCACGTCCCCCGGCACCAGCAGCGCCGCGGGCAGGCGCTCCGCCCGGCCGTCCCGCAGGGCGCAGGCCATGGGGGCGGACATGCGCCGCAGCTGCTCCAGGGCGTGCTGGGCGTGGTCCTCCTGGGTGATGGAGATGACGGCGTTCACCGCCACAATGACCAGAATAATGACGCTGTCCAGCCAGTCCTCCCCGCCGCTGACCCCAAGGGAAATGCCCGCCGCCGCCAGCAGCACCAGAATCATGGGGTCCCGCAGCTGCCCGATAATCCGGGAGAGCATGGAGGGGCCGGGCGGCGCATCCAGCTCGTTGCGCCCCTCCCGCTCCAGTCTCCGCTCCGCCTCCCGCCGGGTGAGCCCCTCCGGCCTGCTGTCCAGCTCCTGCAAAATCCGTCCCACCGGACGGCTGTGCCAGTCGCCCATGTGATCGCCCTCCTTCTCCGGGCGGCGCGCCTTAGCGCCCGCTCCCGCTTTTTCTCTCAGTATAAGGCAGGGCCCGTCCCATTTTTGGGGGAATTTTGGGGCTTGGAAAAAAAGAACGGGGCCGCTGCAAAATTCTTTTGCAGCAGCCCCCAGCTTGTCGAAAAAGCCCTCCTGCAAGGAGTTTAAGTCGTCCGCAGACGACGGAATAAAATATAATCTTGTCATTTCCGGGGACATGTGCCTCGGAAATGACACCTCTCACGCCAGGCGGGACGACTTTTCCGCATGGAATCGAGTCCCGCCTGGCGTGCTTACTTTCTCGAAAAAGTGGCTTGTCAATTTCAACAAATTGACAAGCCACTTTTTCGACAGTCTCGCCCCGCTCCCCACCGGCGGACCGCAGCTCCTCCCGCAGCCGTCCCTCACTCCTCCGGCTCGTCGGGCGTGAGCACAAACAGGTCATTGGGGGTGCAGTCCAGCAGAAGGCACATAATTTCGATATTCTTATATTGAATGGACTGTGTCTCATTGTTTACCATTCTGGTGAAATTGGTGTAGCTCATGCCCAGCTGCTTGTTCAGCCAGTACTTTGTCTTTCCCCTTTTCTCCAGAAGCTCCAACACGTTCAATCTTATCATTTTGAGCACCTCTAATACCCGATGTATTCATCTGATATTAGTTTGTGTCTTATGCAAACATATAGACTATTGCATTATCTAATGTAATAGTCTATAATCGTGTGGGGGGTGAACAAATGGAACTATACAAAAAAATGTATTATGGTCTATTTAATGCGGTTACCGATGCCATCGAATATCTAGAACATCATGAATACACGTTGGCTCTCTTAGTTCTTGAGAATGCTCAAAAAAACGCCGAGGAACAATATCTTACTGCACAAGACGATGAATAATAAGTTTTGTTCGCATTTCTTAAACTGGTACATTTCTGGATAATTCCTTCTTTAACATTAAAAGCAGCAGGCGCAGGAAACTACCGTTCCTGCGCCTGCTGCCTGAAGCCGGAAATCCTCCCGCCTATCAGCTATCCATTAAACTTGTTCATGGCCCGGTCGGGGCCCTCTCCAATCAGGCACTCCACCGCGTCCGCCGCCCGCTTCACCGCGGCGTCGATGGCCTTCCTGTCCTCCCCCTGGAATTTGCCCAGCACCCAGTCCGCCATGTCATAATCGGGGTGGGGCTTCTCCCCCACTCCCACCCGCAGGCGGGGGAACTGGTCGGTGCCCAGGTGCTGGATGATGCTCTTCA
>JAHYYS010000087.1 GCA_019424865.1 bacterium
TGGACAACACCATCAAGGACACCGCCGACAACGGCGGCGTGCTGAAGGTGCGCTACAAGCGCCCCCGGGAGAACACCGTCAAGGTGCTGCTGCTGATGGACTCGGGGGGCTCCATGGACTACTATGCCCAGCTGTGCTCCGCCCTGTTCCAGGCGGTGAGCAAGTCGGGCCACTTCAAGGACCTGAAGGTCTATTACTTCCACAACTGCGTCTATACCCGGCTGTACAACTCCCCCCACCTGCTGGGCCGGGACAGCGTCACCACCGACTGGGTGCTGTCCAACCTGCCCGGGGACTGGAAGGTCATCCTGGTGGGAGACGCCCAGATGGCCCCCTACGAGCTGATGGGGGGCTACTACGGGGACAGCGGCCGGGAGGACGGCCCCAAATGCGGCCTGGACTGGCTGCGTCTGATCCGGGAGCGGTACAAGAACTCCATCTGGCTCAACCCCAGCTCCCGCCCCGACTGGGGGCAGTACTGGTCCCAGACCTATGACACCATCGCCCAGGTCTTCCCCATGTTCCCCCTGACGGTGGAGGGCCTGGAGGAGGGCATGAAAAAGCTGCTGTCCCGGTAGAGCCGGGGGCGGTGTCATTTGATTCCTGCGGCTGCGGCCGCAGGAGCTCCTTGCATTTTAACAAACAGGGGCGCGGCACCCGGATGGAGAGTGCCGCGCCCCTGTTTAACAGCAGAGGACCCCGCCGCGGCTGCGGCGGGGTCCTTCTGATTTTGTTTGAAATTTCAGCGGATTAGTGGACGATGCACAGCACCAGGGTGAGCACCACCCACAGAATGGCCACCCACTTGGTCATCTTGGCCAGCTTGGCGTCCACGCTCTTGGCCTTGTTCTTGGACAGGAAGGTGTCCGCGCCGCCGGCGATGGCGCCGGACAGGCCGGCGCTCTTGCCGGACTGGAGCATGACGACGGCAATGACAGCCAGGCCGCACAGGACCTGAATGATAGTGAGAACAAGATTGATCATGACAGAATCGTTCCTTTCAAAGCCTTGAAAACGGCAAAAAATCAACGGAGAAAAGCCGGGCCGGGCCCGGATACGAAAGATAGAGTATCACAAATCCGGGCAAAAAGCAAGCCCTTTTCCGTATTTTCCCGCCGAAATCCGGCCGGACCGGGCAAAAATACAACTTCTTGTCCATCCGGTCCGGCCCGGCACAAGATAGGCCTTACAGGGCGGCGATGGCCTCGATCTCCACCAGCACGTCCTTGGGCAGGCGGCCCACCTGGACGGCGGAGCGGGCGGGGCAGTCAGCGGCAAAGAAGGTCTGATAGATCCGGTTCATCTCGGCGAAGTCCTCCATGTCCTTGAGAAACACGGTGGTCTTGACCACGTTGTCCATGGTGGCGCCGGCCTGGGCCAGGATGGCCTTCAGGTTGTTGAGGGACTGGGTGGTCTGGGCCTGGATGGTGGCCTCCACAGGGGCGCCGGTGGCGGGGTCCAGGGGCACCTGGCCGGAGACAAAGAGCAGATTGCCCGCCTTTACCGCCTGGGAGTAGGGGCCGATGGCGGCGGGGGCGTTGGTTGTGGAAATAATTTCTTTCATGGGAAAAACTCCTTCCAGAAAACAGAGATACCGTTATTTTAGCACAGCAGAGGGGAAAATGCAATCGGCCGGGGGCTGCTGTCTGGCGGGGCGGTAATACAGGGCGCCCCGGCGGCTCTCCATCTCCACCAGCCCCGTGTCCACCAGATATTCCACAAAAAACTGGATATTCCGCTCGAACTGGTGGGCCCGCCGGGCCTTGTGGGTATAGAGCTGGTAGCGCTCGCACACGGCGGCGGCGATCTCGCTGAAGGACATGGGGCGGTCGATTACCTCCAGAATCTCCTCCAGCCGCTCCTGGAGCAGCTGCTGGTTGGCGTCGATGAGCTCCTCGAAGTGGACGGGGGGGCACACCCCGGTGTGGGCCATGATATAGGCGTCGCAGCCCAGGCCCCGCAGCTTTTTGCGGATGCCCATGGCCTGGCGGTGGCACAGGTTATAGGGCAGCTTGGCCCCCAGCAGATCGTGGCTGAGCAGGGCGTCGGCCACATAGCACACGTTGTCCGGGGTGATGGTGGAGATGTGTCCCGGGGAGTGGCCCGGGGTGTGGATAATGCGGAACCGGGCCCCGGCAAAGTCAAAGGGCCCGTCCTCCGGGGGCACCAGCACGTCGGGGGTGTGGATCATGCAGGAGGCCTCCAGATCCAGCTGTCCGATGGAAAAGACCATGAAATAGCACTTCAGGGTGAGCAGGTTCTGGCACATGGCCGCCTCCTGGGGGGTGAGGGCCACGGGGATGTGGTATTTCTGCTGCAGATAGGCGTTGTTGGCGCAGTGGTCCACATGGGCGTGGGAGCACAAAATGCCCGCCGGGGTCAGCCCGTTGTCCAGCAGGGAGCGCTCCAGCTCCTCCCGCTCGGAGTACAGTCCGGTATCCAGCAGGATGCACCGGTGCTCATCCAGCTTATAGAAGGGGATCAGCTCCCGCCCCTCGGCCACCCAGGTGTTTCCCTTGACTTGTGAAAGCTTCATAGCAGGCTACCTCCAAAATGTATGTGACAGGCCGGTCACGGCTCCCGGCCCTCGTTCTGCTTCAGATAGACCATCAGCACCGCCACGTCGGCGGGAGAGACCCCGGACACCCGGCTGGCCTGGCCCAGGCTGCGGGGGCGGATGGCCTGGAGCTTCTGCCGGGCCTCCAGCCGCAGGCCCTGGATGGACAGATAGTCCAGTTGTTCCGGCAGCAGCCGGTCCTCCAGACGCTTCATCTCCTCCACCTGGCGCAGCTGCCGGCCGATGTAGCCGGCGTATTTGACGGTGATCTCCGCCTCCCGCACCACGCTGCCCGGCAGGGACGGCCGGTCCGGGTCAAAGGGGGCCAGATCGGCGTAGGTCAGCCGGGGCCGGCGCAGCAGGTCGCTCAGCCGGGCCCCGTCCTTTACCGGGGGCTCTCCCCGCTCCTCCAGCAGGGCGTCCAGGGCCGGAGAGGGGGGCGTGCCCGTGTGCTCCAGCCGGTCCACCTCCCGGTCCACCGCCCGGTATTTGGCCAGAACCCGCTCATACTGTGCCTGGGGCACCAGGCCCAGCCGGTACCCGACGGGGGTGAGGCGCTGGTCGGCGTTGTCCTGGCGGTGGAGCAGGCGGTACTCGGTGCGGGAGGTCATCATGCGGTAGGGCTCGTTGGTGCCCTTGGTCACCAGGTCGTCGATGAGCACCCCGATGTAGCCCTGGTCCCGGCGGAGGATCAGGGGGGGCTTCCCCAGAAGCTTCAGCGCGGCGTTCACCCCGGCCACAAACCCCTGGACGGCGGCCTCCTCATAGCCGGAGGAGCCGTTGAACTGCCCTGCCCCGTACAGCCCGGAGATGTGCTTCACCTCCAGCGTGGGCCGCAGCTGGGTGGGGTCCACGCAGTCGTATTCGATGGCATAGGCGCACCGGGTCATCTCCGCCCGCTCCAAGCCGGGAATGGTGTGAAGCATTTCTACTTGCACCTCTTCCGGGAGGGAGGAGGAGAATCCCTGGATATACAGCTCCTCGGTGTCCAGCCCCATGGGCTCCACAAACAGCTGGTGGCGCTCCTTATCGGGGAAGCGGACAATTTTGGTCTCGATGGAGGGGCAGTACCGGGGACCCACCCCCTCGATGGTGCCGTCATACAGGGGGGAGCGGTCCAGGTTGGCCCGGATGATGTCGTGGGTTTTCTGGTTGGTATAGGTCAGATAGCACACCGCCCGGTTTTCCGGCGGGGTGTCCGTCAGAAAGGAGAAGGGCTGGGCGTCCGGGTCCCCCTCCTGAAGCTGCATTTTGGAAAAATCCACGCTGCGGGCGTTGACCCGGGGGGGCGTCCCCGTCTTGAAGCGGCGGATGGACAGCCCCAGCTTCACCAGGCAGTCGGTCAGGGGCAGGGCGGCGGCCAGGCCGTCCGGGCCCGAATCCCGCACCACCTCCCCCACAATGGTGCGGCCGCCCAGGTAGGTGCCGGTGGCCACCACCGCGGCTTTCACCTGGTAAAAGGCGCCGGTGTGGGTGGTCACGCCGGAGATTTCCCCTTTTTCCACCGAAATTTCCACAACCTCCGCCTGCTTGATCCACAGGTTCTCCTGCCGCTCCAGGGTGTGCTTCATGATCTTCTGGTACTCCCGCCGGTCGGCCTGGGCCCGCAGGGACCAGACGGCGGGGCCCTTCCCCCGGTTCAGCAGCCGGTACTGGATACAGGCCCGGTCGGCGGCCCGGCCCATCTCGCCCCCCAGGGCGTCCAGCTCCCGCACCAGGTGGCCCTTCCCCGTGCCCCCGATGGCGGGGTTGCAGGGCATGTTGCCCACCGCGTCCAGGTTGATGGTGAAGCATACCGTCCGCAGCCCCATCCGGGCGGCGGCCAGGGCGGCCTCGATGCCCGCGTGGCCCGCGCCGATGACGGCGATATCAAATTGTCCGGCAAAATAGGTTTTCATGGGCTTTCGTCCTTCGTTGTGTCTGCTGCCGGCCCCGCGGTCCGGCAGGGCATTGCAGTCCAGACATTTTATCACGATTTATCCCCAGGAGCAAGCCCGGAGGGGGCAATTGCCCGGCAGAGCGGATTTTATCTTGAAGGATCGCCGGGAAATATGGTATACTAGTCAAGTTAATACTGCCCCAGTCTGCCCATTGGGCGGCGGGGACACGGAAAGGGGGCGGCCGGCCATAAAATACAAACAGTGGAAGCTGGCTGCGCCCTGCCCGGAGGGGCGGGCCAGGCTGGAGGCCCTGGGGGCCCCGCCGCTGCTGGCCGCCCTGCTCTCCGCCCGGGGGCTCTCCGGCGGAGAGGAGACCCGGCGGCTGCTCCATCCGGAGGAGGAGCCCCTGCCCAATCCGCTGCTGATGCGGGACATGGATCGGGCGGTGCGGCGCATCCGCCGGGCCCTGGAGCGGGGGGAGCAGATGGCGGTGTACGGCGACTATGACGTGGACGGCATCACCTCCGCCTGCCTGCTGACCGAGTTTTTAACCGCCCGGGGCGGCCGGGTCATCCCCTATATCCCCGACCGGCTGGAGGAGGGGTATGGCCTGAACCGGGAGGCGGTGTCCGCCCTGGCCGCCCGGGGCGTGACCCTGATTATCACGGTGGACTGCGGCATTACCGCCGGCGCGGAGATCGACTGGGCCCGCAGCCTGGGGGTGGACGTGGTGGTCACCGACCACCACACCTGCAAGGACGCGCTGCCCGCCGCCGCCGCGGTGGTGGACCCCTGCCGGGCCGACTGCCCCTATCCCTTCAAGGGGCTGGCCGGGGTGGGCGTGGCCCTGAAGCTGGCCATGGCGGTGGCCGGGCCGGAGGAGGCGGGCGCGGTGCTGCGGGAGTACTGCGACCTGGCCGCCGTCGGCACGGTGGCCGACGTGATGCCCATGACCGGGGAAAACCGGGCCATTGTCAGCCTGGGGCTGCGCCGGCTCAATCCTCCCCGGCGGGAGGGGCTGAAGTGGCTCATCCGCTGCGCCGGCACCGAGGAGCGGGCGGTCAACTCCGTGTTTGTGGGCTATACCCTGGCCCCCCGCATCAACGCCGCCGGGCGGATGGGAAATTCCGGCGTGGCCCTGGAGCTGCTGCTCACCCGGGACCCGGAGCGGGCCCAGGTACTGGCCCAGGAGCTGTGTCAGCTCAACCGGGACCGGCAGGCCATCGAGGGGGAGATTTTTCAGCAGTGCGTCCGCCGTCTGGAGGAGCAGCCCCAGAGCGGGGCCATTGTGCTGGCCGATCAGCACTGGCACCAGGGCGTGGTGGGCATTGTGGCCTCCCGCCTGACGGAGAAATACGCCTGCCCCGCCTTTATGATCTGTCTGGACCACGGGGTGGGAAAGGGCTCCTGCCGCTCCTGGGGGGGCGTGAACCTGTTTGAGCTGCTGACCCAGTGCGCCGATCTGCTGGAGAGCTTCGGCGGCCACGCCCTGGCCGCGGGCTTTACGGTGCGGGAGGAGAAGATCCCCGCCCTGGCCCAGGCTTTGCGCCGGGCGGTGGCCCGGCAGCTGCAGGGGGAGGAGCCGCCCTGTGTGCTCCAGGCGGACACCCAGGTGGAGGCCGAGCTGCTGACGGTGGATCAGGTGGAGGCGCTGGACGCCCTGGAGCCCTGGGGCACCGGCAACCCCCGCCCAGTGTTTGTGCTGGCCGGGGCCCAGGTCCACGCCCTGTCCCGGGTGGGCCGGGGGCGGCACCTGAAGCTGCGGCTGGAGTCCCGGGGCCACGCCCTGGAGGCCATCTGGTTCTCCGCCGACGTGCCGGAGCAGGCCCTCTCCCCCGGGTGCCGGGTGGATGTGGCCTTCTGCCCCCAGGTCAACGAGTTTCGCGGGCTGCGGTCGGTGCAGCTTCAGGTCCTGGACCTGCGGCCGGCCCCCTCCCGGGCCCAGCTGGAGCGGAGCATTTATGAAAAGTTCCGCCGGGGCGAGGTGCTCAGCCCCCGGGAAGCCCAGTTCCTGCTGCCCAGCCGGGGGGAGTTTGCCCAGCTGTGGCGGTGGCTGGAGCACCAGTCCGCCGGAGGCGGGCCGGTGGAGGACACCCTGGTGCGCATCACCCGGGGGGCCGCCCGCCGGGGCGGCCGGCAGGAGGTGCCCGCCCGGACCATGCTGTGCCTGGAGGTGTTCCAGGAGCGGGGGCTGATCGACCTGCGGGAGCACACCGGCCGGATGCAGATTACCATCCGCCGGCAGGAGCACAAGGTGGATTTGGAGGCCTCTGACATTCTGCGCCGTCTGCGCCGGGCGCTGGAGGAGAATTCCGGATCAATTGGGCGTTCGGAATGAGAAACCGGCAGCCCGCGGCCGGGCCGGAGGGCGCCTGATTTCTCACTTTGAAGTTTGAATTTTGGAGAAGGTGATCCCATGGACCCTATTTTGGAACGCTACCATGCGCTGGAGGAGAAGGTGGCCTCTTACACCCCGAATCTGGATGCCAAGCGGCTGTTTGACGCCTTTACCTTTGCCGATGCCGCCCACCACGGCCAGCTGCGCAAAAGCGGCGAGCCCTATATCATCCACCCCCTGGCGGTGGCGGAGATTGTGGCCGACCTGGAGCTGGATGTGGACAGCGTCATCGCCGCCATGCTCCACGACTGCATCGAGGACACCCCCGCCACCCACGAGGAGATCGCCAAAAAATTCGGCGAGCCGGTGGCCGAGCTGGTGGAGGGGGTCACCAAGCTGACACGGGTGCAGTACGTCTCCAAGGAAGAGGAGCAGATGGAGAACCTGCGCAAGATGCTCATGGCCATGGCCCACGACATCCGGGTGATCCTGATTAAAATCTGCGACCGGCTGCACAACATGCGCACCATGGAGTACCAGTCCCCCCGCAAGCAGCGGGAGAAGTCCCTGGAGACCATGGAGATCTATGCCCCCATCGCCCACCGCTTGGGCATGCAGAAGCTCAAGTGGGAGCTGGAGGACCTGTCCCTGCGGTATCTGGACCCCGTGGGCTACAAGGAAATCGAGGATGAGCTGGCCGAGCGCTCCTCCGCCCATGAGGAGTTTATGGCGGGCATCCAGCACCGCATCCAGCACCGCCTGGCCCAGGAGGGCATCCACTGCACCGTCTATGGCCGGGTGAAGCATATCTACTCCATCTACCGGAAGATGTTTGCCCAGAACAAGACCCTGGACGAGATCTTCGACCTGTACGCCTTCCGGGTGATTGTGG
>JAHYYS010000088.1 GCA_019424865.1 bacterium
ACGCTATACACTCTTATGCTACATAATCCAGTTTACGGCAGCCCGGCTCAAAGGTGACGTTTGCCAGGCCCACAGTGCTCTCACCTGGCCTGGTCAGCGGGTTCAGATAAGAATTTCCGATAAAGTACTGGGCAAAGGCGGTGTTGGCCTGCCCCTGACCAAACATATTCTGCTGATCAAATACAGCCTTGTCCTGGATTTTCATGGCGATTCCTCCTTGATCCTATAGAAAATGACATCCGTATCATGGACTTTCTGTTCACCTGTACCTGGCCGTCCGACTCTGCGCCAGAAAGCCGGGCGTTCCATCTGGAACACTTAATATTGTAGTCCTGCCGCCGGGCAAAGTCCAATGCCTATATCAAATTCTATATAATGCCTGATCTGTATTTCTTGGCATAGTCCATCAGCGCCCCAGCCCCTCCTCCGGGCTGGGGCGCTGTTCCAAAAAACGAAACCTTTTTTGACGAAATTACGGGCAATGTCGAATTTTGTCGAAAGAATCTTACATAAATTTCCAAGAAAAAGGTTGAATCTGCTGTCTGGATATGATACATTGTTGGTGACCGGTCGAAAGGAGTAAAAGCGGCGGAGGATCCCCCGAAGATCACGGTAACAGTAACAGGAGGAATCGGAAATGGAGGCAATCAAGCGGATTTTGGTTGCAGATACCAGCGAAGAGTTTCGGCGCGCCTTTTTAGACGGCCTGAGCAGCGAGCCCGACATCCAGGTGGCGGGACAAACCGGCGACGGGATGGAACTGGTTCGCATGGTCCAGGAGCTGGAACCGGACGCTGTTGTAATGGAAATCGTACTCTCCGGCATGGACGGGCTGGAGGTGCTGGATGAACTGGCTGAGCTGGTGCACCGGCCCAGGATTATCATTCTCTCCAGCTATGTTCGGGGCAGCGTGGCCGAGCTGGCCGCCGCCAAGGGCGCGGATTACTATCTCATCAAGCCATGCCGGACCAGTGTTGTGTGTGAGCGGATCCGGCAGGTCCTTTCAGCGGGAGGGCTGGAGCCGGAGCGAGATAAGGGCGGGAATCTGGAGTCCCAGGTAACGGCCATTATCCACGATGTCGGCGTCCCCGCCCATATCAAGGGCTATCAGTATCTCCGGGAAGCTATTTTGATCGCAGTGAAGGATATGGATGTTATCAACGCAGTCACCAAGGTGCTCTACCCCGAGGTTGCCAAGCGGTTTGGCACCACAGCCAGCCGGGTGGAGCGGGCCATCCGCCACGCCATCGAGGTGGCCTGGGACCGGGGCGACCTGGAGACCCTGCAAAAATATTTTGGCTACACCGTCTCCAATGCCAAGGGCAAGCCCACCAACAGCGAATTCATCGCCATGATCGCCGACCGCCTGCAGCTGCAGATGCGGCAGGCCTGAGGCGCAGCCGGTGCGGATCCCATCCGGCCGCTGAACAGCTGGTATATAGTCGGCCCGTCACAGGGCCGCGCAGGCAGCAGAATCCGGGGATATCCCGGCTGATCAAGAAAACAGGATGGGGAGCGGCGCAGTCGGCAGCCCGCTCCCCTCTTTTGCCGCCTGCCTCCGGACATCCGGAAAAATGGGGGCCTTCTTCGCCCCGCTTTAAACATGTATGAGGCAGTCCCGCTCAGGCCAAGGGCACTGTTTCCCGCGCGGGATTGATGCCCCTCCCCCGCCCCATGCTTGCCAAATTTCCGACTTTCTGCTATACTCAGTTTCAGTCTGAGGGCCCCAGGCCCCGGCGAGGAAAGGCAGGGAACAGCGTTGAAGATTACCTATACCCCCAGAGGGGTATGCTCCAAATTGTTTGAAATCCAGGTGGAGGACGGCGTCATCCAATCGGTAAAGGTTCTGGGCGGCTGCAGCGGCAACCTTCAGGGCATCAGCTCCCTTCTGCGGGGCATGCCGGTTCAGGAGGCCATCGCCCGGCTGGAGGGCATCCGGTGCGGAATGAAGTCCACGTCCTGCCCCGATCAGATCGCGCAGGCGCTGAAAACCGCGGTATAATCCGCGGCGCTCAGGCATCGGATCAAAAAAGCCCTCCTGCAAGGAGTTCCGTCGTCCGCAGACGGCGGAATAAAATATAAGCCCGTCATTTCCGGGGACATGTGCCTCGGAAATGACACCTCTCGCGCAAGGCGGGACGACTTTTCCGCATGGAATCGAGTCCCGCCTTGCGTGCTTGCTTTCTCGAAAAAGCGGCTTGTCAATTTCGATAAATTGACAAGCCGCTTTTTCGACAGTCGCAGGAGAACTGCGGGTGCAGTTCTCCTTTTTTCTATGCCTTTTATCGCCGGCGGCCCCGGTAATTCCCCCGGCTGCGGCGGCTTCCGGCGTAGTGGCGCCGGCGCTTGCGCAGCACCAGCAGCTTGAACAGAATCACCACTGCCAGCACCAGAATGACCACCAGAATCAGCTGCACCCAGGTGGAGCGGAAGAAGTTAAGGAACTGCGTCTTTTTATACAGCAGCTCCGAGCGCTCCACACTGTTGACAGCCACCAGATCCAGCGTGCCGTACGTCTCCCCGTCATAGGACAGCTTCATGGCGCCCAGCACCTCCCCCTCCTCCACCGGGGCCTCCACCGACTGGGAGAACAGGGTGATATCCGTCTCAATGGCCTCCAGATCCAGGTCCTTTGGCAGGGTACGGGTGATGGATCCCTGGGGCTTGACCATGACGGAGTCGGTCTCCCGGGACATGGTGACAGCCACAGAGGCCACCGGCGTGTCACCCTGGGTAATGGTCACCCGCTCAAAGTTGTCAAAGCCCCACTCCAGCAGGTTCTTGCTGGAGATCAGCTGCCCCTGCTTCAAATCCGTCTCCCCGGGAATTTCTACCGGGCCGGAGCCCAGAATAACAGACACCAGCAGGGTGTCCCCATCCTCGGCCGCCGCCACCAGACAGCGCCCGGCCTCGTCTGTGTTGCCCGTCTTGCCGCCGATACACTTGTCATAGGTATAGCCGTAGTAATTCAGGTTTGAAATCAGGCCGTTGGTATTGAAGAAATAGCGCTCCTCCGACAGGTTGGTGGCGGGGACGGTATGGCTGGGCGTGGCAATGATGGTACGGAACAGGTCATACTCCAAAGCCGCCGTCATAATCAGCGCCAGGTCGTAGGCGGTGGAATAGTGCTCCTCGCTATGTACGCCGGAGGTGTTGGTAAAGTGGGTGCCCTGACAGCCCAGCTCCCCCGCCTTCCGGTTCATGTGGGCCACAAACTCTTCGATGGTGCCGTCCACCGCCACTGCCAGCACGTTGGCCGCATCGGCTGCGGAGGGAAGCAGCAGGCAGTACAGCAGCTCCTCCACTGACAGCTGTTCCCCCAGCTTGATGTTGGAGATAACATAGGACGCGCCGGAGGGGATGCCCTGCATCCGGGTCTCGCCGGCCGTGACCACGGTGTCGGCTGTCAGCTGGCCCGACTCGATGGCCTCCATCACCAGCAGGGCGGTCATCACCTTGGTGGTGCTGGCGGGATAGGCCTTGTCATAGGCCCCCTTGTCATAGAGCACCTCGCCGTAGTTGGCGTCATACAGCACCGCGTTGTTGCAGTAGATCACCGGATCCTCCAGCGCGGCGGCGGGCAGGCTCAGCAGGCTGGTCAAAATGGGAATCACAAGAAGAAGCGAGAGAATGCGATATTTTTTCATAGGAAAATCTCCGTTGATATGGTATACTGATATTGTATGCGGATACGCGGCCCGATATGGTCCGGCGGAACAGCCTCTATTATAGCAAACGCCGTCCCACGGCGCAAGAGCGGGAGGGAGAAAGATGGCGGGAATCTCGGCCTATGAAAAAATCATCCTGGCGGCCACGGCCGGCTTTGTCCTTTTTACCGGCGGCTGGTTTCTGGCCGGACAGAGCCGGGCGGAGCCCTATCAGGTCACGGTCTCCCGGCAGCAGGAGGAGCCAGCCCCCGCCTCTGAAACCGCCCCGCCGGAGGAGACGGACCGCCCCGACAGCCTGCTGGAGGGGGAGGTCATCAACATCAACACCGCCGACGTATACGAGCTGCAGCGCCTGCCCGGCATCGGGGAAGCCCGCGCCCAGGACATTGTGGCCTACCGGGAGGAGCACGGCCCCTTCCAGAGCGTGGATGAGCTGGACAATGTCAAAGGAATCGGGGAAGGAATTTTAGCCGGCCTGCGGGACTATGCCGCCGTGGGATAGCCGCCGGTCATTCTGGAACAGATCAAGGAGTTTTATCAGCATGGCAAAAATATTGGTTGTAGACGACGAACAGGTCCTGGTCAAGGGCATCAAATTCAATCTGGAGCACGAGGGATACCTGGTGGAGGCCGGATATGACGGGGAGCAGGCGGTGGAGCTGGCCCGGGAGGGCGGCTTCGACCTGATCATCCTGGATCTGATGATGCCGAAAATTGACGGGCTTCAGGCCTGCATGCGCATCCGGGAGTTCTCCAACGTACCGATTATTATGCTCACCGCGCGCAGCGAGGACACGGACAAAATTATCGGCTTTGAATACGGGGCCGACGACTATATCACAAAGCCCTTCAACATCCTCGAGCTCAAGGCCCGGGTGCGCGCCCTGCTGCGCCGCTCCGGCGCGGCCGAGCACCGGCAGGAGGACAAGTCCCTCACTGCGGGACATATCCGTCTGGATCCCGCCGCCCGGGCCGCCTGGCGGGACGGCACCCGGGTGGATCTGACCGCCAAGGAATTCGATCTGATGGAGCTGCTGATGCGCAACCCGGGACGGGTGTACAGCCGGGAAAATCTGCTCAATGTGGTATGGGGCTATGAGTACATCGGGGACTACCGCACCGTGGACGTCCACATCCGCCGCCTGCGGGAGAAGCTGGAGCTGGACCCGGCCAACCCCGAGTATATCCGCACCAAGTGGGGTGTGGGCTATTACCTGTCCGGGCAGGAGGAGCGCAATCAGAACTGATCCCAAGCGGCCGATACCGGTCCGCGAAACGGGCAGGGCCCGCCCCGGCTGCCGGGCGCGGCGCCCGGAGGAGGTGGCAGAATGGCTTCGCCCAAGGCTGAAGCAAAAAAGAAACAGGTTCCCTTCTTCTCCTCGCTACAGGTGAAGTATGCCATGAGCTATCTGGCAATTTTCGCCGTGGTGCTGGTGCTGCTGAATACCTATCCCCTTATCGCCTCTCAGGATCTGCTGTTTGCCTCCAAGCGGGATTCGCTGAAGAGCCAGGCGGCGGTGATGGCCTCCGCCCTGATGGAGCTGGAGTCCCTGTCCGCCGAGCAGGTGGAGCGGGTGATGAACATGTTGGACAGCATGGGGCTCTCCCGCATTGTGGTCACCGATCCCGCCGGGCTGATTTTATACGACAGTCTCACCGACGGCAATCAGAACTCTGACAGTGAAGAGGAACAGCCGGCCCAGGAGGCGGATCCCGGCCCGGAATACCGCTACGCCCTGTATCAGGAGGTGGTACTGGCGCTCCGCGGGAACGATGTGGCCTACTCCCGCTATGCCGACCAGGCGTTCATCTCCACCGCCGCCTCCCCCGTGGTATACCGGGGCATGACCATCGGGGCCATCTATGTGGTGGAGGTGGACGAGGCCCAGGGGGCGCTGCTGTACAGCCTGCAGCAGAACCTGCGCACCATCTCGCTGGTCATTGCGGCGGTCACTTTGGTCATGAGCACCTTCTTCTCCAAAATGCTCACCACCCGCATCACCGCCCTGCTGCGGGCCATCCGCATCGTGGGCGAGGGGGAATACGGCCACCGCCTTCAGCCGGTGGGCCGGGACGAGATGGCCCAGCTGGCCGAGGAGTTCAACCAGCTCACCGACCGCCTGCAGACCACCGAGGAGGTGCGCCGCCGCTTTGTGTCCGACGCCTCCCACGAGCTGAAGACCCCCCTGGCCTCCATCCGGCTGCTGGCCGACTCCATTTTGCAAAACGATCAGATTGACCTGGAGACGGTGCGGGATTTTGTGGCCGACATCGGCTCGGAGGCCGACCGGCTGACCCGCATCACCGAGCATCTGCTGGCCCTGACCCGGCTGGACAGCCTGCCCGCCGGCAAAACCGATCCGGTGGACGTGTCCGCCGTCACCCGGCACGCGGTCAGCATGCTTCAGCCGGTGGCTGATGCGGCGGACGTGTCTGTCGAGGCCGCCTTAAAGCCGGACTGTGTCATCCGCTGTACAGAGGACGATCTGTATCAGGTCTGCTTTAACCTTGTGGAGAACGCGATCAAGTATAATGTGCCGGGTGGCCGGGTCTTTGTCTCGGTCTACTCCGACGGGGAACAGGTTCTGCTGGAGATAGAGGACACCGGCGTGGGCATCCCGGAAGAGGATCTGCCCAAAATCTTCAACCGATTTTATCGGGTGGACAAGGCCCGCTCCCGGGCGGCCGGCGGAACCGGTCTGGGGCTGTCCATTGTGCGGGATACGGTCCGCCGGCACGGCGGCTGGGTCACCGCCCGCCCCCGCTCCCCCATGGGCAGCGTGTTCACGGTGG
This sequence comes from bacterium, assembly GCA_019424865.1. Taxonomy (GTDB): domain Bacteria; phylum Bacillota; class Clostridia; order Oscillospirales; family Oscillospiraceae; genus Lawsonibacter. The sequence goes on from JAHYYS010000088.1 coordinate 6,462, forward strand.
GCTTCCCCCGGTACTGGCAGGAGGAGGAACAGACATGAAAAAGCGTTTTCTTGCTCTGGCGCTGGCCTTTCTGCTGGCGGCCGGCGCCGCGGGCTGCTCCCCCTCCCCTACGGCTCACATGCCGGAGTATGTCCTGTATTTCACGGTAAATTCAGACGGCTCAGATCCCTCCGCGGCCCACGGCTCCGCCCTGGGCTGGGAGGCATACGACGCCGCGCAGTGTACCGCGGACCATCCGGAGGGAGAGAGCTGCCCAAGCCCCGGCGACCTGCTGGAGGCCCTGCTGGCCGGACCCACGCAGGAGGGGCTCACCTCTCCTTTTCCATCCGGCGTCTCCCTGCGCAGCTGGAGCTGGGATGAGAGCCAGCCGGGACAGCTCAACGTGAACCTCTCCGAGCAGTACAGCGGTCTGACGGACATCTCCCTCACCCTGGCGGACTACTGCATTGTGCTCACCCTGTCCCAGCTGGAGGGGGTGGACACGGTGGAGATCACCTCCACCGGCTATGCCGCCAACTACCGCAGCCACGCTGCGCTGAAGGCCGAGGAGGCGGAGCTGTCCGATCCCACCGCCGACGCCTCCCGCTGAGCTGTGCTCCCGGCAAGATTTTGCCTTGACAAATGCGCCGCACCCTTGTAATCTAGGTTTGATTCCAGCAGAAAGAAGGTTTTTCCATGAGCACTTACCAGATAAATACCAAATGCGTCCAGGGCGGCTACACCCCCGGCAACGGTGAGCCCCGGCAGATCCCCATTATCCAGTCCACCACCTTCAAATATGCCACCAGCGAGGACATGGGGAAGCTCTTTGACCTGGAGGCCAGCGGTTATTTCTATACCCGCCTGCAGAACCCCACCAACGACATGG
>JAHYYS010000089.1 GCA_019424865.1 bacterium
CCTGGCGCGTGCTGGGCATGCGCCCCTACCGGGTGCAGGTGGTGGGCGGCATCGTCCTGCACCAGGGCCGTATCGCCGAGATGAAGACCGGTGAAGGCAAGACCCTGGTGGCCACCCTGCCCGCCTACCTCAACGCTCTGGCGGGCAAGGGAGTCCACATTGTCACGGTCAATGATTACCTGGCCAAGCGCGACTCGGAGTGGATGGGGAAGGTATACCGCTTCATGGGCCTGACCGTGGGTCTGGTCATCCACGGGGTGATGGGGCAGGCCAAAAAGGACGCCTACGCCGCCGACATCACCTACGGCACCAACAACGAGTTCGGCTTTGACTATCTGCGGGACAACATGGCCATCTACAAGCAGGAGCTGGTCCAGCGGGGCCACGCCTTTGCCATCGTGGACGAGGTGGACTCCATCCTGATTGACGAGGCCCGCACCCCCCTGATCATCTCCGGCCAGGGGGAGAAGTCCACCCAGCTGTATACGGTGGTGGATCAGTTTGTCTCCCGCCTGAAGTGCCAGCGCATTGCCAAGGTGGACAGCAAGGAGGAGGAGGACCCGGATATCGACGCGGACTATATCGTGGACGAGAAGGCCCGCACCGCCACCCTCACCGCCCGGGGCATCGCCAAGGCCGAGCAGGCGTTCCAGGTTGAAAACCTGGCTGACCCGGAGAACACCACTTTGTCCCACCACATCAACCAGGCCATCAAGGCCCACGGGGTGATGAAGCGGGATATTGACTATGTGGTCAAGGACGGACAGGTCATCATCGTGGACGAGTTCACCGGCCGTCTGATGTTCGGCCGGCGGTACAACGAGGGCCTCCATCAGGCCATCGAGGCCAAGGAGCACGTCACCGTGGCCAACGAGTCCAAGACCCTGGCCACCATTACCTTCCAGAACTACTTCCGTCTGTATGACAAGCTCTCCGGCATGACGGGCACCGCCATGACCGAGCAGGAGGAGTTCGGCACCATCTATGAGCTGGACATTGTGGAAATTCCCACCAACAAGCCTCTGGCCCGAATTGACCGCCCCGACGTGGTCTATAAGACGGTAAACGGCAAGCTGCGGGCCATTGTCAATCAGATTGAGGAGTGTCACGCCAAGGGCCAGCCGGTGCTGGTGGGCACGGTGTCCATCGAAAAGTCGGAGGAGCTGTCTGAGCTGCTGCGGAAGCGGGGCATACGCCACAATGTCCTGAACGCCAAGAACCACGAGAAGGAAGCCGAGATTGTGGCCCAGGCGGGCAAGTTCGGCGCCGTCACCGTGGCCACCAACATGGCCGGACGCGGCACCGACATTATGCTGGGCGGCAACGCGGACTTTCTGGCCCGGGCCGACCTGCGCAAGGCGGGGATGAGTGACGCCCTGATTGCAGAGGCCACCGGCTATGCCGAGACAGACAATCAGGAGATCCTGGACGCCCGGCGGCAGTACGCCGAGGCGGAGGCCAAGTACAAGGAAGAAATTCAGGCGGAGGCGGACAAGGTCCGGGCCGTGGGCGGACTGTTCATCCTGGGCACCGAGCGCCACGAGTCCCGCCGCATTGACAATCAGCTCCGCGGCCGTGCCGGCCGTCAGGGCGACCCCGGTGAGACCCGCTTCTATCTCTCCCTGGAGGACGACATCATGCGCCTGTTCGGCTCTGAGCGGGTGATGGGCATGATGGAGAAGCTGGGCGTGGACGAGGACACCCCCATCGACGCCAAGATGCTCTCCGGCGCCATTGAGAACGCCCAGAAGCAGGTGGAGTCCCGGAACTTCCAGACCCGGAAGAACGTGCTGCAGTATGACGATGTCATGAATACCCAGCGCGAGGTCATCTACAAGCAGCGCCGCCAGGTGCTGGACGGCGAGGATCTTCAGGGCTCCATCCAGAACATGCTCCACTCTATGGTGGAAAACGCCATCCACGGCCACATGGGAGAGCAGAAGCATATGGACGCGGAGTCCTTCCGGGAGGCGGTGGCCCCCTTCCGCACCATGTTCCTGGCGCCGGGGGAGCTGAACCTGACGGACGAGGAGCTCGGGCAGTACGACGCCGAGGGTCTGGTGGATCTGATCAGCGAGAAGGCCCGGGCGGTGTACGCCAAGAAGGAGCAGGAGATCGGCTCCCCCATTATGCGGGAGCTGGAGCGGGTGATTATGCTTCGGGTGGTGGACGAGTACTGGATGGACCAGATCGACGCCATGAACGAGCTCAAGCAGGGCATCGGTCTGCGGGCCTATGCCCAGACCGACCCGGTGGTAGCCTACAAAAAAGAGGGCTACGAGATGTTTGAGAATATGATCGCCGCCATCCAGGAGGAGACCCTGCGCCGGCTGTTCCTGGTGCGTCTGCGGAAGAACGAGGAGGTCAAGCGGGAGCGGGTGGCCAAGGTGACGTCCGAGTCCGGCGCCAGCGACGGCACGGTCCAGAAGCGCCCCCAGCGCCGCGTCATCAAAATTGGCCGCAACGATCCCTGCCCCTGCGGCAGCGGCCTGAAGTGGAAAAAATGCACCTGCAAGGAGTACCACCCCGATCAGCAGTAAAGCCGTTGCGGCCAATGGGAGCGAGAGCGACCCGCGCCTTTTGGCGCGTAAATTCGCAGCCGTAAAGCGGCGGAGAATTTCCGCAGGCGGAATTCATTTCCGCCGAGGATTTAAAATGAAAAGGGCTCCTATGGGGCACTGCCCCATGAGAAGGCAGTGACCTGAAACGAAAGAAACGTATCTGCAAGGAGTGCTCCGACCCGGCCAGCTGTGAAAAACCCCCGTCCCCTCGGAGAGCGGAGGGGGGCCTCAGGGGGGAACTGGTTCCCCCCTGAAGGCGCGGTGCGCGAAGCGCATATGCATTTTCCGCAGAAAATGTCCGCGCCTTGAAGAAATGCACCTGCAAGGAGTACCACCCCGATCAGCAGTAAGGCCGCCGTGCCCAAAGAGGCGGATCGGGGATCCGGGCAGTCAAAATCCAGGTGTGAGCATCTTGTGCTCACACCTGGATTTTCTGTCCGGCGGGCCTGTCAGTGTTTCACTGAAAATGCGGCGGCAGGGGCGGGATGTTTCGGGTTTCTGTGCGTTGCAAACCGATCTGCTTCCTGCTATAATAAACTTGTATCGATCTGCGGCGGAGGTGAAGCAAATGGCAAAAAACAAACTGGTTGCTCCGGTGGTCAAATGGGTCGGCGGAAAGCGCCAGCTGCTGGACGACATCACCCCGCTGCTGCCCAAGCGGATTCCGACCTACTGCGAGCCGTTTTTGGGCGGCGGCGCGGTCCTGTTCTCCATCCAGCCGTCCAGAGCCATTGTAAATGACCTGAACGCGGATCTGATGACGGTGTATACGGTGATTCGGGATGATGTGGAGACGCTGATCGAATCGCTGAAGCAGCACGAAAATACGGCGGAGTATTTTTATAAAATCCGGGATATGGACCGGAACAAGGCGGCCTATCAGGCCATGCCGGCGGTGGAAAAGGCCTCCCGGCTGATTTACCTGAACAAGACCTGCTTCAACGGCCTGTTCCGGGTCAATTCCGCGGGGGAGTTCAATTCCCCCTTCGGGCGGTATAAAAACCCGAACATTGTCAACGAGCCCGTTTTGCGGGCCGTGAGCAAGTATTTCAACAAGAGCGAGATTGTGTTCTGCAGCGAGGATTTTGCTGTGACCCTTGGCCGGGTGGAACGGGGCGGCTTTGTCTATCTGGATCCCCCCTACGACCCCGTCTCTGACACGGCCAGCTTTACCGGATACAACAAGGGGGGCTTTGACCAGCAGGAGCAGATCCGCCTGAAGGCGTGCTGCGACGAGCTGACCCGGCGCGGGGTCAAGTTTATGCTGTCCAACTCGGCGACGGATTTTATCAAGAACCTGTATCAGGGCTATGACATCACCACAGTGAAAGCCAAGCGGGCCATCAATGCGGACGCGAGCAAGCGCGGCGCCATTGAGGAGGTGCTGATCCGCAACTATGGGACTCAATGACACCGCATGGGAAAAGCTGTTTGACAAGTATCAGATTCTGGACCGGGTCGATCGGGACGGGCAGTTTCAGATTTCCGCCAGCCAGATTAAGGAGTTTCGGGAACCCAGGCTGATGACCAAGTTTGACCACCGGGTCAATCTGCCCGCCATTTTCCGGAAACACAATCTGGCGATTTTGCCTGTCACCCGGGGGGACTATGTCATCTCTTCCTTTTCCGCCTATCAGGACTTTGAGGCGCCGGAGGCCGAGGTACAGCGGATCTCCGTCCCGGCCCATCTGCAAAGCCTGATGCCGAAGTTTCTGGTGAGCGAGGCCATCGCGCTGAACTGCGCCAATGCCTGCGGCATTCTGAGCGACTTTTTGGAGGATGAGGCCCTGGTTCCGACGGTCAGCGGGCGCATGAGCTCCGGCGGCTTTGCCTTTCGGATCGACACGGCGCTGGGCCCCAAAACCGTATCAGTGGATCATGCCCAGATAGAGATTGACGCGGCCTACGAGGGGCTGCGCTGCCTCTCTCTGTTCGAGGCCAAGCGGGACCTGTCCGACGATTTTCTCATCCGCCAGCTCTACTACCCCTTCCGGGTCTGGAGCGGCCGGGTGACCAAGCCGGTCAAGACGGTGTTCCTGATCTTTTCCAACGGCGTGTTCTATCTCTATCAATATCAGTTTGAAGAGCCGGGTTACTATAACTCCCTGCGCCTGGTCAAGCAGAAGAACTATGTCATCGCAACCCAGATCACGCGTTCGGATATTGAGCGGCTTTTGCGCACCGTCCCCCAGGTGCCGGAGCCGGAGGTGTCCTTTCCCCAGGCCAACAGCATGTCCCGCATCGTCAACCTGATGGAGCTGCTGTATGAAAGGCCCATGACAAGGCAGGAAATTACCTCGGAGTATGCCTTTGATGAGCGCCAGACCAATTACTATACGGACGCGGGGCGGTATCTCGAACTGATTGACAAGGGCCGGGACGAGACGGGCGGCATCCTGTTCCGCCTGTCCCCTCAGGGGCGGCGCATGATGGGCCTGGAGTATCGGGAGCGGCAGCTGGCAATTGCCGCCCAGATTTTGAAGCACAGGGTTTTTCATCAGACCCTCAAGCTGCATCTGGAATCGGGGGAGATGCCTGATACCCAGCAGGTGGTTCGGATTATGAAACAGTCCCATCTCTACCATGTGGAGGCGGAGAGCACCTATGTGCGCCGCTCCTCCACGGTGACAGGGTGGATCAATTGGATTTTGGGCACGATAGAAGAATGAGCGCACAGAGCGGACAGGCCACGGAAGGGGGCCTGCCCGCTTTTTCTGTGCCTGGGGCGGCGGAGCGGACGTCCCGCAGCGCCGTTTTGAAAAAATAAAGAAAAAGATGGGAACTTTTTTGGGGGGAAATTCGTCTAGTAAACTAAAGGACAACAGTCCTGCAGCAACATATGGAAAAGGAGCGAGACAGCAATGAACAGAACCCTGACAGCATTGGCACTGAGCAGCACGCTGCTGTGTGCCCTGATGGCACCGCCGGCTATGGCGCTGGAGTCTGCGGCCCTCCGTTCTGACACCGCCCAGGAAGCGGATACCCAGACGGTGCAGACACTCCCGGACAGTGTGCTGTACTATGGACAGGTGAAAGGGATTCTCACCGGGGAGAACGGTTCCATCTCCCAGATTCACCTGGAGTCAGAGCGATACGGCGAGTATGTCATGAATCTGTCGCCGGAGACGGTCTGGATTGACAGCGGGAATTGCACGGCGGATGATCCGTCCGATTTGAAGGAGGGAGAGGGGATCTACGTCTTCCACAGCCCGGTGGAGACCGCCTCTCTTCCGCCCCAGTCGCCCGCCTATGCGGTGGTGCGCAATGTGCCCCAGGATGCGGGCTGCGCCCAGTATCACCAGGTAGAGGCGGTTTCGGAGGCGGACGGGACGCTGCGCATTACCACGGATAACGGGACATTCTCCATTGTGGCCGACAGCGACACAGCGGTGACCGCCTATTCAGATGGCTCCGACGCGGCGTGGAGCCAGATCAAAGAGGGCGGCTATGTGATGGCGTGGTATGAGCGCAGCGGTGAGGATGCCGGCCAGGCCCGCGCCAGCCACATACTGGTGCTGGATCGCGGGGAGGAAGAGGCGGCAGAGGTGCTGACCCGGGCAGACTTTGTAAGCCTGCTCCACGACGCCCAGGGCAATCCGGTGGTCAATTTTGCCATGCAGTACCCGGACGTCAAAGGGAGCGACTCCTATGGGGAGGCGGTCCGCTGGGCGACCAGCGAGGGGCTCGTCAGCGGATACAGCGACGGCAGGTTTGCGCCTGACGAGGCCATCAGCCGGGAGCAGATGATCCAGGTGCTGTGGCGCTGTGCCGGAAGCCCCATGCTGATGGATTACACCGGGCTGACCCAGTATGAGGACGCCGGAGAGATTGCGCCCTATGCCCGACAGGCCGCGGCCTGGGCCCACCAGCAGGGGCTGCTGGATACGGACAGCAATACCCTCGAGCCCCAGGGCACCGTGACAAAGGGTGAGGCGGAGACGATGATTCAGGCCGTCCTGTCTGCCCAGTCTGAGTAACGTGCATAAGTTGAGAGAAAAGGCTCCGCTTCGGCGGGGCCTTTCAGTCTGTCGAAAAAGGTCTTGTCAATTGATTGAAATTGACAAGCCCCTTTTTCGAGAAAGTAAGCACGCAAGGCGGGACGACTTTTCCGCATGGAATCGAGTCCCGCCTGGCGTGATATGCGCCCCTACGAAAGTGGGCCCCGCTGCGCCGCAGTGCAGCGCGGCTGCCGTTGCTGCCCGCCCCGTCCCGGTGGTCTCGCAGGGGCGGCTATGAGTCGCCCGCGGGCGCACGATGTGCGCCCCTACGAAAGTGGGCCCCGCTGCGCCGCAGTGCTGCGCGGCTGCCGCTGCTGCCGGCCCCGTCCCGGCGGTCTCGCAGGGGCGGCTATGAGCCGCCCGCGGGCGCATAATATGCGCCCCTACGAAAGGGTG
>JAHYYS010000009.1 GCA_019424865.1 bacterium
GGGACATTATCCCGCCGGTTGCCGCCTGGGTATGGTGGTTTGGGGATGTTTCGCCGGCGGGCGCACACTGTGCGCCCCTACGGGGGACGGATACGAGAGGCGCAATTGTGGACCCGGCGGGCGGCTGATAGCCGCCCCTACGAGGGTACAGGGCATTGTGCCCCGGGGGCGAGGGGACATTATCCCGCCGGTTGCCGCCTGGGTATGGTGGTTTGGGGATGTTTCGCCTGCGGGCGCACAGGGTGCGCCCCTGCGGGGGACAGATACGAGGGGCGCAATCATGGGCCAGGCGGGCGGCTGACAGCCGCCCCTACGGGGGATACAGAGCATGGTACGCAGGAGTGATGTCTCCTGACAGGCGAGACAGACTGCATGCGGCGGGATGGCGGCGGCACAGCGCCGCCCGCCGCCGCGGAGCTGGAAGAATCAAACAGAAGGACGTGAAGGGCAGTGCGCGCAGTTGTGACAAGAGTTTCCTCCGCCTCCGTTTCCATCGGGGGACAGACGGCGGGGGCCATTGACCGGGGCTATCTGGTCCTGCTGGGGGTGGGCCCGGACGACACCCAGGCCGTGGCCGACAAGCTGGCGGACAAGATCTGCAACCTGCGGGTCTTTGAGGACGAGAACGGCAAGATGAATTTAAACCTGGAGCAGGCGGGGGGCGCCATCCTGGTGGTGTCCCAGTTCACCCTGTATGCAGACACCTCCTCCCGCCGCCCCGGCTTTTCCCACGCGGCCAAGCCCGAGCTGGCCATTCCCCTGTACGAGCGGTTTATGGAGGCCTGCCGCGCCCGGGGCTTCCGGGTGGAGCACGGGGAGTTCGGCGCGGACATGCAGGTGGCCTCGGTGAACGACGGGCCGGTGACCATCTTATTCGATACGGATCAAAAGTAGGGGCGCACAGGGTGCGCCCGGGAGACACCGGTTCAGGAAGGCGGGCGCACCCTGTGCGCCCCCGCAGGAATTTGGAGGTATTGCACATGAAAGTCAAAGTGATGCAGGTGGGCCCCATCGGCACCAACTGCTATATCCTGGAGGACGAGACCACCAACAAGGCCGCCGTCATTGACCCCGGGGACGAGGCGGATCGGATCTGGAAGGTTCTGCAGGAGGACGGCGCGGAGGTGGAGTACATCCTCCTCACCCACGGCCACTACGACCACACCACCGGGGTGCCGGAGCTGAAAAAGCACATCCCCCAGGCCCAGGTGTATATCCACCGGGCGGACGCCAACGGGGCGGGCTCCAGCCTGTTCCCCCTGGCCAGCCAGGTGCCCGACCTGCGCAATTACGGCGAGGGGGACACCCTGACGCTGGGCTCCCTCACCATCCAGGTGCTGGAGACCCCGGGCCACTCCCCCGGCTCCGTCACCCTGAAGGTGGGGGATGTGCTGTTCACCGGGGACACCCTGTTCTGCGGCTCCATGGGCCGCACCGACTTTGCGGGGGGCAGCTATGAGCAGATCATGGCCTCGCTGAAGCGGCTGGGCCAGCTGGAGGGGGACTTCCACGTGTGCCCCGGCCACGACGCCACCTCCACCCTGGCCCGGGAGCGGCAGTATAACCCCTTCCTGCGGGAGGCCATGGCCCACTGAGGGGTTACCGCCCCTCCCCCAGCGCCGCCAGCACCTCCCGGCGCAGCCGGAGGCCGAACAGGTAGAAGGCCCGCTCCTCCGCGGCGATATAGCGGTTGAGCAGGTCCTCATAGAGGAGGTAGCGCTGCGGGCCCAGCAGCTGTTCCACCTCGCCGGCGGCCTGGAGATAGGCCTGCTGGGCCTGCACATAGTCCGGCAGGCCCTGGCAGAAGCGGAAGATCTCCTGGGGCAGCTGGGGGTTTTCGGTGAAGAGGGCGCGCAAAATTTCCATCTGCATATAATATGACCTCAACATGCAACTTGTGGTCATATTATAGTACGACCATAAGTTGCGTGTCAAGAGGGGATATTATGTCGGACTTGAGTGACCGGCTCCGCACGTTGCGGAGGGAGCGAAATTTAAAGCAGCAGGATATGGCGGACCGGTTTGGTCAGTCGCTGCGGGCGTATCAGTATTACGAGGCGGGGACCCGCCGGCCTGAATATCAGCATCTGCTGGATTTGGCCGACTTTTTTGATGTGAGCCTGGACTATCTCACGGGCCGCAGCGAGACCCGGACGCGGCAGCCGTAACAGGGCAAAGAGGGTGCAGCGGCCCGGGGCCCTTTACAGCAGCGGCCGCCCAGGAGGGGGAAGCATGAAACTCTATTTTCAGGAAAGTGAACACTGGCAGCCGGAGCGCTATCACTATGCGGCGGAGCAGATGATGCTCACCCTGTTCCCCGGGGAGCGGCCGGAATATCCCCAGGAGTCCCCCGCGCCGGAGGAGAATTGGGTGCTGTTCCAGCTGGCACGGGACGCAGGCACCGCCCGCATCGCCGCGCTGGTGTGCCGGGCGGGGCGGCAGGCACGGGGGGAGGACAGCTTTCCCGCCGCCGCCCTGGACGAGACGCCGGAAAAGGTCTATCACGTGGTGCAGCACGCATTGAAGATGGCCTTTTACCGGGCGGGCACCACCCTGCTGGGCCGCGAGCCCCCCTGGGGGGCCCTCACCGGGGTGCGGCCGGTGAAGCTGCCCACCCGCAGCCTGCGGGCGGGGGCCTCCCCCGACCAGGCCTGCCGGGAGCTGGAGCGGGAGTACCGGGTCTCCCCCGTCCGGGCCCGGCTGGCGGTGGACTGTGCCCAGGCCAGCCTGGAGGCGGACCGGCGGCTGGAGCCGGGGCAGGTGTCGGTGTACATCGGCGTCCCCTTCTGCCCCACCCGGTGCGCCTACTGCTCCTTTGTGTCCGCCGACGTGGGCCGGACGCTGAAGCTGGTGGAGCCCTATCTGGAGGGGGTCCTGTCCGAGCTGGCCGAGACGGGGCGGGTGCTGCGCCGGGCGGGGCTGGAGGTGCGCACCCTGTACATGGGGGGCGGAACCCCCACCACTCTGTCCGCCGGGCAGCTGGACCGGCTGCTCGCGGCGGCCCAGGCGCATCTTCCCCTGGAGCACTGCGTAGAATATACGGTGGAGGCCGGCCGGCCCGACACCATTACCCGGGAAAAGCTGGAGGTGCTGCGCTCCCGGGGCATCGGCCGCATCTCCATCAACCCCCAGACCCTGGAGGGGGAGGTGCTGGCCGCCATCGGCCGCAGGCACGCCCCGGGGGAGATCTTCTCCGCCTATGCCCTGGCCCGGCAGGTGGGCTTTGCCTGCATCAACATGGATTTGATTGCCGGACTGCCCCGGGACAGCTTCGACGGCTTCCGCCGCTCCCTGGAGGGGGTGCTGGAGCTGGGGCCGGAGAACATCACCGTGCACACCCTGGCCCTGAAGAAGGGGTCCCGGCTGATGGACGGGGCCCGGGAGGGGGAGCGCGTGCTGCCCGGCGGGGCGGAGACCGCCCGGATGCTGGATTTCTCCCTGAAGGCGCTGCGGGGGGCGGGGTATCAGCCCTATTACCTCTACCGGCAGAAATATATGTCGGGCGCCCTGGAGAACGTGGGCTGGGCCCGGCCCGGCACCGAGAGCCTTTACAACATTGCCATGATGGAGGAGCTGCACACCGTGGTCTCCGTCGGGGGCGGCGGGGTGACCAAGCTGGTGGACCGGGCGGGGGGCAGGATTGTCCGCCTGCCCAACCCCAAGTACCCCCACGACTATCTGGCCTCCCTGGACAAGGTGCTGGCCCAGAAACAGGAGATCGGGGCGTTTTATCAATGAGCGGCGCGCCGCTCCATACGGAAAGGAGCCCATAAGATGGCGTATCAACTGCAGGAAATCAACAAGCGGATTCAGACGGACGTGGAGGAATTTCTGGCCGAGTGCGACGCGAGCTATGCCCAGCGGGTCTCCCTGGCGGCGGACAAGATTTTAGCCAATCTGGAGCGCAGCCCCATTGTCCTGCTCTCCGGCCCCTCCGGGTCGGGCAAGACCACCACGGCCATGAAAATTGCCGAGGAGCTGCAGCGGCGGGGGGTGAACTCCCGGGCGGTGGCCCTGGACAACTATTTCAAGACCCTGAACCGGAAGACCGCGCCCCGCACCCCGGAGGGGGACATTGACTATGAGTCCCCCCTGTGCCTGGACATGGATCTGCTGGATGAGCACTTCTGGGCCCTGTCCCGGGGGGAGGAGATTGTCATCCCCAAGTTTGAGTTTGCCCGCCAGATGCGCAACGACTCCCTGGGCACGCCCATGAAGCTGGAGAAGAACGAGATCGCCATTTTCGAGGGCATCCACGCCCTGAACGACGACATTGCCGGCCGCCACCCGGAGGCCACCAAGCTGTATATCTCCGCCCGGTCCAACGTGAACGAGGGGGCCGTGCTGCGCTTCAAGGGCACCTGGATGCGGCTGACCCGCCGGGCCGTCCGGGATTACAGCTTCCGGGGCACCGAGGTGGGCGAGACGCTGGAGATGTGGGCCAACGTGCGCCGGGGGGAAAAGCTGTACATCTCCCCCTATAAAAACCGGGCGGATATTATCTTCGACTCCTCCCTGCCCTATGAGGTGTCGGTGATGCGCAACTACGCCGTCCCCCTGCTGCGGGCGGTGCCGGAGGAGAACGACCGGCACGACGAGCTGCTGCAGCTGATTGACGCCTTTCAGTATTTCGAGCCCATCGACCCCAAGCTGGTGGCCCGGGACTCTCTGCTGCGGGAGTTTATCGGGGGCGGGAGCTATAAGTATCACTGAAGCGGCCAAACTTCCGGCGTAGACGGCTATACCCTACTTTTTGTGTTGTTGTGGAGTGATTTTTTTTGACCTATCAGCCAATCTATAACGCCCGGGACCCCAGGTACAAGACCCCCTATGGGGCGGTGCCCGCGGGGACGCGCGTGGCGTTTACCCTCCGCCCGCCCCGGAACCTGGGCTTTTCCCAGGCCAGCCTGACCGCCCAGTTTGAGAGCCGGGACGGCCAGACGGTGACCCTTCCGGCGCCCTGGCGGGATCTGGAGCTGGGCGTGGATCTGTTTCAGGCGGAGCTGGATGTGGGGGACTATGTGGGGCTGATCTGGTACTCCTTTACCCTGGAGGGGCTGGACGGCCGGAAGCAGGAGCTGGGGCCCTATCAGCTCACCGTCTATGACGGCAGCGAGGCCGTCCCCGGCTGGTTCGGCGAGGGGATGACCTATCAGATCTTCCCCGACCGCTTTCTGCGCAGCCGCATCCCCGACCCCGCCGGCATGGTGGGGGGCCGGTGGGTCCACCAGAGCTGGGAGGAGATGCCCGAGCACCGCCCCGACCACCGGGGCGAGGTGCGCAACCGGGATTTCTTCGGCGGCGACCTGCCGGGCGTGGTGGAAAAGCTGGATTATCTGAAGGACCTGGGGGTGGAGACCCTCTACTTCAACCCCATCTTTGAGGCGGCGGAGAACCACCGCTACGGCACCGCCGACTATGACAAAATTGACCCCATGCTGGGGACCAACGCCGATTTCTCCCGCCTGTGCGACGAGGCCCACAAGCGGGGCATGCGGGTGATGCTGGACGGGGTGTTCAACCACACCGGCTTTGTCAGCCGCTATTTCAACGGGGACGGCTTTTACCCGGACGTGGGGGCCTGCCAGAGCTGGGACTCCCCCTACCGCCCCTGGTTCAACTTCATCGAGTGGCCCCGGCGGTATGAGAGCTGGTGGGGCATCTACTCCCTGCCCGCCGTCAACGAGGGCAACCCCGACTATCGGAACTTCATCTTCGGCGGGGAAAATTCCGTGGTGCGCCGGTGGCTGCGGGCGGGGGCGGACGGCTGGCGGCTGGACGTGGCCGACGAGCTGCCCGACGACTTTGTCCAGGGCATCCACCGGGCCGCCCGGGAGACCAACCCCAACGCGGTGATCATCGGCGAGGTGTGGGAGGACGGCTCCAACAAGGTGGCCTACGGGGTGCGGCGCAAGCACATCCTGGGGGGCCACTGCGACGGGCTGATGAACTACCCCCTGCGCAACGCCATCCTCTCCTTCTTCCACGGCGGCGGGGGCGAGCACTTTGTGGAGGCCATGGAGACCATCCGGGAGAACTATCCCCCCTTTGCCTTCTACTCCGCCATGAACTCCCTGGGCACCCACGACACCCCCCGGATCCTCACCCTGCTGGGGGCGGGGGGCGAGTACCGGGACCAGTCCAAGGACTGGCGGGCCCACTTCCGCCTGTCCCCCAAGCAGCGCAGACGGGGCAAGGACCTGCTGCGGGCGGCCTCCCTGCTGCTGTTCTGCTTCCCCGGCTCCCCCACCGTCTATTACGGGGACGAGGCGGGGATGGAGGGCTTTGAGGACCCCTTCAACCGCCAGACCTACCCCTGGGGCCGGGAGGACCGGGAGCTGCTGGACTGGTTCCGGGCCCTGGGCCGCCTGCGGAAGGAGCACACCGCCCTGCGCCGGGGGGACATCCGGTATGTGGCGGGCCGGGGTCCGCTGCTGGCCTTTGCCCGCAGCGACGGGCAGGAGACGCTCCTGTGCGCCTTCAACGCCGGGGAGGACCACCAGGCCCTGCGCGCCCCGGGGCTGCGGGTGCACCCCGAGCCCCTGCTGGGCCGGGCCCACGTCCAGGAGGACGAGGACGGGCTGAAGCTGGTGCTGCCCCCCCAGTCGGGCGCCGCCTTTCTGGCGGAGTGGGCCAGGGACAGCGGCCTGGAGGAGGACGCAACCGTCGGTTGACACGCTGACAGGGACGGGTGGTAGCCGCCGCCCGTCCCTTTTGCTATCCTGAAAGCAGAAAGGGGTGTTGTTTATGACGCTGGGCCAGAGAATTCAGGAGCTGCGCAAGGGGTGCGACCTGTCCCAGGAGGCCCTGGGGGAAAAGCTGGGGGTGTCCCGCCAGGCGGTGTCCCGGTGGGAGATGGACGGGGCGGTGCCCGAGGTGGACAAGCTGATCGCCATGAGCCGGATTTTCGGAATCAGCCTCAACGACCTGCTCCAGGTGGAGGGGCCGGATTTGCCCGGGGCGGAGCCGGAGCCCGGGCCGGCGGAGGGGGAACCGGCCCCGGCGGACCAGGGGCCGGGCGGCCCCAAAAAGGGCAGGCTGCTGCCCGCCCTGGCCCTTCTGGCCCTGCTGCTGGGGATTTCCGCCCTGGTCATTTCCCTCGGGCTCAGCAGCCGGCTGACCCGGCTGGAGCAGCGGATCAGCCAGCTGGAGGCGGCCTCCCCCGCCCTGGACCCGGAGCGGCCCCTGGTGGCCGACTTCCAGTTTGACCACCAGATAGATGAGATGAGCCGCGTCCGCTACACCTTTCTGCTCACCGCCGCCCAGCAGGCGGAGGGGATGGAGGTGGAGCTCCAGGTGGTGGACGGGGAAGGCGCGGTGCACCCGGTGGCGCTGTCCTGCCAGGAGGACGGGACGATCTACACCGGGGAGCTGGAGCTGCCCCTCCTGACGGGGCGCTCCTTTGCGGCCAGCGCCGTCTTCCGGGCAGGCGGGATGGCCTACACCCGGCCGCTGCTGGATGTGACCGTGAGCCGGAGCGGCTGGAGCGGCGAGGTCCTGTGGACGGAAAAGCCCTGAACCCCCTGGGGCCCAAGGGGTGCAACCGGCGGTTGACAAAAAGAACCCGGCGGCTGGTAGCCAAAGGGGGCCCCCGGGGGTATGCTGAAGGCAGAAGAGGCGGCAGGGCCGCCGGAAGGAGGCGGAGCATATGACCTTGGGACTGCGGATTCAGGCGCTGCGGAAGAAGCAGGGCCTGTCCCAGGAGGCCCTGGGGGAGGCGCTGGGGGTTTCCCGGCAGGCCATCAGCAAGTGGGAGGGAGATCAGACCATCCCGGAGCTGGACAAGCTGACGGCCATGGCGGCGCTGTTCGGCGTGACCCTGGATTACCTGGTCCGGGGGGAGGAGGGCGGCGGCGGAGATGCCGCCCGGGAGAGCGCCCCCCGGGCGCGGCGGAAAATCCGGCTGCTCACCGGGCTGTGCGCCCTGCTGGCGGTGCTGGCGGCGGTGTTCCTGGGCAGCACGGTGTACTTTTACCAGCGGGTGCTGAACATCCTGGACCCGCCCACGGCCCCCCTCTGTCCGGTGACGGAGGTGGAGTACGCCTATGAGGCCCGGTATGAGGACTACACCTTTGACTTCGGCATCTGTCTGACATCCCAGGAGCTGAAGGGCTGGGACGTGACGCTGGAGCTCAGCAGCTATACCGTGGGGCGGGACAAGGAGCCGGTGGAGCGGGAGCAGACGCTCCGGTTTCGGGACGGCCAGGCCCGGGCCAGCTTTGACGACGTGCCCTTCGGCCCCCACCGGCGGGTCAGCGCGGTCCTCGTCTATGAAAAGGGGGAGCTTCAGGGGCGGCAGTCCCTGATGACGCTGGAGCCCACGGGGCCGGGCCTGCCCCACCAGTGGGAGGTGCAGGCGGGCGATCCCTTCGGCCTGACCCAGGTGCAGGAGAGCGGGGACGCCTCCCTCCTGCCCCAGGAGTAGGGCGCACCAGACGGGCGGAGGCGGATGGAGGCCTCCGCCCAATTTTGTGCTTGACAAGCGGAGGTCCGCATGGTATAGTGAAACAGAAGTTAGCAATAGCTAACAACGAAACGGACGCAAGCCCGCTTCTTTTTTCGAAGTTAGTTAGCTTATGCTAACAAAAGGAGGGAAACACCCATGAGCCAGGAGGAGCGGCGGCTGGAGCAGACGCTGGCCCTTCACTGTGCCCCCGCTCTGGCGGGGCTCAAGCCCGCGGATCTGATTTCCTGGCGTCCGCCCCAGGGGGCGGGCGAGGCGCTGCTGCGCCGGTATGTCCGGCGGTTTGCCCGCCGGGGCATCTGCCTGCGGCCCCTGTGCCGCCGGGGGGAGCGGCAGCTGCTGCTGGTGTGGCGGCCGCCCCGGCTGGAGGACTGGCTGGCCCGGGAGGAGATTGCCGCCATGCTGCGGAAGGAGGGCTACCCCGTGTCCGACGGCGTGGAGGCCATGCTGACCCACCTGGGGGCGCGGCTGGCGGGGGCGGAATTTCCCCATGAGGTGGGGCTGTTTCTGGGCTACCCCGCCGCCGATGTGGAGGGCTTCCGGCGCAACGGCGGCCGCAACTGCAAGCTGTGCGGCCACTGGAAGGTGTACGGCCAGGTGGAGGAGGCCCAACGACGCTTTCTGGCCTTTGACCGCTGCCGGGAGGCCCTGTGCCGCTGGGTGGCGGAGGGCAGAAGCCTGGAGCAGCTGTTCCCCGCGGTTTAAGCCTGCGTCCGCCGCCCGGCGCGGCGGCTGCAAATACATTTTTTGAACATTTGGAGGTTTTCCATGAGCAAAATGGCTGTGATTTACTGGTCCATGACCGGCAATACCGAGGCGATGGCCGCCGCCATCGCACAGGGCGCCCAGGAGGCGGGGGCCCAGGCGGAGCTGAAGCAGGTGAGTGAAATCAGCGTGGACGAGGCCCTGACCTATGACCTGCTGGCCCTGGGCTGCCCCGCCATGGGGGCGGAGGTGCTAGAGGAGGCGGAGTTTGAGCCCTTCTTCGCCCAGCTGGAGGGCCGGCTGTCCGGCAGAAAGGTGGCCCTGTTCGGCTCCTATGGCTGGGGCGACGGCCAGTGGATGCGGGACTGGCAGGAGCGGGTGGAAGGGGCCAACGCCGACCTGTATCAGGGCCAGGGCCTGATCGTCAACGAGACGCCGGACGACAGCGCGCTGGAGCAGTGCCGGGCGTTCGGGGCCGGCTTTGCCGCCTATTGATTTAAAATTCCGATCCTTTCCTGACTGGGGAGGCGGGCCGTACCTTTTGGGGGCGGCCCGCCTTCTCCGCTCCGGGCGGAGAGCGCCCCGGCAGCGGGCCGGAATGTGCCGGCATATTCCACGGGGAAAGACAGGCAAGGGCGGCGCACCACTTTGCAAAGTGGTGCGCCGCCCTTGCAGGCTGGGCCGCATTGGTGCAGCAATCAGCGGGCGCGCAGGATATCATCCTTCTGACGCAGCAGCTCCTCGCCCAGAAGCAGTTCCTGGGCCCGGTCAAAGCCGATGCGCTGAATGGTGTCGGCAAAGCGCTCGCCGGGCTGGCCCTGGGAACGGAAGAGCAGGATGGCCTTCTCCACCACGTCCAGCAGCTCCTCCCTGTCGGTAAATACCTTGCGGAGCATCTGTCCGTGGGCCACGCGCTTGCCCCAGCGGCCGCCCACATAGACCTTCCAGCCGGAGGTGCCCTCGTCGTTGCAGTGGAAGGGGCACTTCTGGATGCACCGGCCGCAGTTGTTGCACAGCGTGGGGTCAATGAACAGCTTGCCGTTCTTCAGCTGGGCGGCGTGGACGGGACAGGCGGCCTCCAGCTGGCACTTTTTGCAGCCCCGGCACTTCTCCGGGTCGTAGCCGGGCACCCGGGCGCCCACAATGCCCAGGTCGTTCAGATTGGGCTTGACGCAGTTGTTGGGACAGCCGCCCACGGCGATTTTGAACTTGTGGGGCAGGGAGACGTCCCGATAGCCCTTGTAGAAGCGCTGGTGAATCTCCTCACTCAGGGCATAGGTGTCGTACAGGCCGTACTGACAGGTGGTGCCCTTGCAGGAGACCACGGGACGGACCTTGGCGCCGGTGCCGCCTGTCTCCAGCCCGGCCTTGGCCAGGTCGGCGCGGAAGGCGTCAATGTCGCCATAGTCGATGCCGGACACCTCGATGGTCAGGCGGGTGGTCATCATCAGATGGCCGTCGCCATAGTGCCGGGCGGCGTCGGTGATGGCCTGGGCCTCGTCCGCGGTGATGCGGCCGTTGCGGGTGATAACCCGGCCGTTGAACTTGTTGGTCCCCTTGTGCTGAAGAAAGCCCAGCCCCTTGACCCGCTTGATGTCCTCCGGGCGCAGGGGAGCGTCCGTCGGCTCCTCCCTGGGGGCGGCGGAGGGCTCCTCCTGCTGGCTGATATACTGCTCCAGCAGCCGGGCGGCCAGCTCCGCTGCTGCGGAGCCGTCGGCAGCAGAGCTGGCCGACTCCCGTTCATAGAGCGCGGAAAAATCGGCGCACAGCTCCTTCAGATCCGCCCGCCGGCGGTAGAGGCGGCTGAGCACCCCCACGGCTCCGGCCAGGGCGCCGCCGGGGCCGGTACGGAAGCCGGCGAAGAGCTGAACCTCGTCCTGCGTCAGCCCAAGGCCGTATTCCTCGTTGGCCGCCAGCAAAATGCCCTCAGCACAGCTTTTTCCCAATGATTTACAGTAATACCCTGCTTTTTCCCCCAGTGACATAACCAGTCCCCTCCTCATAAAGACTTACTGAATATGAACTTATGGCTGCTGGTGCGCGATTGCGGCTAGCAGCGCTGCGCCCTCAGGCAAAGGCGCGCGCAGGCAGCCGGTGTACTGTTTCATGACCCGACCGCCCTGCGCAGTGATGGACTGCGGAAGTGCTGCTTCCAAATTTTATTGTAGCATAAATGGGGAGAAAAGACAATGAATGGGAGTATCCGACAAAGACGGAGGGGGATCGCCGGGGCCCGTTCTGCACTGGCGGGCGCGGAATCCTAAACACCGCCCGGACCATCCCCCAGGCGCTGGACAAGAAGCTGGGCGCACAGGCCGGTGAACAGGCCGGCCGCCGCGCCGGCCAGAACCAGATAGGGCAGCCAGGCCAGCACCACCCAGCTTTTGGCCACGGCGGCGGCTACCAGCAGCTGGCCCAGGTTGTGGAACACCGCCGCAATGGGGCTGCACAGCCAGATCTGCCGCGGAGTCAGCACGGCGCGCAGCCCCAGCATCACCAGCCAGCAGGCCAGGCCGCCGCCGGCGCTGTACAGCAGGGTGCTCATCTGGCCGGAAAACACCGCCCCCAGAAAGACCCGGGCGCACAGGATCATCAGGGTGTCCCCAGGCCCCAGCACAAACATGGCATAGACGGTGACGATGTTGGCCAGGCCCAGCTTGACCCCGGGGATGGGGAGGACGGGCAGCTGGGCCTCCACCAGGAAGATGGTCAGCGCAATGGCCGTGAGCAGGGCCAGAAGGGTGAGCCGGCGGGCCCCCTTAGCCCGCGGCCGCATCCAGCGCCTCCGCCCCGCCCACAATCTCGATGACCAGCTTGTGGGGCAGGCAGACGATGGGGACGGTGCCGTCGGAGATGGCCCCCATCTCCACACACACCTGGTCCGGGCAGTTGGCCTGGCTGACGCGGATGCGGCCGGGCTCCACCAGGATGGTGTTGGTCCCCCCTGCCCCGTCTGTGATGTCGAAGGAGTAGGAGACCTCCACCTTGTCCAGGGGAATTTCCTCCAGCAGCACCCCGTCCTGGAGAATGCGGGCCACCGGAGGACCGCTGCTGCTGCGCCGCAGAAGAAGGGAGCCGGCCGAGACAGCCACCGCCGCCCCCAGCAGGAACAGCAGATACTTGGTGCTCTTTTTCATTGCAGTACCGTCACCTCCCGGTCTTCATAGCCCTGGGACAGGGAGAAGGCGTCCTCCAGCCCGGCGGTGATGAGGATGGAGCCGTCCTGCTCAATCCAGATGGCCTGGAAGTCCTGGTGCTCCCGCCAGTAGCCGGCCCCCTGCTCCGTCCCCATGACGAACAGGGCGGTGGACAACGCGTCGCAGCGCAGGCCGGAGGGGCCCACAATGGTGACGCTGGCCAGCTCGTTTTGCACCGGCGAGGCGGTCTCCGGGTCCATGATGTGACAGTAGGTGATCCCGTCCAGCTGGAAGAAGCGCTCGTAGTTGCCCGAGGTGACCACCGCGCAGTCAGAGGCCTCCAGCACCCCCAGATAGCCGCTGCCCGCCGGGTCCTGGATGCCCACCCGCCAGGGGGAGCCGTCCGGCCTGCTGCCCACGGCCTGGACATTGCCGCCCAGGGAGAAGATGGCGCTGTCAACTCCCTGCTCCTCCATCAGCCGGGCCAGGCAGTCCCCGGTATAGCCCTTGGCTGTGGCCCCCAGATCCAGGGCCATGCCCTGGGGCAGGCGGACCTGGTTTTCGTCCAGCTCCACCTTGGTGTAGTCAATCAGGGCGGCAAGTGCGGCCAGCTCCTCCGCGCTGGGGATCCGGTCCCGGGGCTCCAGCTCCTCCTGGCTGGTGAAGCCCCAGGCCTGAACCGCCGGATAGGCGGTGGGGTCCAGCGCGCCATCGGTCTCCCGGCACATCGCCAGGGTTTCGGACAGAAGCCGGGCCGTTTCAGAGGAGACCTGGGTCCAGCTGCCGCCGGCGTGGTTGACGGCCCAGATGTCGCTGTTCTGGTCGGTGGCGGACAGCTTGTCCTCCAGGTCGTAGATGGCCGCGGCGGCGGCGTCCAGGGCCTGCTGGGCCCCGCTGCCATAGACGGTGAGCTGCATCACCGTATCCATGGCCAGAATGGTGGATTCGGCGGGGGATGTCTGGCCGGTCCGGGCGGTGCAGCCGGCGGACAGGGTCAGACCGGCACACAGGGAGAGGGCCAGAAGGGGAGAAATCAGCTTGTTCATGGGCACACCTGCCTTACACACGGGGAGACGTACTGCACAGACGCTGGGGATAGCCGGACGGTCATACGACTTCCCGGTACATGGCGGCGGCGTCGGCCTTCCCCACGTTGTCGGCCACCACCAGCACCTCCACCCGCAGGGTGCGCTCGCCGAATTTCAGCTCTAAAATATCCCCGGCCTTTACCTCATAGCTGGCCTTGACGGGCCGGCCGTTGGCGGTGACCCGCTGGTTGTCGCAGGCCTCGTTGGCCACGGTGCGGCGCTTGATCAGGCGGGAGACCTTCAGCCACTTATCCAGTCGCATGATAAAACACTCCTTTCTGTTGGAGGGGGGATGAAAAACCGCGGGGGCGCTGCCCCGCAGCGCCCCCGCATGAAAAGACAGAGATTCAGACCGCCGGAAAGCCCCCGCCAGGGCGCCTGCGCAGTCTGCCGGACGGTGCAGGCCCACGGAAAGGGGGCCGGACCGTCCCTTGATTGTACGGAAGAGGGGACGCGGAGGGGGGTTCCCGTCCGCAGCGCCCCTCCCCGGAACATGCCGAAACGGCGTTTTGACAGACCGGGCGCTTACTGGGCCACGGCGTCCTTCAGGGCCTTGCCGGCCTTGAACACGGGAGCCTTGGAGGCGGGGATCTGGATGGTCTCCTTGGTCTTGGGGTTGCGGCCCACGCGCTCGGCACGGGACTTAATCTCAAAGGAGCCGAAGCCAACCAGCTGCACCTTCTCCTCCCGGACCAGAGCCTCGGTGATGGCGTCGATGGTGGCGGTGACGGCGGCCTCGGCGTCCTTCTTGGACAGCTCGGCCTTCTCGGCCACGGCGGCAATCAGTTCGGTCTTATTCATGTCTGTTTTCCTCCTGTGAATGTGTGGACAGCGCCCACCGGCGGCTGTCGGGAAATATACTTAAATCCGCCCAAGGGGGATTTTAAGTCTCGGCTTGGGGGGTCTCCTCCGCCTTGGCCCGGCGCCAGAGCGCCTCCAGCGCGGGGACATCCAGCCGGGTCAGGGGGCGGTCTGAAAGCTGCTCCACCCGGCGGAAGCGGCGGATAAATTTTTCGCAGGCGGCGTGGAGGGCCAGCTCGCTGTCCAGCCCCAGGAAGCGCCCGGCCTTGACGGCGGCAAAGAGCACGTCCCCCAGCTCCTCCTCCGGGTTGGAGCCGGTCCGGGCGGCGGCCTTCAGCTCGTCCGCCTCCTCAGACAGCTTGTCCAGAGCGGGGCCGATCTCATCCCAGTCAAAGCCCGCCTTCCGGGCCTTGTCCTGAATCTTTTCCGCCCGCATCAGGGCGGGCAGAGAGCGGGCAACCCCGTCCAGGGTGTCCGCGGCGGTCTTCTGGCCCTTCTCCTCCCGCTTGCGGGCCTCCCAGGCGCCCAGCGCCTGGTCGGAGTCGGCGGCCTGCACCTGGCCGAATACGTGGGGGTGGCGGAAGACCAGCTTCTGGCAGATGCCGTCCACCACGTCGTCAAAGGAGAACTGCCCCGCCTCCTGGGCCATGCGGGCGTGAAAGACCACCTGGAGCAGCACGTCGCCCAGCTCCTCCTTCAGGTGGTCCGGATCCTCCTGGTCGATGGCCTCGGCCACCTCATAGGCCTCCTCCAGCATGTTGCGGCGGATGGACTGGTGGGTCTGGGCCCGGTCCCAGGGGCAGCCTCCGGGGGCGCGCAGCAGCTGCATGATATGCAGCAGGTCATCCAGCGTGTAGTGTGCTTTGCATTGAAAATCTACCACAATTTCGCTTCCTTATCAAGATATTTTTCTATATTTCCAGGAGACGGGGGAAAAATACCCGCCGCCTGGATGTTTTTTGCAGGAAATCAGGCGCGCCCGTGCGCAGAAAAGAAGAAACTTCCAAATCTGCACGCCCCGGACGGCGCGGTTACAGCCGCAGCAGGCGGGCGATCTTATCCCCCTTGGGCATCAGGGACAGGTCCTCCCGGGACAGGCACCGCAGAGCCACCACCAGCGCGCCGTAGACCGCCACGGCCACCAGAATGGCGGCCAGGGCGGAGACTGCATTGCCCGTCCAGCTCAGCACGGCCTCTCCCCCGATGGTCTGGGTGGTCAGCAGCCGGGACAGCAGGCCGTATACCGCCCAGGCGGCCCCGCCCATCAGGGCGGAGGCGATGAGGGGCTTGACAAAGATGGGGAGATACCGGGGACGGTGGGGGATGACGCGGGAAATGATGATCAGATCCAGCAGCAGACACAGGCCGAAGCACAGAATGTTGCCGGTGGGGGCCCCGAAGATGCCCACACCGGGCAGAACCACCAGATTGTAATTGGTGAAAATCTTGACTGCGCCGCCGGCCAGCATGACGATGACGGGCAGGGTGACAAAGCCGTGGGCCTGAAGGATGGAGTTGCACACCAGCATCATGCACACAAAGACGGTGGCCAGCCCCAGGGTGGACAGCAGCGGGCCGGCCAGCTCCGGGTTGTAGCTGGAGAAGAGCAGGCGGATAATGGGCTTGCCCAGCACGAAGAGGCCCACGCCCATGGGGAAGGCGGCCAGGGCGGTGATGCGCAGGGCGGAGCCGGACACCCGGGCCGCCGCCCGGCGGTCCCGCCGGGCCAGGGCGCCGGAGACGGCGGGGATAACCGCCGCCGTGATGGCGGACATCAGGGAGGTGGGCAGGTTGTAGATGTTCAGGGCCGCGCCGTAGTTGCCGTACAGGGTGCGGCTGATGTCCTGCACCGCCTCGCTCAGGGCCAGAGCGGCGTCCGGCGGGGTCTCCAGCGCCAGCTGCTGGTTCAGGGCGGCCATGGTGGCCGCCGTACCGGCGCCCAGGGTCTCCTTCCAGGCGGACAGGGCGCTGTCCAGGGCGGTGAAGTCCACAAAGCCGGTGTACAGCGTCCAGCTGTCCGGATTTTCCAGCAGCACCCGCTGGATCTGCCCCTGGACCAGGGAGGAGTCAATCACGGTGACGATTCCCACCATGGAGGAGCTGAGGGTGATGGGGATGGCAATGCGCAGAATGTCCTTCAGGATGGTGCCCGCCCCGTCGGGCACGTCCCGGGACAGGCGCTCCCCCGGGTCGCGGTGGAACAGGAAGGACAGGAGCATGTAGGCCAGGGCCACAATGGTGCCCACGGTGACGCCGGTGATGGCGCCGGCGGCCCCCACCTCGGGGGGCTGGCCGGCAGAGATAAGCCAGTAGGCCAGGGCCAGGCCGATAATCAGCTTGCACAGGGCCTCGATAATCTGGGAGACCGCCGTGGGCGTCATATTGCTGTGCCCCTGGGAATAGCCCCGGAAGGCGGACAGACAGCCCACGCACACCACCGCCGGGGCCAGGGCCTGGATGCCGGCGGCGGCCTTGGAGTCGTTCATCAGGCCGGCCAGCCAGTCCGCCCGGAAGTACATCACCAGGAAGGAGGCGGTGCCCAGGGCCAAAAACAGGGAAAGGGAGAGCAGAAAGACCCGGCGGACCTGGTTGCGGCGGCCGGTGGCATTGGCCTCGCTGACCAGCTTGGACACCGCCACGGGCAGTCCGGCGGTGGAGATGGTCAGCAGGACGGCGTAGATGTTATAGGCGTTGTTGAAGTCGGCGTTGCCCTGTTCCCCGATGATGTTGGCCAGGGGAATTTTGTAGAACATGCCGATGAGCTTGACCACCAGGATACCGGCGGCCAGAATCGCCGCCCCGCCGAAGAACGTATTTTGTTTTGCCGCCCGGCGCGGGGGCTGGCTGCGTTGGGCCATAGGGGGACCTCCTTGGTTTGAGACGGAAAGGGGCTGGACGCCCCGGGCCGCGGCCCTTATTTCCCGGCTCCGAATATCAGGGGCAGGGCGTAGCCCGTCACCTCGGCCCGGATGCGCTCCAGGTCCAGGGTGAGGAATGCCCCATTTTCATATATGATGCGGCCCCGGGCCATATTCATCACCACGTTGGAGCCGTGGGCGGCGAAGACCAGGTTTTCCGCGGTGTCGTGGCAGGGAGTCAGGTTGGGGGCGGAGAAATCCACCAGAATCAGGTCGGCGTCCTTCCCGGGGGCGATGACGCCGGTGTTCCGGCCCAGGGCCCGGGCCCCGTTCACCGTGGCCATCTCCAGGGCGTCCCAGGCGGTGAGGGCCATGGGATCCCGGCCCACCCCGTTGTGGAGGACGGCGGTGAGCTTGATATCGGCAAACAGGTCGGCGCTGTTGTGGGAGGACATGCCGTCGGTGCCCAGGGCGATGTTCACCCCCGCCCGCTTCATGGCGGGGATGGGGGCCACGCCGGAGCCCAGCTTCAGGTTGGACCAGGGGTTGTGGACGCAGGAGATGCCCTTCTCCGCCATGATGGCCCAGTCCTCCGCCGTGGTGTAGACGCAGTGGGCGGCCAGGGAGCGGCCGCAGTCCCACACCCCGTACTCGTCCAGAATCTGGATGGGGGTCCTCCCCCACCGCTCCATGCAGGCCTGATGCTCCGAGGCGGTCTCGGACACGTGGACGTGCATCCCCAGCCCCCGCTCCCGGGCAAAGTCGGCCATGTCCCGCCACAGGGCGGGGCGGGAGGTGTACTCCCCGTGGATGCAGGCGTCGACGAGAATCTGCCCGTCCCCATAGCCGTGCCACTGGTCAAACAGGGCCCGGGCCTCCACGCAGCCGGGGAAGGTGTCGAAGGAGTAGTCATCGGTGAACAGGGTGATGCCCCGGGCGATGTTGGCGGACAGGCCGGCCTGGACCACCTGCCGGAGAATGGCGTCACAGTGGTCGTACATATCGGCCACGCAGGTGACCCCCGAGGCAATCATCTCCGCCAGCCCCAGGCCGGCGCCGGCGGCCACGGCCCGGTCGTCCAGCCTGGCCTCGGCGGGGAAAATATACTGGTTGAGCCAGGTATGCAGGTCGCAGCCCCCGCCGTAGCCCCGCATCAGGGTCATGGGCAGGTGGGTGTGGGCGTTGATCAGGCCGGGCAGGAGCACTTTGCCCGTCCCGTCGATGCTCCGGTCAAAGTCCCCCCGGGGGCGGACGGTTCCCACGGCGGTGATGGTGGTCCCATCCACCGCCACATAGGCGTTTTGCAGCACCGTCCGCGTCCCGTCCATGGGGACGGCGGTGACATTGGTAAAAAGAATGGACATGGCAGACCCTTTCTGAATGATGTGAATGATGAGACAGCAGTGTGAGGGGAAAAGCTAGAGGCCCGCTTCCCGCAGCAGGGCCTGGGCCTGTTCCAGCTGGTCCCGGAGGACATACAGCCGGTACTCCACCCGGGCGGCGTGGGTGATGCCGAAGGTGCCGGTGCGGGCCCGGGTGTCGACGCCGCCGAACAGCCCGTCCAGGATGGTGGGGCTGGCCAGATCCTTGGCCTTGTACTGGTAGTCGAGCCCCGCCTCTTCCAGGGCGTACCGCACCTGGTTCATGCGGTCCAAATCATAGGTGACAAACAGTTCCGCGCGGTTGAAGGGGGTAATCATGCCGGAGACCTCCTTTCAAAAACAGGCAGGACGTTACAGCTTGCGCAGGCAGGCCCGCACCAGGCCGGAAAACTTTTCCCGGGCCGCCTCGGCGGCGTCCAGGACCTCCTGCTCGGAGAGGGGCTGGTCCAGAATGCCCGCCGCCATGTTGGACAGCAGGGTCAGCCCCAGCACCTCCATGCCGCAGTGGCCGGCCACAATGACCTCCGGGGCGGTGGACATGCCCACCGCGTCGCCCCCCAGGATGCGGGCCGCCCGCACCTCCGCCGGCGTCTCATACTGGGGGCCGTAGCAGTAGAAGTATACCCCCTCCCGCAGGGGGATGCCCAGCTGCCGGGCCGTCTGGCGGGCCAGCTCCTGGAGCCGGGGGGTGTACAGGTGGGAGGCGTCGGGGAAGCGCACGCCGAAGTCGGGCAGGTTCTCCCCCCGCAGGGGGGATTCGGAGAACATCTTGATGTGGTCGGTGATGAGCATCAGATCCCCCGCCTGCCAGCTGGTGTTGACGCAGCCGGCGGCATTGGTGACAATCAGGGTTTCGCAGCCCAGCAGCCGCAGCACCCGCACGGCGTAGGACACCTCCTCGTAGGTGTAGCCCTCATAGTGGTGCATCCGGCCCTGCATCACGGCCACCGGCTGCCCCTCCAGCGTGCCGAAGACCAGACGCCCCTTGTGCCCCGGGGCGGTGGAGGCCTTGAAGTGGGGAATGTCCCCATAGGGGATGGCGATGGGGGACTCCACCTCGTCCCCCAGATAGCCCAGGCCGGAGCCCAGAATCATGGCCGCTTTGGGCACAAAGTCCCCCAGGCGGGCCCGGATGGCCCGGGCGCTCTCCCGGTACTGATCCATGGTATAGGTCATGGTGCGGCCCTCCTTACTCCAGACCGGCGCCGCAGCGGCGGCAGAATTTGTCCTCCTTGCCGCAGGGGGCCCCGCAGGCGGGGCAGGCCTTGGTCTGCCGCAGGTCGGCAATGCGGCCCTTTACCTCGGCAATCTTTTCCGACAGCCCGTCGGCCCGGGCCAGCAGCTCGCCCACGGAATCCTCCTGGGGGGCGCGGCCCAGGTGGGTGTCGTACATGACCTGCCCCAGCTGGCGCAGGATGTCGTTCAGGTCCCCCGTCAAATCAAAAAGCTGGACGTTCAGCTTGGCCACGTCCACCATCTGACCGGCCTTCCGGCCGGCCACCCGGGCGGTGTCGGCCGCGGCGTCGGCGGCCACGCTGGCGGTGCCGCGAATGCGATCCAGCAGATCCTTTACCTTGTCGTCCATCTGTTGCAGGCTCCTTTCCGTGCCGCGTCGGGCAATTTCCAAATAATACTGTCCTATTTTACACCAAAAGGGGATGGATTGCAACCAACTCCACGGGGTCCGGACAAATTCCCCGCCCGGCGGCTTTCAAGTTGCTATTTTTTAGAAAGGGTGGTAAAATAAATTGATATACTGCCGCGGCCCGCCGGGGACCGCGGCCTGCAGGGCTCACAAGACACAGAAAGGAGCGTCCCACATGCGCAAGCTGGTCATTGAGAAAGCGGCGGTCAAGCACAACCTGTCTGTTATCAAGGAGCGGGCGGCGGGCCGCATGGTCTACGGCGTGCTCACCGGAGACGGCGGGGGCGCGGGCACCGTGCCGCTGGCCAGGCTGCTGCGGGACGAGGGGATCGGCCGCTTTGCCGTCAGCGAGACGGCCCAGGCCGAGGCCCTGCGCAAGGCGGGCTTTGTGGACGAGGAGATTCTGATGCTCCGCTCCACCACGGACCGGGAGGAGCTGGAGCGGCTGGTGGATCTGAACGTGGTGTGCACCATCTCCTCGGTGGATACGGGGATGGCCCTCAACGCCCTGGCGGAGAACCGCTCCACCGTGGCCGAGGCCCACATTCAGGTGGACACGGGGATGGGCTTTGGCGGCTTTCTGGTGGGCGAGCCGGAAAAAATCCTGCTGGCCTACCGCTCGCTGCCCAACGTGGCCCTGTCGGGCATTTACACCCAGCTCCACGCCGCCAAGGTCAACGACCCGGAGACCAGGCAGCAGCTCCAGCAGTTCCACCAGGTGCTGGACACCATCCACGGCGCCGGCTTTGAGACGGGTACCGTCCACGCGGCGGGCTCCTTTGCCCTGCTCCACAACGACGAGGCCCGGCTGGACGCCGTCCGGGCGGGGTCGGCCATGCTGGGCCGGTGCCGCCGCACCCGGGACGACGGGCTGCGCACCGTGGGCTATGGACAGGCGCCCCTGACGGAGGTGCGCTGGCTGCCCAAGGGCCACACCGTGGGGGTGGACAAGCCGGTGAAGCTCAAGCGCCCCACCCGGGTGGCCATCCTGCCGGTGGGCTATCAAAACGGCTTTGGGGTGTCCTGGCCCCGGGAGAGCGGCTTCTGGGCCCTGCTGCGATTCTGGCGCAGGGCCAGCCGCCGCACCGTGCGCATCGGCGACCAGCGGGCCCGCCTGCTGGCCCCCATCGGCGCGGCCGAGACGGCGCTGGACGTGACGGGGCTGAAGTGCTCCGCGGGGGACCTGGCCACCTTTGACATTGACCCCCTGTTCGCCAAGGGGTTCCAGGTCGAGTACCGCTGAACAGCGGGGGCTGCCGGGCCCCTGTGCACCGCCCGGCCCGCGCCGGCTCCGCCGGCGCCTGATTTTCTCATTTTCAATTTCACCAAAGGGGTTTTTGCAAGTGCCTGACTTAACCTTTCAGCCGCTGCTCTTCGGCGGCGACATCAACGTGTACAGTGTGGCCCGGGCCTTTCACGAGGCCTATGGGGTGCGCTCCATCGCCTATGGCAAGTATCCCTCCTTCCCCTGCCGGGGCAGCGCCATCCTGGACTATCGGGTGTGCCCGGACAACGAGAGCGAGGAGGCCTTCCGCCGGAATGTGGAGATGGTATCCCGCCAGTTCCCGGACAAGAAGGTTATCCTGCTGGGCTGCGGCGACAGCTATGTCCAGCTGGCGGCCCACTGCCGGGACAGCCTGCCGGACAACGTGATTGCCCCCTATATCGACGGGGCCCTGCTGGACACCCTGATCAACAAGGAAAAGTTTTATCAGCTGTGCGACCGGTACGGCATCGACCACCCGGCCACCTTTATTTACGACAAGTCCATGGGCCACGACTTCACCCTCCCCTGGGGCCCGCCCTATATCGCCAAGCCCGCCGACTCGGTGGCCTACTGGGCCTGCGGGGACCACTCCCTGGCCAAGGTCTATATCTGCCAGAGCTGGGAAGAATTGCTTGAAAGCCTGGATCACGTCTATGCCGCGGGCTACTCCGACCACATGGTGCTCCAGGAGTTCATCCCCGGGGACGACAGCTATATGCGGGTGCTGACCAATTACTCCGACCACACCGGCCAGGTCAGGCTGATGTGCCTGGGCCATGTGCTGCTGGAGGAGCACTCCCCCCACGGCATCGGCAACCACGCCGTAATCCTGACGGAGCAGGACGAGCCCCTGTGTATGAAAATCAAGGAGCTGCTGGAGAGCCTGCACTTTGTGGGCTTCTCCAACTTCGACATCAAGTACGACCAGCGGGACGGCAGGTACAAGGCCTTTGAGATCAACTGCCGCCAGGGCCGGAGCAACTACTATGTCACCGGCGCGGGCTATAACATCGCCAGGCTGGTGGTGGAGGACTATGTGGAGGGCCGGGAGCTGCCCTTCCAGATTGCCGGGAACCGCTCCCTGTGGCGGATGGTGCCCCGGAAGGTGGCCTTCCAGTTTACTCCCAAGCGCTATCACCAGGAGATGCGCGCCCTGATCCGCGCCGGGGCGGACCACCACTCCCTGGTGTACCGCCGGGACGCCGGACTGAAGCGCCGGCTGCGGATTTGGAAAAATCACCTGGGAAATATCAAGCGCTTCAAGCAGTATAACCGGGTGCCGGAGGACTGAGGACGGCGCGGGAGCAGCCCGGCGGGTACCGCCCGCCGGGCTGTCACAGGAACGGGCCGGCAGCCCCCGGCCGGCTCCCATTGGAAACAGATGCTTTTTACTGCTATGGTGATGTTATGAAGGATCGTCTCGGCGTTTTGGGCGGCATGGGCCCCCAGGCCACCAATACGTTTTATCAGTATGTCATTGACCGCACGGACGCCCGTACGGACCAGGAGCACGTCAATGCCCTGATTTTGTCGGACAGCGGCGTTCCCGACCGAACCCAGGCCATTCTGGGCACGGAGGAGCAGCGGGAGGCGGTGTACCAGCGTCTGCTGGCCGACGCCCGGCTGCTGGAGGGGGCGGGGTGCACCGTCATTGCCGTCCCCTGCAACACCTCCCACTTTTTTATCCCCCGGGTGCAGGAGCAGATCTCCATCCCCATCCTGCACATGATCCGGGAGACGGCCCGGGAGCTGGCCGCCCAGGGCAGACGCCGCCCCGGCATTCTGGCCACCGACGGCACCATCCGCACCGGGCTGTATCAGACGGAGTTTGCCGCCTGCGGGATTCAGGCGGCGGTCCCCTCCCCCGCCGCCCAGCGTCTGGTCATGTCCCTGATCTATGACGACATCAAGGCGGGCCGGGACGGGGACCCGGAGAAGTTTGCCGCCATCCACCGGGATCTGGTGGGACAGGGCTGCGACTGCGCCGTGCTGGCCTGCACCGAGCTGTCGGTGTTCGCGGCCCAGCACCACCTCTCCCCTTTCTACACCGACGCCATGGCCGTGCTGGCCGAGCGGGCCGTGCTGGCCTGCCACAGGCCGCTGCGGACCATCTTTGTAAAATAAAACACGAAACAAGACGGCGGACCCGGCCCTCCGGGGCCGCCGCGTGACGAATGAGGTGCCTGCATGGAACACACTGTTTACACCCTTGGGGACTATATCCGCCTGCTGGAGGAGCGGGACCTGCTGGCCGCCCCCGTGCCGGAGGGGCTGGACCGGTCCGCCCCCGTGCCGCTGGTGTCCTACGACTCCCGCCAGGTGGAGCCGGGCACCCTGTTTTTGTGCAAGGGGGCGGGCTTTCGGGAGGAATTCCTTCAGTCCGCCCGGGAGAAGGGGGCGGCGGCCTATGTCAGCCAGGTCCCCTACCCCGGGGTGGACCTGCCCTGCCTGCTGGTGCGGGACATGCGGCTGTCCATCGCCCCCCTGGCCGACCTGTACTACGGCCACCCCTCCCGGCGGCTGAAGGTGGTGGGCATCACCGGCACCAAGGGCAAGTCCTCCACCGCCTATTACCTGAAATATATCCTGGATGAGGATATGGCCCGGAAGGGCAAGGGGGAGAGCGGCATCATCTCCTCCATCGACACCTATGACGGGGCGGAGCGCTTTGAGTCCCACCTGACCACCCCGGAGCCCCTGGAGCTCCAGCGCCACTTTGCCAACGCCCTGGACAGCGGCATGGAGTATCTCACCATGGAGGTGTCCAGCCAGGCCCTGAAGTACCACCGGACTTTGTGCACCCGGTTTGCGGCCGCCTGCTTTCTGAACATCGGCACCGACCACATCTCCCCCATCGAGCACCCGGACTTTGAGGACTATTTTTCCTCCAAGCTGCGGATTTTCGCCCAGGCGGACCTGTGCTGCGTCAATCTGGACAGCGACCACGCCGGCCGGGTGCTCCAGGCCGCCCGGAACAGCGGCCGGCCGGTGATCACCTTCTCCCGCCGGGACGAGGAGGCCGACGTATACGCCTCCCAGATCCGCAAACAGGGGGGCGACATCCTGTTCCGGGTGCGCACCCGGCGCTTCCAGCGGCAGTTCCGGCTGACCATGCCGGGGCTGTTCAACGTGGAGAACGCTCTGGCCGCCATCGCCCTGAGCCAGGGGCTGGACATCCCGGAGGAGTGCGTCTATGTGGGGCTGATGAAGGCCCGGGTGCCCGGCCGCATGGAGGTGTACACCAACGCCGACGACACGGTGGTGGCCATTGTGGACTACGCCCACAACCGCATGTCCTTTGAGACGCTCTACCGCTCGGTGCGGGAGGAGTACCCCGGCCGGCGGATTGTCACGGTGTTCGGCTGCCCGGGCAGCAAGGCGCTGGACCGGCGGCAGGACCTGGGCGAGGCGGCGGGGGCCAACTCCGACCTGGTCATCCTCACCGAGGAGGACTCGGGGGAGGAGGACACCCTGGACATCTGCCGGGAGATCGCCCGGTATGTGGAGGCGGCGGGGACGGAGTACTCCATCGAGCCCAACCGGGGGGAGGCCATCCGTCAGGCCATCCTGGGCTGCCAGGGGCGGCCCTCGGTGGTGCTGATCACCGGCAAGGGGGCGGAGACCCGCCAGAAGCGGGGCAGGGAGTATATTGACACGCCCTCGGACGTGGAGTACGCCCAGAGCTTTTTGCAGGAGTACGACGTGGCCCACCGCCTGGACGGGCTGGAGAAGGTGCGCAGCCTGCTGTCCGTCCTGCCGGTGCTCAAGCGCCAGGAGGGCCGGACGGCGGTGGTGAAATACGGGGGCTCCGCCCTGTCCCGGGGGGAGAATGTGGACACCATCCTTCAGGATGTGGCCGCCCTGCGCATGGCGGGGATGCGGGTGGTGCTGGTCCACGGGGGCGGAAAGAATATCACCGCCCTGCTGGACAGGCTGAAGGTGCCCACCCGGTTTGAAAACGGCTACCGCTATACGGACCAGGCCACCCTGGAGGCGGCGGAGATGGCCCTGTCCGCCCAGGTGAACAAGGACATTGTGGGCCAGCTGCGGCGGCTGGAGGTGTCCGCCGTGGGCATCTCGGGCAAGGACGGGGGGCTGATCACCGCCTCGGTGAAGGATCCAGCCCTGGGCCGGGTGGGCGAAATCGCCCGGGTGGAGCCCAAGGTGCTGGAGGTGCTGATGGACGGGGATTTCCTCCCCGTGGTCTCCCCCATCGCCCTGGGGCTGGACGGGGAGGGCCTGAACTGCAACGCCGACGACGCCGCCCGGGCCATTGCCGAGGCCCTGGGGGCGGACAGCCTGGTATTCCTCACCGACGTGGGCGGGGTGCTGCTGGACAGCCACAACGCCAAGACCGCCGTGGGGCGCATGGACACCCGCCGGGCCCAGGAGCTGATGGACTCGGGCCTGATTGCCGGGGGCATGGTGCCCAAGCTGCGGGGCTGCATCCACGCCGTCCGGTCCGGAGTGGGCGAGGTGTCCATCCTGGACGGCCGGAAGGAGCACGTGCTGCTGCTGCACATGCTGGGCCAGCGGGCGGCGGGCACCACCATCACGGGATGATGGCGTCCCTGAAGCGCCGGGGCGGCTTCATAGTGGGGAATTAAGTTACGTCCCGGATGGCTGCATGCGTAAATGACGCTTCTTCATGGCGGAAAGGGCGGCTTTTTCGTAAGAAATTGAGTTCCTTCCGCCATGCAATCCCGCTAAAAAAGCGGCTTGTCAATTGATCGAAATTGACAAGCCGCTTTTTCGACAGTCACAGGCGCCCCCGGAGTCCCGGGGGCGCCTCAGCTTGTCAAAAAAGCCCTCCTGCAAGGAGTTCCGCCGTCCGCAGACGGCGGAATAAAATGAAATCCAGTCATTTCCAAGGACATGTGCCTGGGAAATGACACCTCTCACGAAATTTTGGGCGACAATTTCGCAAGAAATCGAGCCTGAAATTTCGTGCGGCCTACTCGAAAAAGTGGCATTCGCCACTTTTTCGACAGTCTCAGGCGCCCCCGGAGTCCCGGGGGCGCCTGTGGATAACTTGGGGAAATTATCTGAGGTAGTTCAGGGGGTTGACGGCGGTGCCGTTGACCCGCACCTCAAAGTGGCAGTGGACGCCGGTGGCCCGGCCGGTGCTGCCCGCCTTGGCGATGGCCTGGCCCTGGTACACCTTATCCCCCGCCGACACCAGCAGAGAGGAATTGTGGGCGTAATAGGTCTGGGTGCCGTTGTCGTGGGTGATGATGACCAGCTTGCCGTAGGTGCCCTTGGTACCGGCAAAGGTGACGGTGCCGCCGTCGGCCGCCTTGATAGTGGCGCCGTAGGAGGCGGTGATATCCAATCCGGAGTGGTAGCTGTATCCGCCGAAGATGTACCGGCCGCCGAAGTAGGAGCTGATGCGCCCGTTGATGGGCCAGATGTAGGTGCCCTTGGAGGCGGTTTTGGGCTTCTCCTTGGTGCCCACGGCCTTGACGGTGGTGGTGGGCTCCCGCAGGGTGGTGGAGGAGACCACCTCCCGCTGGTGCTCCACGCCGTTGACATAGGTGACATTGGCCTCAATCTGGGCCTCGCCCTCCACGCCCTGGGTGATAATCTTGGAGTCCCCGATATACATGGAGCTGTCCTCCACCTCTTCCACCGGGCATTCGATGGCCTGGGTGTACACCTCGTGGTCCACGGTCTGGACGGACAGGGTGGGAATGACCTCCTTGACGTTGAGCACGTCGCCGATCATCAGGCGGTTGATATCCACGTCGGGGTTGAGGTTTTTCAGGTCGCTGACCGCCATGTCGTTGGCATAGGCGATGGCGTTGAAGGTGTCGCCCTTCTGCACGGTATAGGTGGTTTCGCCGGTGGTGTTGGCCTCCAGCGCCGCCTGGAGCTCGCTGATGGACATCAGCACGTCGGAGGCGTAGACATAATCCACGGTGACCTCCTCCACAAAGTCCACCGAAACGGTGTTCTCCGTCACATACTGGGCCTTCATGGACTCCAGCATCTCGTTGAGGGCGGCCTCGTCCTTCACCACGCCGATCACCTGGCCGCCCACGGAGACCCGATACTCCCGCAGCTGGTCGCTGACCTGGTTGAGCTGTCCGTAGAAGAAGGTTTCAATATCCTCCTGGGGAGTCAGATCGGTCTTCAGAGTCAGGGCGAACTGGTAGTCCACCTGGCCCTGGATGTCATAGTCGTGGCCCAGAAGGGCGGTGCCCTCCGTCTCCACCTTCTGGATGGCGTCGCTGACCATGCTCTGATCCGCCACCACGCCGATCTCCTGGCCGTCCACGGTGACGGAGTAGCTGGGGCTGTACAGGGTGGTGATGGTCAGAGCCAGGCCCAGAGCGGCGGCCACCCCCAGAAAGGTAATGGGGCCCACCGCCCGGTTGCCCGCCACCGCGTCGTGGGCCAGATAGGCCCAGCGGCGGAAATGGATGCGGGACCACTCCTTGAGTGCCTTCAGCTGCCGCCTGAGCTCCTCCTGGCGCTCCTGACGGCTGACGTGAGGCGTCGGGAGGGCCGCCTCCGGTTGAATCCGTTCCTGAAGCTGATTCATAGTTTACCTCGCTGCAGATGCGTTCCGAAGAAAAATGACAAATCGGGAAAAAGAGTTACAAATTGGTAACAAAGAGTACTATACACGCTTTTTGGCCATTCGTCAAGTCCTCCCTTGGGCCGGGAGATAAAAGCGGGGCGGCGAAAGCACCGCTTTCACCGCCCCAAAGGCCCGATATATGGTAGAAAAATGAGAGAAATAAAGGGAAAAACACAAAAACCTCCGCAGGGGGCCAAAGCCCGCAGAAAAAATTTCGTCGGATTCACGAAGGCGGACTCAGCCCAGCAGCAGATAGAGGGTAAAGGACAGGGTCATGACCACCACGCTCAGGCTGGCGCAGGCGTCCAGCAGCAGCGCGCCGCGCCGGCGGCGATCCCTGCGCCGGGGCCTGGGGAAAACGGGCTGGGGGGCCTCTCCGCCCTGTTCAGACTCCCCCCAGGGCTCCCGCGGAAGGGTCGGAACGGCAGTGCGCCCCCGCGCCGCGGACCGCCGGTATTCCGCCAGATCCACAATCTTGCCGGGACGGCTTACAATATTGGCTGTGGAGTAAAAAATTGTCTGCATTCTGTATCCCCCCGCATGTGGATTGTTTGATGGGTACAGCTTACCTGACAGGCAGACCCAAAAACCGGACGATTCCGCTGTCCGTCAGAGGAGGCGGGCAGAAAAGAACGGATGTTCTATATATAAAATACAACATTTGTTCGAAAAAGTCAAGGGCGAATTTGACCGCCCCGGCCTATGGCTGGGGAGCGGTCCAGTCCGGCTCCACCTGATAGCGGTCGTCAATCAGAAGGCAGGGGTGGTGGTACTGCCGGCACAGCCGCAGACAGCGGGCGTTGTCCTCCAGCAGGAACTCCAGGGTGCACCAGGAGTCGTCCCCGCGCCGTTCCGCCACGCTGGCATAGCGCTTGACGTCCCCGAAATGGCGCCGGAGGTAGGAAGAACTCATCACCAGGCAGCAGAAGCGGATCTCCGACAGGGCCTGGGGGTCAAAGTCCTCCTTCCAGCTGAAGGGGATGTAGCCCCC
This sequence comes from bacterium, assembly GCA_019424865.1. Classification (GTDB taxonomy): domain Bacteria; phylum Bacillota; class Clostridia; order Oscillospirales; family Oscillospiraceae; genus Lawsonibacter. The sequence continues at coordinate 28,922 of JAHYYS010000009.1, forward strand.
CTCCACAATGAGGTTCTGCCCGTTTTCCAGGGCGGTTTTGATCATCTCCCGGACAATGGGCCACAAATAGCCCTCCAGCTCCCGGTCGTCCTCCGGCGTCAGGGCGGTGTTCCCGCTTCGGATCAGCCCCATTTTTAAAAGGTCGATGGACAGGCAGGGATAATGGTACTGTTCAATCAGCTTTTGCGCCAGCAGGGTTTTCCCCGTGTGGGAGGCGCCGGCAATCAAGAAAATCATGGGCCTCTTCTCCCCTTTCCCGCGGCGGTCAGGTCCGCGGTGCAAATTGTACCATAGGGAGCGGGCTGTTACAAGGCGGGCGAAGGGGGGGCGGCTGCGGGCGTCTCCCGGCCCGCAGCAAAAGATTTTCTTCCAAAAACGTTGCCTTTTTTGAAAAATGGGGGTATAATACCACGTCTATACTGTATGGGAATCGAGAATTTCAAGGCTTGGGGGCGCGGAGGGGACGGGCGTCCTGCCCGCGGCCCTGGAGTTTTGTTCAGCTGCACCCTCTGCCGCCGGTCCGGCAGAGCGGCTTTGCCATAAGTAGGAGGAAAACAGAAGATGAAGAATGAGAAACTGAGAAATGTGGCGATTATTGCCCATGTAGACCACGGAAAGACCACCCTGGTGGACGAGATGCTCAAGCAGTCGGGCGTCTATCGGGAGAACCAGGCGGTGGTGGAGCGGGTGATGGACTCCAACGACCTGGAGCGGGAGCGGGGCATCACCATTCTGGCCAAAAATACCGCGGTGGAATATAAGGGTGTGAAAATCAACATTGTGGACACCCCGGGCCACGCCGACTTCGGCGGCGAGGTGGAGCGCATCCTGAAGATGGTCAACGGCGTTATCCTGCTGGTGGACGCCGCCGAGGGCCCCATGCCCCAGACCCGCTTTGTGCTGAGCAAGGCCCTGGAGCTGGGCCACCGGGTCATCGTGGTGGTGAACAAGATCGACCGCCCCGACCAGCGGGTGTACGAGGTCATCGACGAGGTGCTGGAGCTGCTGATGGACCTGAACGCCACCGACGAGCAGCTGGACTCCCCCATGCTGTTCTGCTCCGGCCGGCAGGGCACCGCCTCCGTCCAGCCCGACGTGGCGGGCAGCAACCTGCAGCCCCTGTTCGACACCATTCTGGAGTACATCCCCGCCCCCGAGGCCGACGTGGACGCCCCCTTCCAGATGCTGGTGTCCTCCATTGACTACAACGAGTTTGTGGGCCGCATCGCCATCGGCCGCATTGAGCGGGGGACCATCAAGCAGAACCAGGAGATCGTGGTGTGCAACTACCACGACCCGGACGCCGCCCCCAAGAAGGCCAAGGCCACGGCCCTGTATGAGTTTGACGGCCTGGCCAAGGTCCCCGTTCAGGAGGCCACCGCCGGCAACATCATCGCCATGAGCGGAATCGGCGACGTGACCATCGGCGACACGGTGTGCGCCCCCGACGCCCCGGAGCCCATCGAGTTTGTGAAAATCTCCGCCCCCACCATCGAGATGACCTTCTCGGTGAACGACTCCCCCTTTGCCGGCCGGGAGGGCAAGTTTGTCACCTCCCGCCAGCTGCGGGAGCGGCTGTTCCGGGAGACGCTGAAGGACGTGTCCCTGAAGGTGTCCGAGGTGGAGAATTCCACCGACTCCTTCAATGTGGCCGGCCGGGGCGAGATGTCCCTGTCCATCCTGATGGAGACCATGCGCCGGGAGGGCTATGAGTTCCAGGTCTCCCCTCCCCGGGTGCTGTATCAGGAGATCGACGGCCAGAAGTGCGAGCCCCTGGAGCGCCTGGTGGTGGACGTGCCCGGCGACTGCGTGGGGGCGGTGATGGAGAAGATCGGCTCCCGCAAGGGCGAGTTTTTGACCATGAACCCGGTGGGCAGCCGCACCAAGCTGGAGTTCCTGGTCCCCTCCCGGGGCCTGTTCGGCTACCGCAACGAGTTTTTGACCGACACCAAGGGCGAGGGCATTATGGCCTCCGTCTTTGAGAAGTACGCCCCGGTGAAGGGGGAGATTCAGCGCCGGAATACCGGCTCCCTGGTGGCCTTTGAGACGGGCGAGGCGGTGACCTACGGCCTCTATAACGCCCAGGAGCGGGGCTCCTTGTTCATCGGCCCGGGCACCCCGGTGTACGCCGGCATGATTGTGGGCGAGACCCCCAAGGCGGAGGACATCTCCGTCAACGTGTGCAAGAAGAAGCAGCTGACCAACATGCGGGCCTCCGGCTCCGACGAGGCGCTGCGGCTCACCCCGCCCCGCCAGCTGTCCCTGGAGCAGTGCCTGGAGTTTTTGGCGGACGACGAGCTGCTGGAGTGCACCCCCGAAAACCTGCGCCTGCGCAAGCGCATTCTGGACCACGGAATGCGGATGCGGGAGGCGTCGAAGAAGAAGGGCTGAGACTGTCGAAAAAGTCGGACTGCCTTTCATGAGAGGTGTCATTTCCGACGTACACGCCGCCGGAAATGACGGATTCAATTTGATTCCTGCGGCTGCGGCCGCAGGAACTCCCTGCGGGAGGGCTTCTTTGACAAGCTGAGGGCGCGCCGCTGTTTAAGCGGCGCGCCCCTTTTCCAGCCATGAGAGATATGGGAAAAGGGATCCGGGTGTCAGGACGCCGGGAAAACGCGGGTTGAAAAAGGCACCGGCACAGGGTAGAATAGTGCAAAAAGGCGGTGACACCCATGAAAAAATTTGAGTATCAATTTGCGGGCATCAACCCCCTGCTGAGTCCTGACCGGGGCGAAAAGGTCCGGGGGAGCGGAGCATGAGCCACGAGGAGTTTATGAGCCAGGCCCTGGACCTGGCCCGGGAGGCGGCGGAGCGGGGGGACGTGCCGGTGGGCTGCGTCATTGTGAAAGACGGCCAGGTCATCGGCCGGGGGCGCAACCGCCGGGAGGAGCGGGGGGATGCCACCGCCCACGCCGAGCTGGAGGCCATCCGGGAGGCCTGTGCCCGGGTGGGCAGCTGGCGGCTCCACGGCTGCGAGCTGTATGTCACCATGGAGCCCTGCCCCATGTGCGCCGGGGGCATCATCAACGCCCGGATCCGCGCGGTGCACTATGGGGTGCGGGACGAAAAGGCGGGGTGCTGCGCCTCGGTGCTCAACCTGTTCGAGGAGCCCTTTAATCACCACCCCCGCATCTACCGGGGGCCCCTGGAGCGGGAGTGCCAGGGGGTGCTTCAGGGCTTTTTTGAACAGCTCAGAGGCGAAAAAGAAAAGATTTAAAGCTTTTGTAACAATTGCGGGTGACTTTTTTAATAATCAGCGGATATACTGATACTCGCAAGGCAAGAACATCTTTTCATTCTATCCTCCAATTTCTTTGAGGGGCTGACGGAGATCCGTCAGCCCCTTCTCCTTTCCCGTGGGGAAAAGGCCGGGCGGGGGAAAGATTTAAACTTTATGTAACAACTGGGGTTGGATTTTTTAATATCTTTCCCGTATTATAAAATCTGCAAGAGACAGTTCGTTTCATTTGGATCCTCTTTTTCAGCAGCAAGACCCGGAGCGCCTTGGAGCCGGCGCGTCCGGGTCTTGGTGTTTTTTTGTGCAGATGGGCGGACAGACAAGGGAAGGCCCCGCGGCTGCCGCGCCGCGGGGCCTTCTGTCTATCTGTGACCCTTCCAAATCACATGACGCTGATTGAGGGGACGGTCAGGGCGTCAGCACTTCTCGAAGATGGTGGCAACGCCCATGCCGCCGCCGATGCACAGGGTGGCCAGGCCCTTCTTGGCCTCGGGCCGCTTCTGCATCTCATGCAGCAGGGTGACGATGATGCGCGCGCCGGACGCGCCCACGGGGTGGCCGATGGAGATGGCGCCGCCGTTGACGTTGACCTTGCTCATGTCGAACTTCAGCTCACGGGCCACGGCGATGGACTGGGCGGCAAAGGCCTCGTTGGCCTCCACCAGGTCGATGTCCTCGATCTTCAGGCCGGCCTTGTCCATAGCCTGACGGGAGGCCACCACGGGGCCCACGCCCATAATCTTGGGATCCACGCCGCCCTGGCCCCAGCTGACCAGCTTGGCCATGGGCTTCAGGCCGTACTTCTCCACGGCCTGCTTGGAGGCCAGCACGATGGCGGCGGCGCCGTCGTTAATGCCGGAGGCATTGCCGGCGGTGACCCGCTGCACGTGCTTGCGGGTGTCGGCCTCGTGGATCCCAGTGGGCTGGAAGGTATGGACCACCTGATCCTCCACGCCCTCGGGGCCCACGGGGAACGCGCCCTTCAGCTTGGCCAGCGCCTCCACCGTGGTGCCCTCGCGGGGATGCTCGTCCCGCTTGAACTCCACCATCTGCTTCTTCTGCTTCACCATGACGGGGACGATCTCATCGTCAAACCGGCCGGCATCCCGGGCGGCGCAGGCCTTCTGCTGGGAGGCGGCGGCAAACTCGTCCAGCTCCTGGCGGGTGATGCCCCACACGTCGCAGATATTCTCGGCGGTGGTGCCCATGTGATAGTCGTTAAAAGCGTCCCACAGGCCGTCCTTCACCATGGAGTCCACCATCTTGTTGTCAAACATCCGGGCGCCCCACCGGGCGGAGGGCAGGGCATAGGGGGCGGCAGACATATTCTCGGTGCCGCCGGCCACCACGATGTCGGCGTCGCCGGCCAGGATGGAGCGGGCGCCCTCGATAACGGACTTCATGCCGGAGCCGCACACCATGCCCACGGTGTAGGCGGGGACGCTGACGGGCACACCGGCCTTCAAGGAGGCCTGGCGGGCCACGTTCTGGCCCTGGGCGGCGGTGAGGATGCAGCCGAACATGACCTCGTCCACCTGCTCGGGCTTGACGCCGGCGCGGTTCAGGGCCTCCTTGATGACAATGGAGCCCAGCTCCGCGGCCGGGGTGTCCTTCAGAGAGCCGCCGAAGGAGCCCACGGCAGTGCGGCAGCAGTTGACAATATAGATCTCTTTCATGATGTCTGTTACCTCCAAAAAATAATTTGACGGCAGAAGCCGCCGGGTTTCTGCTCTTATGTAGAGAATTATATCGGAGCCCACGGCAAAAAGCAATACGTTTTTGTGTAAAATCCCGTTGGATTTCCCTCCGCCAAAAGACGGAAATTCGACGCTGGACAAAAAATGTACCGGAAGTTCCCCCCTTCCGGCGGAAAAAACGCGGCCCCCGGCCGCCGGCAGGCGGCACAGGGGCCGGAACAGGGAGGGAATCAGCCGCTTTTTTTGACGGATTTTGTTCAGGAAACCGTCTGGGCCGGCGCCGACTCGTCCGCCTGGGAGAGGGCGGAACCGCCGTGGGGGATCAGCGCATACTGGGAGCCCAGCGCGCCCATGCGCTCCAGCCAGTCCAGGGTGCGGCTGGCCTCCGGGGTGAGGGTGATATAGAATTCCACCGAGGTGCCCGACGCCGGTTTTCCGGCGCTGGCCTTGGGCATCTCAAAGCAGAACACCAGATCGGTCTGATAGGTGTGGTCCAGGCGCGCCTGGTCGTCGAAGAGGTAGCGCACGCCGATGGTTCCGTCGGCAAAGTCGGCCCGCACCGCCTGCCACAGCCCCGCCAGATCCTCGCCGGCGGCGCCGTCCAGGTATTGGATGTCCTGATATGCGTATTCCGTCCCCGACCCATCGCTGGGATAGTGGTAGACGCCGGAGAGATAGGCCTCCACCAGGCGGCCCTGCTGGTAGTAGTCAAAGTTATAGCTGCGCGCTGTAATATCCCGGTCGGCGTTGATGCGGCTGGCGCACCAGGTGACCGAACCCTCCTGGTTCTCCTCGCTTTGGAAGATGGGGACGGAGTGGTACTCCCGGGTGAGGGTGGAGCCGTTTTTCAGGGTGTAGGTCAGCTCCAGATAGATATAGTTGTCCCCCGGCTCGTAGGTTCTGCTGTTGTAGGTACGCGCCCGTTCATTGATGATGGCCCGGTGCAGGTCGGTGAACAGGGCGATCTTCTGGGTGTCGTTCAGGGCGGAGAGCTGAAGGGTGCCGCTGTCATAGGGACCGCCCAGATTGCCCGACACCGTCAGTGCGGCCACATCCTGGGCGTCCGGCACCCGGTTTACCACCCCAAACACGTCAAAGGCGCAGCAGGCGCACAGCACGGCCAGGGCGGCCACCGTGACCACGCCCCCCTTCCAGGCCCGCAGCACCCGGAAGGATTTTTTCAGCAGCATCTCCGCCGCAAAATAGCCTGCGGCGGCCCAGAACAGCACGCACAGGGTCAGGGACAGGGAGAGGGTGTTGTCCACCCAGCCGAAGAAGGCGGCCGTCCAGGTCCCGAAGCACAGCCCGGCGCACAGGGCGACGCCGTATTTGAAGACCGGCCGCACCAGGGCGATGGACACCACGTCCCCCGCCGACTCCACATGGCGGTAGCGATAGACCATCAGGGCCAGCACCGCCAGCACCACCCCGGCGGCGGCATAGGCGGCCACGGTGGCGGGGGAGGCCAGATACCATTCGCCGGTGGTTGAGGTGATCTCGCCCACGGTGATGGTCGCTGCGTTCCAGTCGCAGGCATCCCCCAGGGCGTATACCGGGGTGCAGTACATCACAAAAGAGCCACCCAACCAGCCTCGGGCGGGATAACCATAAAAAAACCGGGACAGCAGCTGGGCAAGCAGGGTGGAGACCACCATGACCAGAAAGTTCAAAATGCCGTAGAAGGCGGGCAGGGCCAGGATGTGGCCGGTGAACATGGCGCAGAAGGAGGCGAAGGAGAAGAAGAACAGGCAGGTACCGCTCTGCACCAGCAGCCACAGGCCCAGAGAGGGCAGGGCGCAGGCCCAGCTGTCCGGGGGCAGAAGGGCCAGCTCCACCGCCAGGGTGAGGAAGGCCACCGCCAGGTGGGGCAGCAGGAAGAAGGACACCCCGGCCAGGTACTGGGTGGTGAACAGGCCCTCCCGCCGCATGGGCAGGGCGTGCATCATGCAGGCGGAGCGGCTGGAGTACAGATAGCCGAACACCGCCATGGCGCACACCGCGCCGAAGAAAAAGGAGACCAGCACCCCGCCGGAGAGCAGGTCGGGGATATTGCGGGCCCAGTCCAGCAGCTGCTGCTGGGCCTGGGACACGCTGTCCCAGCGCCGGGTATAGAAATACTGGTTGAGCAGATTCAGGGGCAGGGCAAACAGCCACAGCAGGCCATACAGCGCCCACAGGGGCCAGAAGCGCAGCATGGTCTTGCGGTAGAGGGTGGGATTAAAGTACGATGTCCCGGACCGCATAGTCCTCACCTCCCAATTCGTAAATGAAGATTTCCTCCAGGGACAGGGGCAAAGCCTCCATCAGGATGGGGGAGTACACCGCCATGCGGGTTTTAATCTCGGCGGGGCTTCCCCGGACAATCAGGGTGTACACCCGCCCCACCTGGGAGGTGTGCAGCACCTTCAGATCCTCCGGCAGCCTGGGCAGGCCGGGCTCCTGGAAGGCCAGCTGCAGCTTGACCACGTTGTCCTGCAGGTCGGTGAGGGAGCGCTCCAGCAGCACCTTGCCGTGGGAGAGGATGCCCACGTGGTCGCACACGTCCTCCAGCTCCCGCAGGTTGTGGGAGGAGATGAGCACCGTGGTCCCCCGCTGGGCCACGTCCCCCATGAGCAGGGACCACACCTGCCGGCGCATCACCGGGTCCAGGCCGTCCACCGGCTCGTCCAGCACCAGCACATCCGGCTGACAGCACAGGGCCAGCCAGAAGGCCGACTGCTTCTGCATCCCCTTGGACAGCCGGCGGATGGGCTGCTTCTCGTCCACCTCGGGGAAGGCCTCCTTCAGGGCCTGATAGCGCTTGTCGTCAAAGCTGGGGTACATCCCGCGGTAGAACTTCATCATGTCCCGGGTGGAGGCGGAGGCAAAGTAGTACAGCTCATCCGGAATGACCGAGATTTTGGCTTTCACCGCCGGATTTTCATACACCGGCTGGCCGTCCACCAGCACAGAGCCGGAATCGGGGCGGTAAATGCCGGTGATATGGCGCAGAATGGTGGATTTGCCCGCCCCGTTGGGCCCCACCAGGCCGTAAATGGAGCCCTTCTCCACCGTCATGGTCAGACCGTCCAGAGCCCGGAAGCCGTCAAAGGTCTTGACCACATTGTTGACTTTGATCACGTTGTCTCTCCCCCTTCCAGGACCCGGATGCGGGCCCACAGCGCGGCACCCTCCATCCCCAGGAACAGCAGCTCCGCCGCCGTCTGGTCAAAGGTGCGCAGCAGCGACTGCCTGCGGCTCTCGTCCACCCCGGTGTTGGGGGCGGCGAAGGAGCCCTTGCCCGGGATGGAGTAGACATAGCCCTCTGACTCCAGGGACTCGTAGGCCCGCTGGATGGTGTTGGGATTGATGGCCAGAGCGGTGGCCATGGCGCGCACCGAGGGCAGCTTCTCCCCCTCCTGAATCGCGCCGGTGACCATAAGCCGGCGCAGGCCGTCCTTGACCTGCTCATAAATCGGTCTGGCGTCCCGGAAATCCAGATTCAGCATCATTGCGGCCTCCTTTCCTTCGGCGGCCCGCCGGCCCGGGGGCGCAGGCGCCGAAAACTGTATGAAGTGTACTAGTACACAGTAGTATATCGAAGGCGGCGGGAAAAAACAATTAAGAAGCGATTAAGATTTTATTACGAAGCGCGGAGGCGTGCGGAGCAGCGCGGATGGACCGGAGCGAGGACGAAAAACCGAGGGGCTGCGAAGCAGACCTGTTTTGAGCCCGAGTCGCAGGGAAGCCGCGCGTCGCGCAGCCGCCGCAGCGTGACAAAACGAAGCGCGAAGGCGTGCGGAGCAGCGCGGATGGACCGGAGCGAGGACGAAAAACCGAGGGGCTGCGAAGCAGACCTGTTTTGAGCCCGAGTCGCAGGGAAGCCGCGCGTCGCGCAGCCGCCGCAGCGTGACAAAACGAAGCGCGGAGGCCGCGAGCGTGCCGCAGCGTGACAACGTCGTCGCGGACTCCATATCCCTCGCCTCCCCGCAAGCGGGAAGTCTCGCTCATTCCGTCGCTCCTCCTTTCAAAATCGAACCCGCTGCGCTGGGCTTCGATTTTGTAAAAATCCCCAACCGGCGGGGGAGAAGATAACCTGCGCGGCGGCGCACATAGAATGCGGACTGCATATCCCTCGCTTCACCCATTGGGTGCGTGCGCACGAGAAAAGGGAGCGGAGACGCCGGTGCATCATTCTGTATCCAGGCCGGGATTTTTCCCGTACAGGCCTTGACGCCTGTGGTATGATAAGATAGAGAAATGTAGCCCGGCCAGGCCGGGGCGGAACCGAAGGAGGAGTGACTGTGTTTCAGTGTGTTGGTTTTATTGGAACGGGAAATATGGGCTCGGCCCTGGCCCGGGCGGCCCAAAAGGGCGCCCCGGAGGGGACGGCGCTGTATCTGGCCAACCGCACCCCGGAGAAGGCCCAGGCCCTGTGCCGGGAGCTGCCCGGCACCCGGGCCGCGTCCAATGAGGAGATTGCCCGGGCCTGCGATTTGATTTTCCTGGGGGTGAAGCCCCAGATGATGGCCGGCATGCTGGAGGGCATCCGCCCCGTGCTGGCCGCCCGGAAGGACCGCTTTGTGCTGGCCACCATGGCCGCCGGGCTGTCCTGCGCCCGCATCCGGGAGCTGGCCGGGGTGTCCTGCCCGGTGATCCGCCTGATGCCCAACACCCCCTCGTCCATTGGGGCGGGGGTGGTGCAGTACTGCGGGCTGGACGCCGCCCAGGAGGAGCTGGACGCCTTTGCCGCCCTGCTGGCCCCCGCGGGACTGGTGGACCGGGTGGACGAGGGGCTGATCGACGCCGCCAGCGCGGTGTCCGGCTGCGGCCCCGCCTTTGCCTATCTGTTTATCGAGGCCCTGGCCGACGGCGGGGTGGCCTGCGGCCTGCCCCGGGACAAGGCCCTGGCCTATGCCGCCCAGATGGCCGCCGGCTCCGCCCGCATGGTGCTGGAGTCGGGAAAGCACCCGGGGGCGCTGAAGGACGCGGTGTGCTCCCCCGGCGGCACTACCATCCAGGGGGTGCGTACCCTGGAGGAGCGGGGGTTCCGCGCCGCCGCCATGGACGCGGTGATTGCCGCCTATGAGAAGACGGCGGAGCTGGCGAAAAAGTGACGGCCCGCCGGAGCGGGCGGCTGTGAAACTGGAATAAGGGGGCGCAGGCGATGCGCATTGTAGTAAAAGTTGGGACCTCCACCCTGGCCCACGCCACCGGGCGGCTGAACATCCGCCACGTGGAGGAGCTGGTCAAGGTCCTGTCCGATCTGAAAAACGCGGGGCATGAGATCATTCTGGTGTCCTCGGGCGCCATCGGCATGGGGGTGGGCAAGCTGAATCTGCCCGGCCGGCCCGCCGACATGCCCACCAAGCAGGCCGCGGCGGCGGTGGGGCAGTGCGAGCTGATGTACACCTATGACCGGCTGTTTACCCAGTACAGCCACACGGTGGCCCAGATTCTGCTCACCGGGGACGACGTGGACCACGACGACCGGCGGCAGAACTTTGAGAACACCCTCTCCCGGCTGCTGGAGCTGGGGGCGCTGCCCATCATCAACGAGAACGACACGGTGGCCACCGCCGAGATTACGGTGGGGGACAACGACACCCTGGGGGCCATTGTGGCCTGCGCGGTGGGGGCGGACCTGCTGGTGCTGCTCTCGGATATCCAGGGCTTGTACACCGCGGACCCCAGACAGGACCCCGACGCCCGGCTGATCCCCGTGGTGGAGGAGGTCACCCCGGAGATTGAGGCCCTGGCGGGAGGCAAGGGCAGCGAGCTGGCGGTGGGGGGCATGACCACCAAGCTGCGGGCGGCCAAGCAGGTGGCCGCCGCCGGCTGCGACATGGTGATCACCAGCGGCGAGCACCCGGAGGTCCTCTATGACATTGTGGAGGGGAAGCCGGTGGGCACCCGCTTTGTGGGGAAAAAATAGGCCGGCCGCCCGGTCGGCGCGGAAGGAGGCGGCACGGGATGAAAGAAGGACGGACCAGGACCTCGGGCAAAGCGGGAAGGCGCCTTGCCGGGCTGCTGCTCCTGGCGGCCCTGATGCTGACGGCGGGGGCCTGCGGCGGGAAGCCCGCCGGAGAGACCGCCGGAGAGACCGCCGGGGAGGACACAGCCCGGACCCCCCATATCCAGCCGGCCCAGCTGACCCAGGAGGAGCAGGCCCTGGTGGACTTGATGGGGAGGGATGCCGCCTGCCGGCTCTTTGAGTTTGATGCGGGGGGAGTGGTCTCCCGGGTCAGGATTCAGGTCTATCAGCTGACAGACGGCGCCTGGAACCAGGTGTCCGGTGTCAGCACCCCCATCTTGGAGGAACGGGGGAGGGTGGCGCTGAATTTTGACAATATGCAGGACGGACTGCGGATGGCAGTCCAGCACGGCGAGCTGCTGATCGACCACACCTACACGCCGGAACAGGGGGCGGAGGCCTCCGGCGGAAGGTGGGTGACCGCCCAGCTGACGCAGCGGCAGGAGCTTGCCGGGGAGGAGATCCCACTGGCGATTCAAATTGTAACCGACCGCCAGCCGGTATCGGATGTTCAGTTGGAGGACTTTTTCCGCCCGGAGGAATACGCCGCCGGGGGATATGAATGCGTCTATGCCGTGACCGCGGAATTTGAATAGCGAAACCAGGCCGCCGGAGGGCACAGACACGGGAAGAGCGCGGGGGTACGGCCCGCAGACACAGAAAAAGGAGTGAGTGGAATATGACCACAATGGAGCTGCTGCAAAAGGCCAGAGGGGCCAAAACCGCCATGGCGCTGGCGGACACCGACACCAAAAACCGGGCCCTTCTGGCCATGGCCGACGCCCTGGAGGGGGCCCGGGAGGACATTCTGGCGGCCAATGAGGCGGATCTGGCGGACGCACAGGGACATATTTCCCAGGTCATGCTGGACCGGCTGGCCCTGAACCCCGGGCGCATCGCCGGCATGGCCCAGGGCATCCGGGAGGTGGCCGCCCTCCCCGACCCGGTGGGGGCCGTGCTGAAGCGGGTGGAGCGGCCCAACGGCCTGGTGATTGAAAAGACCGCGGTACCCATGGGGGTCATCGCCATTATCTACGAGTCCCGGCCCAACGTCACCTCCGACGCCGCCGTTCTGGCCCTGAAGGCCGGGTCGGCCTGTGTGCTGCGGGGGGGCAAGGAGGCCCACCGCTCCGCCGCCGCCATCGTGGCGGCCCTGAAGCGGGGCCTGGATGCCGCCGGCCTGCCCCAGGACGCCCTGATGCTGGTGGAGGACACCAGCCGGGCCTCCGCCAACGAGCTGATGACCGCCTCGGGCTATGTGGACCTGCTGATTCCCCGGGGGGGCGCGGGGCTCATCCGGGCCTGTGTGGACAACGCCACCGTCCCCGTGGTGGAGACGGGCACCGGCATCTGCCACGTCTATGTGGACGGGGACGCCGATCTGGACATGGCCCTGGACATTGTGGAGAACGCCAAGTGCTCCCGCCCCTCGGTGTGCAACGCCGAGGAGGTGCTGCTGGTTCACCGGGACGCGGCGGCGGAATTCCTGCCCAGGCTGAAGGCCCGTCTGGCGGATGACCGGGCCGCCGCCGGGCAGACCCCCGTGGAGCTGCGGCTGGACCGCGCCGCCGCGGCCATTATCCCGGGCACCCCGGCGGGGGAGCGGGACTTTGACACCGAATTTCTGGACTATATCCTGGCGGTGAAGGTGGTGGACAGCCTGGAGGAGGCCATCGCCCACATTGCCGCCCACTCCACCGGCCACTCCGAGTCCATCGTCACCCGGGACAGCCGGGCGGCCCAGGCCTTCCTGGCCCAGGTGGACTCCGCCGCCGTGTACTGGAATGCCTCCACCCGCTTTACCGACGGGGGGGAGTTCGGCCTGGGGTGCGAGATGGGCATCTCCACCCAGAAGCTCCACGCCCGGGGGCCCCTGGGGCTTCAGGAGCTGTGCACCTTCAAATACATCATCCGGGGGAACGGCCAGGTGCGGTGAGCCGCCGGCATGGGCCCGGCAATTTTCCGGATTATTTCCAGGTGACAAAGGGGCTGTCCCGGGCGTACAATAGTCCTGCATGGCCGCCCCATGGATCAATGCGCGGCGCAGAAAGGACGGATCCCAATGAATCACGCAATGCGGGAGTTTGTCAGGACCACCGGCGATCTGCTGAACTGCAGACAGGTGCGGATGATGGGCCGCTGGAAGCACCACGGAAGGGTCACCACCCTGGACCACTCCCTGTTTGTGGCCTATCTGTCCTTCCGGGCGGCCCGGGCCCTGGGGCTGGACGCGGCCGCGGCCGCCCGGGGCGGACTGCTCCACGACCTGTATCTGTACGACTCCAGGGACAAATCCGCCCACCCCGGCTGGCAGTGCTTTGACCACCCCAGGGCGGCCGCCCGGAACGCCGAGGGAGTGACGGAGCTGACACAGAAGGAGCGCAACATCATCCTGTCCCACATGTGGCCCCTGGGCGGGCAGCTGCCCCGGTCCTGGGAGGCCTGGCTGGTGGACGTGGTGGACACCCTGTGCGCGGGGCTGGAGCTGGCGGGGATCTGCCGCCCGCAGCGCCTGCGGGAGCGGCTGGGGGTGCGCCCGCTGGCGGCAGCCTGCGTTTGAGGGGCGGACACAGGGCGCACTGCGGACAAATCCGGTCCGGGTGCGCCCTGTATTTTTGTCACAAATGCGGAATTTCCCGGGGAATCGGCCGGAAGGAGGATTTTTAAAAATTTTTTTCTTGTCACGGCAAAAAAAGCCTGATAATATGCTATAATGTAAATACTGATAAGCGGCGGCTGTGCCGCGCTGCGTATGAGAATATAAGGAAAGACAGGAGGACAGGATCCCGTGAATGACCAATCCGCGGCCCTGGAGGAAAAGCGCAGGGCGCTGCTGAATGCCGGTGTGAAAATGATGGACCCCTCTGCCGTCTATGTGGAGGAGACAGTTACCGTGGGGGCGGGCACCCTGCTGCTGCCCGGGACCATCCTGCGGGGGAACACCGTGGTGGGGGAAAACTGTGAAATCGGCCCCAACGTGATGCTCACCAGCTGCACCGTGGGGGCGGGCACCACCATCAACGCCTCCCAGTGCGAGGAGAGCACCATCGAGGCGGGCTGCCAGATCGGCCCCTATACCCACATCCGGCCCCACTGCGTGGTGGGGGAGGGCTCCAAAATCGGCGCCTTTGTCCAGCTGAAAAACTGCAACCTGGGCAAGGGGACCAAGATGGCCCACCTGACCTATGTGGGGGACAGCGATGTGGGCGACCACTGCAACTTCGGCTGCGGCACCGTCACCTGCAACTACGACGGCTTCAAAAAGTTCCGCACCACCATCGGCAGCCACGTGTTTGTGGGCTGCAACACCAACTTTGTGCCCCCTGTGACCGTTGGGGACGGGGCCTATATCGCCGCGGCCACCACGGTGACGGAGGATATCCCCGCCGACGCCATGGCCATCGGCCGCTCCCGCCAGGAGAACAAGGCGGGCTGGGCCGAGGAAAACCGGAAGAAGAAACAGAAAACATAATTCATGTGTTGTACCTGAGGCGGATTGGACGGAATCGGCCGATAAAACTGCGCCCGCGCCGGAGAGACCGGGCGGCCGCCAAATAATGGGAGGAAGCTGCTATATGATCGCACACGGGAAGGACATCAAGGTATTCACCGGAAACTCCAATCCCAAGCTGGCAAAGGACATCTGCAGGGAGCTGGGTATCCCCCTGGGAAACTCCGAGGTGGGAACCTTCTCCGACGGAGAAAATTTCGCATCCATTTATGAGACAGTCCGTGGTTCGGACGTGTTCGTGGTTCAGTCCACCTGTTCCTTTGTGAACGACGGCAAGCCCGGCACAGTCAACGACGCGCTGATGGAGCTGCTCATCATGATTGACGCGCTCAAGCGCGCCTCCGCCGGCCGCATCACCGCCGTCATCCCCTATTTCGGCTATGCACGGCAGGACCGCAAGACCAAGCCCCGCGACCCCATTTCCGCCAAGCTGGTGGCCAACCTGATTACCACCGCCGGCGCCGACCGGGTGCTGACCATGGATCTGCACGCCAACCAGATTCAGGGCTTCTTCGACATCCCGGTGGACAACCTGCTGGGCTCCCCCATCTTTGTGGAGCACTTTATGCAGAAGTATGCCGAGGTCCACGACGATACCATGGTGGTCTCCCCCGACGTGGGCAGCGTGGCCCGGGCCCGGGCCTTTGCCCAGAAGCTGAATATGCCCCTGGCCATTGTGGACAAGCGCCGCCAGAAGGCCAACTCCTCTGAGGTGATGAATATCATCGGCGATGTGCGGGACAAGCACGTCATCCTGCTGGACGACATGGTAGACACCGGCGGATCCCTGTGCCACGCGGCCAAGGCCCTGGTGGAAATCGGACATGCCAAGGACGTCACCGCCTGCGCCTCCCACGGGGTGCTCTCCGGTCCGGCTATCCAGCGCATTACCGACAGCGTGCTGGACGAGGTGGTCTTCCTGGACACCATCCCCGCCAAGCCCGGCGTGCGGTGCGACAAGATCAAGTACATCTCCGTGGCCCACATGTTTGCCGAGGCCATCAGCCACATCTACATGGAGACCTCTGTGTCGCCGCTGTTCCTCTAAAAGCCAAACAAGTACCGGAGCTGTGTGCGCCGGGTTTATCCGCAGAACACCAAAACAGGGGCGGCCGACGGCCGCCCCTGAGACTGTCGGAAAAGTGGCGTGCCACTTTGTGAAAAGCGGCACGCCACTTTTCCGAATGGGGGCCGCACGAAATTCTCACCTCGATTTTCGGAAAAATTGTCGGCGAGAATTTCGCGAGAAGTGTCATTTCCGACGTACATGCCGCCGGAAATGACGGATTTGATTTTTTCCTGCGGCTGCGGCCGCAGGAACTCCCTGCAGGAGGGCTTTTTATCAATTGGGGGGCGGCCGACGGCCGCCCCTGTTTCA
This sequence comes from bacterium, assembly GCA_019424865.1. GTDB lineage: Bacteria > Bacillota > Clostridia > Oscillospirales > Oscillospiraceae > Lawsonibacter. The sequence goes on from JAHYYS010000009.1 coordinate 44,762, forward strand.
AAGAAGGGACCATTATGTTTTTCAAAAAAGATGCCGGCGGGGTCAGCTGGCTGCTGGTCTGCCTGGGGAACCCGGGGGACAAGTATGAGAACACCCGCCACAACGTGGGCTTTATGGTGGCCGACGAGATCGGCGAGCGGCAGCGCGCCCCCATTCAAAAGCTGAAATTCAAGGCGCTGACCAACCAGTTTACCATCTCCGGGGAGAAGGTGCTGGTGATGAAGCCGGTGACCTATATGAACCTGTCGGGGGAGGCGGTGCGTCCAGCGGCGGATTTTTACAAAATTCCGCCCGACCACGTGCTGGTGATCTCTGACGACACGGCGCTGGCGGTGGGGCGGCTGCGCATCCGGAAGGGCGGCTCCGCCGGCGGGCACAACGGCCTGAAGAGCATCATCCAGCACCTGGGCACCGACCAGTTC
>JAHYYS010000090.1 GCA_019424865.1 bacterium
GGCGTCCTTGGTGGCCTGACGCTGGGCGTCGGTGAAGTAGGCGGGGACGGTGATAACCGCCTCGGTGACCGGCTGGCCCAGATAGGCCTCGGCGTCCGTCTTCAGCTTCTGCAGAATCATGGCGCTGATCTCCTGGGGGGTGTACTTCTTGCCGTCGATGGTTACCTTATAGTCAGAGCCCATCTCACGCTTGATGGAGATGACGGTCCGGTCGGGGTTGGTGATGGCCTGGCGCTTGGCCACCTGGCCCACCATGCGCTCGCCGTCCTTGGAGAACGCCACCACAGAGGGGGTGGTCCGGTTGCCTTCCGCGTTGGGGATGACCACGGCGTCGCCGCCCTCCATCACAGCCACACAGCTATTTGTTGTACCTAAGTCGATACCGATAATCTTAGACATAATGCAATTCCTCCATCTATTTTGAAAAGTTTATGTTTTAACGAATTGAGTTAGAAAATCATGAAAAACGCGATGAAATAAAACACAAGAGAGAAGCAGAACAGAAGGCACGCGGCAAACCGCAGGGAATAGGCGGCAAAATTCTGATAAAAGCGCTGTCCGCGGTGCGGTCTGCGGGGCTGCTGTTTTCCCACGGCACATCCTCCTTCCAGGGTCGGTCCGGTCAGTTGGCTACCTTCACCATGGCGAACCGGATGACCTTCTCGCCGCACTGGAAGCCGGCCTGGAAGACCTCGGCCACGGTGTTCTCGCCCAGGCTCTCGTCCTCCACATGCATCACCGCATTGTGGAGATTGGGGTCAAAGGTCTGGCCCAGGGCCGGAATCTCGGTGATCCCCAGCTTGGCCAGGATGTCCTTCAGCTGGGTCATGGTCATCTCCACGCCCTTCTTGAAGGCCTCGTCGGCGGTGTCCTGCTTCAGGGCCCGCTCCAGATTGTCATACACCGGGAGGAAGGCCGCGGCGGTCTCCGCCTTGGAATCGGTCCAGGCCGACTCCTTTTCCTTTGCAGTGCGCTTGCGGTAGTTGTCATACTCTGCGGCCAGCCGCAGATACTTGTCCTCCTGCCGGGCCACCTGGTCCTTCAGGGACTCCAGCTCGGTCAGCAGGGGATCGGCGGTCTGTTCCGGCTGCGCCTGGGGCGCATCCTGCTCCCCCTCGGGCTGGGCGGCCGGGGCCTGCTGCTCCTGCACGTCCTCCGCCTGCCCCTTGTTCTGATTGTTCTTATCCTTTTTGCTCACGGCTGTGCGCTCCTTTTATCTTATTCCTCGCCGTCCTTGTCCTCCTGGGCCGGGGGCAGTTCCCCCTTGCCGAACATCCGGGTCAGGCTGTCGGCAAAGTAGGACAGGCGGGCGGTCACCTTGGCGTAGTCCATTCGGGTGGGGCCCACCACGCCGATTACGCCCTTCATGTTGTCTCCGATGTCATAGCTGGCCATGACCACGCTGGTATCCTTCAGGACCTCGCTCACGTTTTCCGGCCCAATAAGGATGTTCATGTTCTTCCCGCTGTCCATGGTCATGGGCAGCTTGGAGGCGTCCTTATCCTCTGAGAGATAGGTCATCAGAGGCTTTGCCTTATCCAGACTGTAATACTCCGGGTGCTCCAGCAGGTGGGTGATGCCGGCCGTGTGGATCTTCTGCTGGCACTGCTCGGCAATGACCTCTTCTGCAAAGCTCACCACCATGGAAATCAGCTCAAAGGCGCCGGGGGCGGTGCGGGTCTCCATCTTGTCCAGCGTCCGCTCCATCTCCTCCTGGGTCAGGCCCACAAAGGAGCTGTTCAGTACGGCGGAGAGCATCTGCAGCTGGGGCTCGGACACCTTGTCCGGCATGCGGATCAGCTTGTTTTTCACCACGCTGTTGTCCGTCATCACCACCGCGATGAAGGAGTCCTCCTCCACCAGCAGCAGGTCAAAGCGCTTGACCGTCACCCGCTCCTTGGCCGCCGCCGCCGTAAAGACGGGGTAGTCGCTGATCTGGGAGAGTACCTTGCCCGCCCGGTCAATCACCCGGTCCAGCTCCTCCATTTTCAGGTTCAGCGCCTGGTTGATGCGCTCGGTCTCCTGAATGGTGAGCTGCTGGCGGCCCATCAGCTCGTTGACATAGAGCCGGTAGCCCGCCGGCGAGGGAATCCGGCCGGCAGAGGTATGGGGCTGCTCCAGCAGGCCCATCTCCGTCAGGTCAGACATCTCATTGCGGATGGTGGCGGTGGACACATCCAGCCCGGCCCGTTCGGCCACGGCCTTGGAGCCCACCGGCTCGGCGGTGGCAATATAGGTTTCCACAATGGCCCGCAGAATTCTCTTCTTTCGGTCCGTCAAGCCCATCTGTTTCACCTTCCGTTCCTTCCTCCGCTTGATTTGCTCGGTTTTAGCACTCATCATCCCTGAGTGCTAAATATAATGTACCACCCGTCTCTGAAATTGTCAATAGTTAGATTATGAATTTATTTTAAACAAAAGGCCCCCGGTTTTGTTCCGGTTTTTCTTCGCACCGGCGGCAATTTACTGCTAAATTTCTTCCGCCGGTCCAGGTCCGCAGACAGGCCGCCCGTCCCCCTCCGCTCCCCTTCCCCGGGGCCGTCCGGCTTCCCCGCTTCAACCCGGTACTTGCAAATCCGCCGGGGCCGGGTATAATGTTTCTGTGTCACAAGGAAGGAGGCTGCCCGCCATGCTGGGACATAAAAAAAATACCGTGCCCAAGGCTTCCCATTCGGGCAAGCTGGGCATTTATATCCATATTCCCTTCTGCCGCAGCAAGTGCGACTACTGCGACTTCTACTCTCTGGCCGGCCGCGAGGAACAGATGGACCGCTATCAAAAGGCGCTGCTGGCCCATATCCGGGAGACCGCGCCCCTGGCCCAGGGCATCGGGGTGGACAGCGTCTATTTCGGCGGCGGCACCCCCAGCTTCTATGGGGACAGGCGCCTGCGTGAGGTGCTCTCCCTTCTGGAAAAGCAGTTCTCCCTGGACCGGGACGCGGAGATCACCCTGGAGGCCAACCCGGACAGCGTGGACCTGAAGAGCCTGCGGCGGCTGCGGAAGGCCGGCTTCAACCGCATCTCCCTGGGGATGCAGTCGGCCCAGCCCCAGGAGCTGGCCGATGTCCACCGGCCTCACACCCCCGCCCAGACGGACCAGGCCGTGACCGCGGCCAAAAAAGCGGGCTTTCGCAACCTGTCCCTGGATCTCATCTACGGCCTTCCCGGCCAGACTATGGACAGCTGGAAGGCCACGGTGGAGCACGCCCTCTCCCTGATTCCCCAGCACCTGTCCTGCTATGGTTTAAAGGTAGAGGAGGGCACCCCTCTGGCCCGCCGGGTGGAGGCGGGGGAGGTTCTGCCCGACGACGACATGCAGGCCGACCTGTACCTGTGGACGGTGGGGCGGCTGGATCGGGCGGGCTATCCCCAGTATGAAATTTCCAACTTTGCCAAGCCGGGCTATGAATCCCGGCATAACCTGCGCTACTGGCTCACCCGGCCCTATATCGGCTTCGGCCCCGGGGCCCACTCCGACTTCGGCGGGCGGCGGTACTCCTTTGTCCGGGATCTGGACGCCTATATTGACGGAGTGCTCAGCGGCGGGGCCATCATCGACAGCGAGGAGCTGATTCCCCAGCGGGAGCGGGGCGGGGAATATCTGATGCTCCGCCTGCGCACCGTCCAGGGCATCGAGGAGTGGGAGTACCGCAACGCCTACTGCCTGGACTTCGCCCCCCTGGAGCGGCGGCTGACACAGTTCCAGGCCCAGGGCTGGGCGGAGCAGACCCCTGAGGGGCGCTGGCGTCTGACGCCCAAGGGCTTTCTGGTGTCCAACCAGCTCATCGGCGATTTGATGGAGCGGCAGGAGCGGGCGGATCTGGCCGACGTCCTCTCCCGCGCCCGGCGGCAGTACGGCGCGCCGCCCACCTGCTGAGCGGCCCGGGCGGCCGTGCTTCACAGTTCAAAATTTCCCGCTCCTTTTTGCCCCGCATCCGTCTTTTTTTACAATTCGTTTGGCGCGGCGTAAATTTCATTGCCACTTGGGCATAATAGTGCTATAATATATGCGGTTTATCGTGCCCTGCTGAAAAGCGGGGCTGATTTTTGACTTACATATGGCGTCAGCCGTATATTCTATAGATTCCTTTTGAATCAAAGAGGGTGCATTATTTGACCAAGTATCAGATCCAGGGAGGGTTCCCCCTCCGCGGCACCATTGAAATCAGCGGGGCCAAAAATGCCGCCGTTGCCATCATCCCCGCCGCCCTTCTGGTGGACGGGGTCTGCCGTATTGAAAATATTCCCCAAATCAGCGACGTAACCCTGATCCTTCAGATCCTGCGGGAGCTGGGCGCCGAGGTCCGCACCGTCAACCGCACCACGGTGGACGTGGACTGCTCCCACATCCGCAACCGTCAGGTCCCCTATGAGCTGGCCCGGAAAATCCGTGCCAGCTACTATCTGGTCGGCGCCCTGCTGGGCCGCTTCGGCTGGGCGGAAGTCCCCCTGCCCGGCGGCTGCGATCTGGGCGGCCGGCCCATCGATCAGCACATCAAGGGCTTTGTGGCCATGGGGGCCGACGTGGACGTGCGCAACGGCCTGATCTGCGCCCAGGTGCCCGGCGGCGGCCGGCTCACCGGCGGGCAGGTCTATCTGGATATGGTGTCCGTGGGGGCCACCATGAATATCATGCTCTCCGCCGCCCTGGCCAACGGCATGACCATCATCGAAAACGCCGCCAAGGAGCCCCACATTGTGGACCTGGCCAACTTCCTCAACTCCATGGGGGCCGACATCATGGGCGCCGGCACCGACGTGATCAAGATCCGCGGCGTGGAGCGCCTGCGGGGCGGCAGCTATTCCATCATCCCCGACCAGATCGAGGCGGGCACCTATATGGCCGCCGTGGCCGCCGCCGGGGGCGAGGTGCTGATTAAAAACGTCATCCCCAAGCACCTGGACTGCATCACCGCCAAGCTGGTGGAGATGGGCGTGGACGTGGAGGAGCACGACGACGCCGTGCTGGTGCGCCGCTGCGGCCCCATCAGCCGGGTCAATGTCAAAACCATGCCCTATCCCGGCTTCCCCACTGATATGCAGCCCCAGATTGCCGCGGTGCTGTGTCTGGCCCACGGGACCAGCGTCCTCACCGAGGGGGTCTGGGACAACCGCTACCGCTACGTGGATGAGTTCCGCCGCATGGGGGCCCAGATTCAGGTGGACGGCAAGGTAGCCGTCATCGAGGGCGTGGAAAAGCTCACCGGCGCCCCTGTCCACGCCTGCGACCTGCGGGCGGGGGCCGCCATGGTCATTGCCGGTCTGGCGGCCCAGGGCGTCACGGAGATCGACGGCGTCTATCACATTGAGCGCGGCTATGAAACCCTGGTGGAAAAGCTCTCCGGCGTGGGGGCCCATATCCGCACCATCACGGTGCCTGACGAGGACGCCAAGGCCCAGGCGGGCTGAGCGGAACCGAGAGAAGCTGGGAGATAAGAGACGGGGTCTTGTGCCTGTCTTTTATCTCCCGTCTTGTGTGCAGGAAGGAGCGTGTTTCCATGCTTACATATGCAAGCCTGGCCAGCGGCTCCAGCGGCAATGCGGCGCTGGTGTCCTGCGGCTCCACCCATATTCTGCTGGACGCCGGCATCTCCGCCCGGCGCATTACCGCCGGACTGAAGTCCCTGGGGGTGGATCCTGCCGCCCTGACCGCCATTCTGGTCACCCATGAGCATCACGACCACATCGCCGGCCTGTCCGTACTGACCAAAAAGCTGCGCGTGCCTGTCATCGCCTCCGCCCCCACCTGCCGGCAGCTGTGCGGCCGGATCCCCACCCTGGACGGCCTGCTGCGGGAGCAGGCGCCGGGGACCGGGATGCAGCTGGGCGGGCTGTGGGCGGAGTCCTTCTCCACCCCCCACGACGCGGCCGGCAGTGTGGGCTACTCCATTGCCGCCGACGGCTGCCGCGTGGTGCTGTGCACCGACCTGGGTTACGTCACCCCCCAGGTAAAGCAGGCGGTGACGGGGTGTGACCTGCTGGTCTGTGAAACCAACCACGACGAGGACTGGGTCCGCTCCGGCCCCTATCCCTATGCGCTCAAGCAGCGGGTGCTGGGGGACTACGGCCACCTGTCCAACGAGGCAGGGGCGGAGCTGGCCGCCCTGGCCGTCCAGTCCGGGGCCAGAACCGTGGTGCTGGCCCACCTCTCCTCTGAGAACAACACCCCGGCCCACGCCCGGCAGGCGGTGTGCCGCCGCCTCTGCCGGGACGGCATTGACCCCGAGCGCGACCTGTCTTTGGCTGTGGCTCCCAGAAACGAGACAGGGCCGGTCTATCATCTGGACAAAGGCCGGGACACCCGGGCCTTCCGCCTGCGGGAGGCCGTCCTGTGCTGAGCGTCCATCTGATCTGCGTGGGCAAGCTGAAGGAGTCGTTTTATCAGCAGGCCTGCGCCGAATATGTCAAGCGCCTGTCCCCCTACTGCCGCCTCACCGTGACGGAGCTGCCCGAGGAGCGGCTGCCCGCCTCCCCCTCCCGGGCCCAAATCGACGCCGCCCTGGAGAAGGAGGCCCAGGCCATTCTCTCCAAAACCCCCTCCAATTCCAGCCTGGTCTGTCTGTGCGTGGAGGGACAGCTTCGCTCCAGCGAGGAGCTGGCCGGCCTGGTGCGCACTTGGGAACAGAGCAGCGCCCGCCACCTGGTCTTCGTCATCGGCGGCTCCTTCGGCCTGGCCCAGTCCCTGAAATCCCGGGCCTGGGTGCGGCTCTCCATGTCGCCCATGACCTTCCCCCACCACCTGGCCCGGGTCATGGTGCTGGAGCAGCTCTATCGGGCCTTTAAAATCAACGAGGGCTCCTCCTATCACAAATAAGCCGAAGCAGTCGGATACCTTTTTAAAGGGCCCTCCCGCAGGGAGTTCCTGCGGCCGCAGCCGCAGGAATAAAATTGAATCCGT
>JAHYYS010000091.1 GCA_019424865.1 bacterium
TAGGTGGCCTTGGTGATGGGCATGGCGATGCCGGTGATGTCCACCTCCTGGAAGGAGTCCTTGCCCAGGATGTCCTCGGTGACGTTGCAGGTGATGAACACCACGGGGGAGGAGTCCATATAGGCGGTGGCAATGCCGGTGGTCAGGTTGGTGGCCCCGGGGCCGCTGGTGGCAAAGCACACCCCCACCTTGCCCGTGGACCGGGCATAGCCGTCGGCGGCGTGGGAGGCCCCCTGCTCGTGGGCGGTCAATACGTGATGTATTTTATCTTTATAGTTATACAGCTCGTCATAGATATTCAGGATGCTGCCCCCGGGATAGCCGAAGACAGTGTCCACGCCCTGCTCCAGCAGGCACTCCATAATGGCTTGGGTCGCACGGACTTTCATAACTTCTTCTCAACTCCTGTCAAAAGCCTCGCAGAGTCTCGCCGCCGCGGCGGCGCTCCCCCTGTGGGCTGATTCTTGTCACGCTGCGCTTTGGGCGCGCGGCCGGGTCGCTTTCGCTGCGGCTCCGGACACAAACGGCCGGACTCCGTCCGTCCTGGTTTGCATCCGTCGCTCCGCTCCAAGCTCCCCTGTGCGCCTGCCCTCCGCGCTTAGATCTTCCCTCCGCCCTTCTGCACGGCAATGACGCCGGTGCGGGCCACCTCCAGGATGGAGAAGGGGCGCATCATGGCCTGGAAGGTATCCAGGCGCTCCGGGGTGTCGGAGAGCTCCATGGTCATGGAGGTGGGCGAGATGTCATCCACCTTGGCCCCCATAATTTCACAGATGGTCATAATGTCCTGGCGGGTTTTGTTGTTGGCGTTCACCTTTAAAATCATCAGCTCCCGGCCGATGAGGCTGTTCTCCTCCAGAGTGCGGACCTTGATGACGTCAATGAGCTTGTTCAGCTGCTTCTCCACCTGCTCCACCACGCTGTTCCCGCTGTCCACGATGATGGTGATGCGGGAAATGGTGGGGTCATCGGTGACGCCCACCGCCAGGGACTCAATGTTGAAGGCCCGGCGGGAGAACAGCCCGGTAATCCGGTTGAGCACGCCGGCCTGGTTCTCCACCAGCACGGAAATGGTCTGCTTCATATGTTCCCCCTCCTTTAATCATTGGTGCCCACGTCGGGGTGGACCTCACAAATCAGCAGGCAGCAGCCCTTGGCGCCCAAAAACTGATCCAGCGTCTCGTCCAGCTTGTCCTCATCGTTCAGCGTAAGGCTGGGAATCCCATAGGCGGCGGCAATGGCCGCAAAGTCGGGAGAGCCGTCCAGGGCCACGCCGAAGGGCCCGTGATAGGGGGCGGCATTTTGAATCTGGTACACCAGCCCCAGGGTCTGATTGCGGAACAGGACAATTTTCAAATCCATATCCGCCGCCCGCACCGCAGCCAGCTCGTTCATGGCCATCTGGAAGGAGCCGTCGCCGCAGACCACCACCGTCTGCCGCTCCGGCCGGGCCACCTTGGCCCCCACGGCGGCGGGCAGCGCGTACCCCATGGTGCCCAGGCCCCCGCTGGTGAGCAGCCGGCCGTTTTTCTGGGGCAGATACTTGCAGGTGAAAATCTGGTTCTGGCCCACGTCGGCGCACACCACCGCGTCGTCATCCAGCTTGGCCCCCAGCCTGCGCAGGACGGTGCCGGGAAACACATATCCCTCCCGCCGGGGGAACACCCGGCCCAGCTCCGCCTTGCGGTAATCCCTCAGCCGCTCCAGCCAGTCCGCCGAATCGGTGACGGCGGGCCCGCGGTCCAAAATCTGCCGCAGAATCACCTTCACATCCCCCACCAGGGGGATGGCGGCCTGCATGTTCTTTCCAATCTCCGCCGGATCCACATCAATGTGGATGGTGGCCATGCGGCGCTGAATCTCCCGGGGGTCCAGCACCGCCCGGTCCGCCGCCCGGGTGCCCACCATAATCAGCAAATCCGCCTTTGCCAGCGCCTTGTTGGCACAGTGGTTGCCGTGGGCCCCGATCATCCCCATGTTCAGGGGGTGGTCGGTGGGCATCAGGGAGATGCCCATCATGGTCTTCACCACCGGGATGGCGCAGCGCTCCGCCAGCTCCAGCAGCTCCTCCCGGGCGTTGGCCAGCCACACGCCCCCTCCGGCGCAGATCAGGGGCTGTCTGGCCCGGCCAATGGCCTCCACCACCCGCTTAATCTGCAGGTCGTTGCCCTTGACGCTGGGCTTGTAGCTGCGGATATTGACCTCCTCCGGGTACTCAAAGCGCTTGATCGTCTGCTCCTGAATGTCGATGGGCACATCAATCAGCACGGGGCCGGGCCGCCCGGTGGAGGCAATGTGGAAGGCCTCCTTGATGATGCGGGGGATGTCGTTGGCGTTTTTCACCAGATAGCTGTGCTTGGAAAAGGGGGCCACCGCGCCGGTGATGTCCACCTCCTGAAAGATGTCCCGCCCCAGCAGGTGGCTGGGCACCTGCCCGGTGATGGCCACCATGGGGATGGAATCCATGTACGCCGTGGCAATGCCGGTAATCAGGTTGGTGGCCCCCGGGCCGGAGGTCACCATGCACACCCCCACCTTGCCGCTGGTGCGGGCATAGCCGGAGGCCATGTGCCCCGCGTTCTGCTCGGTGCGCACCAGGGTATATCCAATCTCAGGGACGTCCTTCAGCGCGTCCGCCAGGGGACAGATGGTAGCGCCGGCATAGCCGAAAATATGGTCTACCTGTTCCCGCTTCAAACTTTCCACCAATGCCTGCGCTCCATTCACGGAACGTCACCTCCATCAATCTGAATCATGATTCTGCCGCTGCAAAACAAAAGCGGCCCCGTCCTATCCAGTCTTGATAGGACGAAGCCGACTGCTCCGTGGTACCACCTAAATTCATGGCTGCCTTCTGCCATGCGCTCGTTGCCCCAATAACGGAGGGAACCCGTTCCAACCTACTATGGCCGCGCCGGTTCAGAAGGACTGCTCACGGGTGAGGTTCAGAGTTGGCCCTTCACGGGAGCTTACACCAGCCGCTCCCTCTCTGCGCATCCAGACATTCCTACTGTCCCGCTCATTGCCTTTTGAATGATTGTTCATAATCATACCCCATCCCTTTTGGTTTGTCAATTCCCTTTCCCGGATTTTTTCCCGCCGGAAAAAGTCCTGCCGCATTTTGCCTGATCCGGTTCCGAAGGGGCGGATCGGGGCGTTTTTTGTTCAATTCCTCCGAAAACCTCCGTCTCCTTTTTCCCGCCTATAGGGAACCATGCCCCAACGCCGTCAAAAAAACAGTTGTCACAGCCTGTATTTTAATGTATAATAAACAACAGCATACCGCGTACCCGGCGGGGACTCTCTGGGGCCTCCCTCCGGAGCAATCGTCCAACCATAAAGGAGTGGAAAAAAGACATGAGATATTCTGTACAAAACATCCGCAACGTCTGCCTTCTGGGCCACGGTGGGAGCGGCAAGACCGCCCTGGCGGAGAGCCTGCTGTATATGACCGGCGCCATCGACCGGATGGGCCGGGCGGCGGACGGAAATACCGTGTGCGATTACGACCCGGAGGAGGTCAAGCGTCAGATTTCCATCTCCCTGGCCGTGGCCCCGGTGGAATTCAAGGGCTGCAAAATCAACATCCTGGACACCCCGGGCGGCTTTGATTTCTCCGGCGAGGTGATGGAGGCCCTGCGGGCCGCCGACGCCGCCATCATCGTCTGCTCCGCCAAGGACGGCATCTCCGTGGGTCTGGAAAAGGCGTGGAAATACTGCGAGGAGCGGAACATGCCCCGCTTTATCTATATCTCCAAGACGGACGAGGAGAACTCCGACTACAACGCCACCTTCGACGCCCTGCGCGCCAAGTACGGCAACAAGATTGCCCCCCTGGTGGTTCCCATCTGGGACGAAACCAAGCATATCATCGGCATCATCGACGTGCTGAACAAGCGCGCCTATGAGATGAAGGACGGCCAGCGGGTGGAGATTGAAATCCCCGAGGGCAAGGACGAGGTGGTCGCCCAGTTCAACGACGCTTTGAAGGAGTCGGTGGCTGAGACCAGCGAGGAGTTCATGGACAAGTTCTTCTCCGGCGAGGACTTCACCTATGCCGAGATGATTCAGGGCCTGCGCCAGGGCGTGCGGGAGCTGTCCCTGTTCCCGGTGCTGTGCGGCTCCGCCATCAATACCATGGGCTCGCTCATGCTGATGGACTATATTGCCGAGCTGCTGCCCACCCCCATGGAGGGCAACTACCACAAGGCCACCCGCCCCGACGGCGAGAGCGAGGAATTCGTGGTCTCCCCCGGCGGCGTGCCCACCGCCTTTGTGTTCAAGACGGTCTCGGACCAGTACGGCAAGTACTCCTATGTGAAGGTGCTCTCCGGCGTTCTCACCTCCGATCTGTCTCTGGTGAACTCCCGCACTGGCAACACGGAAAAGCTGGGCCGCCTGTACCAGATGCGGGGCAAGAAGGCCGAGGAGGTCAAGGAGCTGGGCTGCGGCGACATCGGCGCCATTGGCAAGATGGAAAAGGTCAAGACCGGCGACACCCTGTGCGACCCCCGCAAGGTGGTCTCCCTGAAGCAGATCCCCTTTGCCGAGCCCTGCTACTCCGTGGCCATCTCCCCCAAGACCCGGGGCCAGGATGACAAGGTGGCCCAGGGCCTCAACCGCCTCAATGAGGAGGATCCCTCCTTCTATGTGGTCAACAACGCCGAAACCCACCAGATGGTCATCTACGCCGCCGGCGACATCCAGGTGGATGTGCTGGTGTCCAAGCTGAAGAGCCGCTTCAACGTGGAGGCCGAGCTGAAGGCCCCCCGGGTGCCCTACCGCGAAAAGATCCGCAAGACCGTCTCCAAGCAGGGCCGCCACAAGAAGCAGACCGGCGGCTCCGGCCAGTTCGGCGACGTGTGGATCCGCTTCGAGCCCAACCCCGACGAGGAGCAGATGGTCTTTGCCGAGGAGGTCTTCGGCGGCTCCGTGCCCAAGAACTTCTTCCCCGCGGTGGAGAAGGGCCTGCGGGAGGCCTGCGTCCACGGGCCGCTGGCCGGCTATCCGGTGGTCAACCTGAAGGCCGTGCTGTATGACGGAAGCTACCACCCCGTGGACTCCTCTGAAATCGCCTTCAAGACCGCCGCTCAGCTGGCCTACAAGGCCGCTATGCCCGAGGCCAACCCCGTGCTGCTGGAGCCCGTGGGCGAGCTGAAGGTCACCGTGCCCGACAGCTACATGGGCGACGTCATCGGCGATCTGAACAAGCGCCGCGGCCGCGTGATGGGCATGACCCCCACCGGCGACGGGGATCAGGTCATCGAGGCCGAGGTGCCCATGGCCGAAATGACCAGCTACGCCATCGACCTGCGGGCTATGACCCAGTCCCGCGGCTCCTATACCTTCCACTTTGTCCGCTATGAGGACTGTCCCCCTGCGGCTCAGGAGAAGGCTATCGCCGCCGCTAAGGCCATGCAGGAGGAATAAAGCAAGCGCATTTAAAATACGGCGCACCACGTTGGGAAACGTGGTGCGCCGTATTTTGCGGAATGGAAAGGGGCGGTACCGATGTGCCGTGACGCCGCCAGTCCCCGCCCCCACGTTTGTAGGGGCGCATAGCATGCGCCCGCGGGCGGCTGACAGCCGCCCCTACAGGATGCGGGTCACTTGAGAAGGGGGGCGCCGTTCCGGCGTTCCCAACGGAAAGGGGAGAAATAGGACGGGGCCGCCCCGCCGGATAAGTGGGCGGCGCCGGTGTGCCGTGCCGCCGCCAGTCCCCCCGATATTTGTAGGGGCGCATAGCATGCGCCCGCGGGCGGCTGACAGCCGCCCCTGCGGGATGCGGGTCAGCTGGGAAGGCCGGTCCCGTTCCGGCATCCCCCACGAAGGGGGAAGAAAATAAGACGGGGCCGCCCTGCCGGACAAGGGGGCGGCGCCGGTGTGCCGTGCCGCCGCCAGTCCCCGCCCCCACGTTTGTAGGGGCGCATAGCATGCGCCCGCGGGCGGCTGATAGCCGCCCCTACGGGATACGGGTCAGCTGGGAAGGCCGGTCCCGTTCCGGCATCCCCCACGAAGGGGGAAGAA
>JAHYYS010000092.1 GCA_019424865.1 bacterium
TATCCGGGTTTACACGGATACAAGCGATCCGCAGCTTGTGACGACGACATCGAGGACTGTCTTTCGTGCATCCTTTCTCGAAAAGTGGCTTGTCAATTTCTATCAATTGACAAGCCACTTTTTCGACAGCCTACAGTGGGCTTCCGGGGCCTCACACCCCGCTCTCCCCTCCGGCATACAATAGAGCAGAAACCCACCGCTGTGCCGGACAGTTTTGGAGGTACATCAATGAAGCACGAGTTAAATATCTGGGTTCTGGGGGGCGACATGCGCCACGCCAAGCTGGCCCAGCTGCTGGCGGAGGACGGACACACTGTCCACGCCTATGCCCTGGAAAATGGTCTGGAGGCCGCCCCGGGCCTGATTCCGGAACAAAACCTCGCCCGCATCAGCAAGGCCGACTGCGTCATCTTCCCCCTGAATGTCTCTCTGGGCGGCGAGCTGCTCAACGCCCCCCTCTCCCTATCCCAGCACCCCCTGCCCCCCATTCTGGATCGCCTGTCCCCCAGCCAGTTTATCTGCGGCGGCCGCCTGGATCCCCAGACCCTGGCCCTGGCCCGGGAGCGCGGCCTCACCATCCAGGACTACTTCGCCCGGGAGGAGCTGGCCGTGGCCAACGCGGTCCCCACCGCGGAGGGGGCCGTCCAACTGGCCATGGAGCATCTGCCCATCACCATCCACGGCTCCCGGGTGCTGGTCATCGGCTTCGGGCGGGTGGGCCGGCTGACTGCCCAGCGCTTTCACGCCCTGGGGGCCAGGGTCAGCGTGGCCGCCCGCAAATATGAGCAGCTGGCCTGGGCCCAGGCCATGGGGCTGGGGACGGAGCACCTGGAGCAGCTGGAGGGCTGGCTGTGCGGGTATGATCTGGTGATCAACACCGTGCCGGCCCAAATTCTGGGGCGGGCCCAGCTGGAGGACCTGAAGCGCGGCTGCCTGATTCTCGATCTGGCCTCCAAACCGGGCGGCGTGGACCTGGCGGCCGCGGGGGATCTGGGGCTGACGGTAATCTGGGCCCTGTCACTGCCCGGCAAGGTGGCCCCGGTCACCGCCGGCGCCGCCATGAAAACCACCATCTGCAACATGCTGCGTGAGCTGGGCCGCTGAAGGGCCCGGAAAGGAAGGAGTACATTGGAACAGAACACCATTGGATTTGCGGTATGCGGGTCCTTCTGCACCCACGCCCGGGCCATGGAGGCGCTGGAACAGGTAAAGGCCCGTTTTTCCCACGTCATCCCCATTGTCTCGGAGTGCACCGCCTCCACCGACACCCGTTTTGGAAACGCCCATGACCTGATGCGGGAGATGGAGCGCATCTGTGACCACCGGGTCATTTCCACCGTGAAGGGCGCGGAGCCCATCGGGCCGCAGAAGCTGCTGGATCTGCTGATTATCTGCCCCTGCACGGGCAACACCCTGGGCAAGCTGGCCGCCGGCGTCACCGACACCTGCGTCACCATGGCGGCCAAGGCCCACCTGCGCAACGGCCGGCCGCTGCTCATCGCCCCCTCCACCAACGACGGGCTGTCCGCCTCCGCCGCCAGCATCGGCGCACTGCTGCCCCGCCGGTACATCTATTTTGTCCCCTTTGGCCAGGACGACCCGGAGCGCAAGCCGACCTCTCTGGTGGCCGACTTCTCTCTTGTGGCCGACGCGGCCCAGGCCGCCTTGGAGGGCCGCCAGCTCCAGCCCCTGCTGCTGACGCACCGGACATAAATAAGGAAGCCCCCGGCTTTTTGCCAGGGGCTTCCTGAGACTGTCGAAAAAGTGGCGAATGCCTCTTTTTCGAGTAGGCCGCACGAAATTTCAGGCTCGATTTCTTGCGAAATTGTCGCCCAAAATTTCGTGAGAGGTGTCATTTCCCAGGCGCATGTCCTTGGAAATGACTGGATTTCATTTTATTCCGCCGTCTGCGGACGGCGGAACTCCTTGCAGGAGAGCTTTTTTGACAAGCTGAGGAAGCCCCCGGCTTTTTGCCAGGGGCTTCCTCAGCTTATCTTTTCAATTTGATTTATTTTCCGCAGAACTCCCGGGCCACCTCGGCGATGTGCTCCGCGCACAGACCGAACTGCTTCAGCAGGGCGCCCGCCGGGCCGGAGTGTCCGAACACGTCGTTTACCCCGATGCGCCGCACGGGGGTGGGCTGCTTCTCGCTCAGCACGCCGCACACCGCTTCGCCCAGGCCGCCCAGAACGCTGTGCTCCTCGCAGGTGATGATCTTCCCGCATGCCCGGGCCGCCTTCACCACCAGCTCCTCGTCCAGCGGCTTGATGGTGGCCATATTGATCACCCGGGCGGAGATGCCCTGCTCAGCCAGGGCCTTCGCCGCCTCCAGCGCCTCTGCCACCAGCAGGCCGTTGGCGATAATGGCCACGTCGCTGCCCTCGGTGAGCACCTCGCCCTTGCCGATCTGGAAGGTATAGCCCTCCTCCTCGTGAATCACCGGCACTGCCGAGCGCCCGAAGCGCATATACACCGGCCCCACATACTCATAGGCCGCCTTCACCATGGCCCGGGCCTCCACGTCATCGGCGGGGGACATGACCACCATGCCGGGGATGGAGCGCATCAGTGCAAAATCCTCACAGCACTGGTGGGACGCCCCGTCCTCTCCCACAGAGATGCCGCCGTGGGTGGCCCCGATTTTCACGTTCAGATGGGGATAGCCGATGGAGTTGCGCACCTGCTCAAAGGCGCGGCCCGCCGCAAACATGGCAAAGCTGGAGGCAAAGGGCACCAGCCCCATGGCCGCCGCGCCGGCCGCTGCCGCCATCATATTCCCCTCGGCAATGCCGCAGTCAAAGTGCCGCTCCGGAAAGGCCTTCTGGAAGATGGCCGTCTTGGTGGCCCCCGCCAGGTCCGCGTCAAACACCACCAGATCCGGGTGCTCCGCCCCAAGCTCCTTCAGCGCGTTGCCGTAGCTGTCCCGGGTCGCGATCTTTTTCACATCCGCCATCTCACATCGCCTCCACTTCCGCCAGCTGAGCCGTCAGCTCATCCATGGCGATCTGGTATTCCTCGTCGTTGGGCGCCTTCCCGTGCCAGCCCGCCTGGTTCTCCATGTAGCTGACTCCCTTGCCCTTTACCGTCTTCATGACAATGGCGAAGGGCACGCCCCGGGTCTCCCGGGCCTGGGCAAAGGCCGCCTCCAGCTGGTCAAAGTCATGGCCGTCCACTTCCGTCACCGCAAAGCCGAACGCCCGCAGCTTCTCCGGAATGGGGTACGGGTTCATCACCTTATCCACCGCCCCGTCAATCTGCAGGCCGTTGTTGTCGATGATGACGCACAGGTTGTCCAGCTTATAGTGGTGGGCGAACATAAAGGCCTCCCACACCTGCCCCTCCTGGATCTCTCCGTCCCCCAGCAGGGTGTACACCCGGCAGTCCTTGCCCTGGTATTTGGCGGCCAGCGCCATACCCGCGGCGGCGGACACCCCCTGGCCCAGCGAACCGGTGGACATATCCACCCCGGGGGTCTCATTCATGTTGGGGTGGCCCTGAAGGTGGCTGCCGATATGCCGCAGGGTGAGCAGATCCTCCTCCGGGAAAAAGCCACGCAGGGCCAGGGCCGCATACAGCCCGGGGGCGGTGTGCCCCTTGGACAAGACAAAGCGGTCCCGATCCTCCCACTTGGGATTTTTGGGGTCCACCTTCAATTCCTTACAATACAGATAGGTGAACAGATCGGCGGCGGACAGGCTCCCGCCCGGGTGTCCCGCCTTTGCCGCGTGGGTCCCCTTGATGATCCCCATCCGCACCCTGCATGCAGCCTCCATCAGCTGCTTTCGCTCCATTGCTGTCATAGATGCTCCTTTTCCTCCTTCCGCCGACCCGCACCGTCCTGCCGCTGGGGCGGCCAATTCCGTGGCTTCATTATACGGCACCCCATACAAAAGCGCAAGGGCAATCCGAACAGTTTTTCCCCTCTTTTCCCCCTTTTTGATAAACTTTCGGGGCTTTTTTCCGTTCTAAGAAAAAAACGGGTCCGAAGCGCTGCGCGCCTCGGACCCGGACGGATTTTCTGCTTATTTCTTTTTTCTCCGCTTGTCAAAGAAGCCTTTGACGCCGCCCTCCACCACGGTTTCGCCCATGGCCGCACCGAAGGCGTTCAGCGCCTCCTTCTGTTCCGCGGTCAGGGAGGTGGGCACCTGTACCTTTACGGTGACATACTGATCCCCGCGGCCGCGGCCCCGCAGCTCCGGGATGCCCTTATCCCGCAGCCGGAAGGTGGTTCCCGTCTGAGTGCCGGCGGGCAGGTTGTACTTCACCTTGCCGTCAATGGTCGGGATCTCCAGTTCGGCCCCCATGGCCGCCTGATAAAAGCTGACGGGCTGCTCATACAAAACCGTGGTCCCGTCCCGCTTGAACAGGGGGTGGGGCTTCACCTGGATGCCCACGATCAGATCGCCGGCCGGACCGCCGTTCTTTCCCGCGTTGCCCTGGCCCCGCAGGGAGATGGCCTGCCCGTCGTCGATGCCGGCGGGAATGGTGACGGAGATGCGCTTGCGCTTGCGCACTGTCCCCGAACCGCCGCAGCTCTTGCAGGGGCTGTGAATAATCTTGCCCGTGCCCCGGCAGCGGGTACAGGGGGCGGTGGTGGAAAAGGAGAAGCCGCCGCCCCCCCGCTGGATGCGAATAGCGCCTGTGCCCCGGCAGTCGGGACAGGTCTCCGCGGTGGTGCCGGGCTGGCAGCCCGACCCATGGCACGCGTCGCACTCCTCCGTGCGGTTCAGATCCAGCTCCTTCTCACAGCCAAAGGCGGCCTCCTCAAAGGTAATGGTCATGTTGGCCCGCAGGCTCTCCCCCCGCTGGGGGGCATTGGCCCGCTGCTGGCTGCCGCCGCCGAACCCGCCGAACCCGCCGCCGAAGAAGGAGCCGAAAATATCGCCCAGGTCGATGTCTCCCATGTCGAACCCGCCGAAGCCGCCCCCGGCGCCGAAGTTGGGATCCACCCCCGCATGGCCGAACTGGTCATATTTGGCCCGCTTCTCTTTGTCGGAGAGCACCTCATAGGCCTCGTTGACCTCTTTGAACTTGGCCTCCGCCGTCTTGTCTCCCGGATTCATATCCGGGTGGTATTTCTTGGCCAGCTTTCGGTAGGCCTTTTTAATTTCATCATCCGAGGCGCCTTTGCTGACACCCAGGACTTCATAGTAATCACGTTTCTGTTCTGGCATGAATCAATTCACCTCCGGTGAATTGAATGCAGAATTTAGAATGCAGAATACAGAATGGAGCGTATGGGCCCAATTTCTGCACGACATGGAAGGCGAGCGAACAGCGGCTGCCATTCGCTCAGCACCTCCTGCATCGTTTTGATGCGTCTTATTTCTGCATCCTGCATTACTGCATTCCGCATTATTTCTTGTCGTCGTCCACCACGGTGTAATCCGCGTCCACCACATCGGGGCCGTCGCTGCCGCCCTGCTGGCCGCCGCCCATATCCGGGCCGGGTCCGGCCTGACCGGCCTGGCCGTTCTGCTGATACAGCTTCTCGCTGACGGCGTAGAACGCCTTGGTCAGCTCCTCGGTGGCGTTCTTGATGGCCTGGGTGTCGCTGCCCTTCAGGGTCTCCTTCAGCTTGCCCAGAGCGGACTCCACGCTGGACTTGTCGGCAGCGGGGATCTTGTCGCCCATCTCCTCCAGGGTCTTCTCGGTCTGATAGACCATCTGGTCGC
>JAHYYS010000093.1 GCA_019424865.1 bacterium
GCCGAAGATACTTGTCTGGAGACGGACCGGGAAAATAGGTAACGCCAACACAAGGAAGGACAATCCTCTGCGCCTGGCAAGGTGCAGAGGATTGTTTTATTTTGTTATTTTTACATCTTGCCTTTTTTGTGTTATACTTGTAAAAAAGACGGAATGAGGAGAAGAAATATATGGTTGAGAAAATCCGTTCTTTCCGCATCCCGGTTGGGCTGCGCACCGTAAAGACAGCGGTGGCGGTTATGCTGTCTCTGGTGATTGTAGAGCATTATGGAGCCAGTCCGGCTAAGGTTGTATTCGCCACAATTGGCGCTATGTCTGCAGTGGGCCCCACGTTCAAGGCGTCTGTCCGGTCCTGTCTGACCCAAATTTGCGGGGTGGCAATTGGCGGGGCGCTGGCAATTTGTATGACGCAGCTTTATGTGCCTAATACCATTTCAGTGGGCTTTGGAATTGTGCTGATCATTACAGTTTATCAGTATTTCCGGCTGAAGCTGGTGCCGGTGCTGCCCTGTCTGATGCTGGTGAATATCTGCCTGAATCCGGCAGTGGAAGGGCTCTCCTATGCCCTGGGGCGTCTGTGGGATACGGCCATCGGACTGAGCGTGGGCATGCTGATCAATACCCTGATTTTCCCCTATGACAACAGCAGAAAAATTCGTCAGACCATGGAGGGGCTGGACCGGGATTTGATTCGTTTTTTAGAGGACATGTTTGACGGGGATGAACATCTGCCGGAGGCGGAAAAAATAGCGCGGAAAATTGACGCGCTGGAGGGGCAGCTGGTGCTCTTTTCCGAGCAGCGGCTACTCAGACGAAAAAAGCAGAAGCGGGAATTGGAACAGCTGCGGGGCTGCGAGGATACGGCGCAGGCGCTGGTGATAGAGCTGGAGACGCTGCGCAACATGGAGCGGCCGGGACAGCTGAACGAGGAAAACTGGAAGGCGCTGACTACTTTGGGGGCAAAGATTACGGCCCCGGGCACAGGGCCCTTGACGGTGGAAGATCTGGTGGCAAACTATCACGTGAACCGGATCCTGGTCCTGCGTCAGGAGCTGCGGGAGGAGCTGGCCGGAGGGCGCACCTGACCCGCACAGGAATATGAAAACGGAGGCACCGGCCGTTGCAGGCCGATGCCTCCTTCTCCGTTCAACTGTCTTTACAGCAGCGCAGCAATATAGTCCTGGGCATCGAAAGGATCCAGGGGGCTGTCCTTTCGCAGGTAGAGGGGGTGGTGGGGGTGCCCCTTTTTGGAGCGCTTCCCGGCGGAGTACCACCGGGCATTCCGGGCGCGGCCCACTTCGATCATGTCCCGGACGCAGGCGGGGAGATAGGGGCGCTTTTCGATGATGTTGCCCCAGGCCGCCCACACGGCGGGAGCGCCGCAGGCGTCCAGAGAGAGGGCGTAGTCAAAGGCCTTCAGATTTTCCTGGTGCAGACGGGGATTGTACGTCAGCTCCATGTCGTCCGGATTGGTGGCGCGCTGGGCGTAGACGTTGAACATCAAAAAGCTGTCGAAGCCATTGTGCAGCGCAATCCGCTCCACGGATTTCAGCGTATTGTCCAGCGCGTCTGGAGCAGCGGTGGAAGGATTGATTCCAACACAGATCAGGGGCTTTTGCCCCCGGGTCCCAAGGAGATAACGATACTCAGAGTAATAATTCGGAATATAAATCCATTTTGATATGTCGTAGCTGGGGTTTGGACGCTGTGCGGCCTGAAGAGCACGCTCAAAATCCTCCAGCTCCAAGTTGCTGGTGTCACAGGCGGGAATATGCATGGGGGATAAACTCCTGTTCTTTAAAATTGGAAAACAGCGGAAAGGGGAAAGGGTTGCGCAAAAAAGGAGGGCTATGCTATAATGAGAGCCAAAGCGAAAGACCGGTGCTATTTCCGGTTAACCAGCACCAGCCCGGCCAGACAGAGGACGATACCGGCGATTTGAGTGGGGGTAATTTTCTCCTTATACAGCAGAAGGCCAACAAACAGCAGAATAATAGAGACTGTAATATTGTTGATAAGGGAGCCGACACTGATGTTCCAGCCGGCTTTATACATCAGGATGTTGCCCGCCTCCAGCCCGACAATCGCCAGCCCCATCACCACAGTTGCCCAGTTTAGGTTGGAAAACTCCTGCACCAGGCTTTTCGTGGGACTGGTCGCATAATAGATGATAACGGTCAGTACTGCCCCAATCAGATAGGCAACGGTGAGGGACGCGAAGGTGTTCAGCTTGGGCGAGACAGATTTCGCGCAGATATGATAGATGGTGCTGGAACAGACTACCATCAAAAGCGGCAGATACGACACAATGGGGACCTCCTTCTCTTCAAAGATGTTTGAAATTTGTCTGGCTTAGAAAAGTATAGCAAAATAGCTGGAATATGTCAAATAATTTATGAGAAATTTAGTTAAAAACACAAGAGATATATGAGGAAGGAAGCGTATTTTAAGATGCGGCAGTATAAAAACGCGGTGCGTCGGGCAGCGGCCTGGCTCATGGCGGCGTGTCTGATGGTTCAGCCCGCCCTTGCGGCTGATGGGATTGAGATCCCTGCGGACTATGAGTCCCCCTTTTCCGATATGGGGGAAGGGGACTGGTTTTACCCCTATGTGGCGTCGCTGAACAGCCAGGGGATCATCGCCGGCTATGATGACGGCCGGCTCGGCCCCCATGATCCGCTGTCCACCGGGGCGGCACTGGTCATGGTGATCCGGGCGGCCGGGTATAAGGATATCGAGGCGGTGGAGGGCGGCCACTATGCCGCCGGCTATGCCAACTACGCCCGGGAGCGGGGGTGGCTGGACGCCGGACAGCTGGAGAACCTGGACGGGGCGATTTCCCGGCTGGCCGTGGCCCAGCTTGCGGCCCGGGCCCTGGGGCTGGAACTGGACGAGGAAGGGACCTCCCCCTTTGCCGACACCCAGGACAGCTGTGCCGCCGCCCTGTATCAGGCGGGGATTGTAGCGGGCAGCGAGGAAAACGGCCAGCTGCTGTTCCACCCGGAGGCCTCCATTACCCGGGCGGAGATCAGTGTGATTGTCTGGCAGATTCAGCAGTATGTCAGCCATATCCACTTCGGCAGCTATACCGTGAATATTCTGGAGAACGTGCCGGTCAACCCGTATGACCCCCAGAATTTTGTGCTGGAGGGCGATCGGATGACCTACACCGGGGAAGGGATGGAGACCGCTCTGGGTGTGGACGTCTCCTCTTATCAGGGCAGTGTGGACTGGGAAAAGGCTGCGGAGGACGGCATTGACTTCGCCATGATCCGGGTGGGCTACCGGGGCTATGGCCAGGAGGGCAAGCTGATGGAGGACACCGCCTTCCGGGACAACCTCCAGGGCGCGCTGGACGCCGGCCTGGAGGTGGGCGTCTACTTCTTTTCGCAGGCCATTACAGAGGAGGAGGCCCGGGAGGAGGCCGACTTTGTCCTGGAGCTGATTGAGGGCTATGACCTGACCTATCCGGTGGTATTTGACTGGGAAAACATTACATACGATACGGCGCGCACCGACGGAATCGACAGCCAGACCCTGACTGCGCTGGCGGACGCCTTCTGCCGGCGGGTGGAGGAGGCGGGCTATCAGCCCATGATCTACTTCAACCAGTATCTCGCCTATCTGATGTACGATTTGGAGGGGATTACGCAGTGGCCCTTCTGGCTGGCGGAGTACAATGAGACGCCGGGCTTTTACTACACCTTCCAGATGTGGCAGTATACCGACGCCGGTCAGGTGGACGGCATCCAGGGAGAGGTGGATTTGAACCTGCGGCTGATGCCCCAGGCGTAACAGAAAAGAGACACAGACAGCGCCGCGGCGAAAGCCGCGGCGCTGTCTGACTGCTGTCAGCGTTTGCGCTCAAAAGGATGCGGATCCGCTGTCCCCATCCCGCCTGCGGCGGACAGGGGAAAAGATCGCCAGCAGCTGGGCCACATAGAGGAACAGGAAAAAGGCAAGCAGATCTCCGATTCGGAAGGGCAGCAGAATCAGGGCGAAGAGCGCGGGGAAGGCGATGGACAAAGCGGCTTTCGCCCGCTTGGAGAGCGAGCCGCACCGCAGCCAGCAGATGGGAAGGAAGATGGCGCAGCTGTCAGTGAACACAAGGACTCTTGCATACCAGGAGTTGGAAATTTGGGCCGCCAGCAGCGCGGCCAGGGCGATCAAGACCAGACGCTTCAAAATACGAAACCGCCAGGGCGACATGATAAATCCACCTCCAGGTCGAAAGCTCAGCCCCCTCAATTCTGTTACCTATATTATAGCGGGCGGCGGGTTAAAATCAAGTAAAGCACCACAATTTGTAAATTTTGAAAGCCGACGGCCAGTGACGCAGCAGGGTAAATCAGAAAAAGGAAGCCGTGCCACTTCTCTGAGAAAGAGAAAAGGGATTGACAGGATGCTGCTCCTTCCGGAAAAGCAGCATCGGGGCGCTGCCCCGGAGGACAGCGCCCCGATGTTCGATTGTATGGGGACAGGCGGGAGACGGGAATCTGTATCCCTGCTTACCCCTGCCGACGGCCCTTCCAGGCGTAGTAGAGAATCAGAAGTATGTAGCCCAGCAGATAGGCTCCCACCCACAGGACGGTCATGTAGGAGGGCTCGGCCGGGTTTCGGAACATCAGGATCAGGAAGACGCAGAGTATGGGGAAGAGGACCAGCAGGAGCGCCTGAAGGGGCCGGGGGAGGGGATCGGGGTGCGCCTCCACCCAATAGCCGGGGAAGGAGATCAGGGAGCATACGGCGAAGACAAACCCGATTCCCTCCAGCCTGCGGGAGAAGAAATAGACGATCAGGACCCCCAAAAGGGTGTAGGCCAGACGCTTTAAGGTCCCCAGCAGTGTCGACATGTCAATAACCTCCGGTGTTGTAAAGTCTGCTGTCCAGGGTGGAAGGCTCCTTGCGCGGTCTGGCTTGGAAGCCGCCGGTGTGCCCGGGGCCCACAGACGTGCGGAATCCGGAGCGGTCCCAGCTGGACACTGCCGCCGGTCAGAAAGAGGGGCGGCATTAAGGTTAGTATACGGCAAAGCCCTGGCAATGTCAACCAGACAGGGGCAGATCGGGAAAAGAGCCCGCCAAAGGCGGGGAAAGACGGGCGAGATAGCCGCAAGAGAAAACCGGCACTGCGCAGCAGCGCCGGTTTTCAGCTTGATGAAAAGCCCTCCTGCAAGGAGTTCCTGCGGCCGCAGCCGCAGGAATTAAATGAAATCTGTCATTTCCGGCGGCGTGTACGTTGGAAATGACACCTCTCACGAAATTTTTGCCGATAACATCGAGGCGAAAATTTCGTGCAGCCAAACAGCGGTTACGGTCCGGTATGTAAATTATGAGTGGGCGCTGGCCAGCTGGGGCTCCTGCTCCTTTTGCGGCTCCTTGGAGTCGGCGGCCTCCTGCGCCTCCTGCTTTGCCAGTCCCCGGGCGTTGGCCAGCATCAGCTTGATGCGGTTCTCCTGGTTGATTTTTGTTGCGCCAGGATCGTAATCAATGGCCACAATATTACTGTTTGGATAGTCGTCCTTCAGCTTGCGGATCATGCCTTTGCCCACAATGTGGTTGGGCAGGCAGCCGAAGGGCTGGGTGCAGACAATGTTGT
>JAHYYS010000094.1 GCA_019424865.1 bacterium
ACTTCAAGTGGAACATGGGCTGGATGAACGACATCTGCCATTACATCAAGCTGGATCCCTATTTCCGCCAGTTCAACCACCGGGACATCACCTTCTCCCTGATGTACGCCTTCTCGGAAAACTACATCCTTCCTCTGTCCCATGACGAGGTGGTGCACATGAAGGGCTCCTTCTTCGGCAAGATGCCGGGGGACAACCCCCAGAAATTTGCCGGTGTCCGGGCCTTTTACGCCTACATGCTCACCCACCCGGGCAAAAAGCTCACCTTCATGGGGGCAGAGCTTGGGCAGTGGAACGAGTGGCACTACGAGTATTCCCTGGATTGGCACCTGCTTCAGTACGCGCCCCACCGCCAGACCCAGGATTTCTTCAAGGCCATCAACGCCTTCTACCTGGAGCAGCCCGCCCTCTGGGAGCAGGATGACTCCTGGCAGGGCTTCCAGTGGCTGTGTGCCGACGACAATCAGGCCAACACCATTTCCTTCCTGCGCTGGGACCGCCAGGGCCGTCCGCTGATGGTGGTGTGCAACTTCTCTCCCGTCCACCGGGACGGTTACCGGGTGGGCGCCCCCTTCGCCGGCACCTGGTCCGTGGTGTTCAACACCGACGATACCCGCTTCGGCGGCCAGGGCCTGGGGGATGCCCAGCCTCTGAAAACCGAAAAACAGCCCTGCCACGAGCAGGAGCAGTCCCTGGTTCTGGATCTGCCCCCCATGTCTGCGGTTATCCTCCGCTGTACCCGCCGCACTCCGGTGCGCAGGCCCAAAGCGTCCTCCGCCGAAAAGAAAACGGGCAAGTCCCCAGCCGAAGCGCCCGCCGGCGGTGCTTCGTCCTCCAAACGCAGGGCCTCTCCCGCCAAGGGAAAGCGCTCTTCCTCCCAGTCATGAAATCCCTGGGTATTTTCCCCAGGTTTCATAGTCATTTCCATCCCCGCGCTTGAAACAGACAAGAGGTGAACAGCATGAAGAAAGAAGTTGTGGCCATGCTGCTGGCCGGCGGACAGGGCAGCCGTCTGTACGCTCTGACCAGCCAGGTGGCCAAGCCCGCCGTCCCCTTCGGCGGCAAGTACCGCATCATTGATTTTCCCCTTTCCAACTGCGTCAACTCCGGCATCGACACCGTGGGTGTCCTGACCCAGTACCGCCCCCTTGAGCTGAACAGCTACATCGGGAACGGCCAGCCCTGGGATCTGGACCGGTCTGACGGCGGCGTACATATCCTTCCCCCTTACATGCGGGAGGGGGACCAGGGCACCTGGTACAAGGGGACCGCCAACGCGATTTATCAGAACATCGGGTTTTTGGATTTGTATGATCCGGACTATGTGGTAATTTTGTCGGGCGACCATATCTATAAGATGGATTACTCCGACATGGTGGCACACCATAAGAAAACCGGAGCCGCCTGCACCATCTCGGTGCTGGAGGTCACCCTGGAGGAGGCCACCCGCTTCGGCATTATGAACGTGGATGAAAACGATCAGGTCTATGAGTTCGAGGAAAAGCCCAAGCACCCCAAGAGCACTCTGGCCTCCATGGGCATCTATGTGTTCACCTGGTCCAAGCTGCGCCAGTACCTGATTGACGACGAGGCGGATCCCAACTCCTCCAACGACTTCGGCAAGAACATCATCCCCAACATGCTCGCTGCCGGTGAGAAGCTGATGACCTACCGCTTCCAGGGCTACTGGAAGGACGTGGGCACCATCAACTCCCTGTGGGACGCCAACATGGATATGCTGGCCCCCCGCAGCAGCATCGACCTGTACGACCCCAGCTGGCCTATCTATGCCCGCTCCCCCATCAAGCCGCCCCATGTCACCGGCCCCAACGCCAGGATCTCCCACTCCCTGGTCACGGGCGGCAGCGTGGTCAACGGCTCCGTGGCCAACTCCGTGCTCTTCCACTCTGTCACCGTGGAGGAGGGCGCCAATGTGGAGTATTCCATCCTGATGCCCGGCGCCGTGGTAAAGGCGGGCGCCCAGGTGTCCTACGCCATTGTGGCGGAAAACGCCGTGGTGGAGGCGGGGGCTGCGGTGGGCTCCGCCCCTGATGACAGCCCTGATTGGGGCATCGCTGTAGTAGCCGGCGGTGTAACCGTGGGCGAAAAGGCCGTGGTACCGCCCAGTGCCATGGTCCGGGAAGATGTAAAAGGAGGTGAGCGGGCATGAACGACCTGCACGGCATTCTGTTTGCCTACCGCTCCGACGCCAATCTGGGAGAACTGACCCGCCCGCGGAACACCTGCTCTCTCCCCTTCGGCGGCCGGTACCGTCTGATTGACTTTATGCTGTCCAACTATGTCAACGCCGGCATTACCGACGTGGGCGTCATCGTCCATGAGAGCTACCAGTCTCTCCTGGACCATCTGGGCTCCGGCAAGGACTGGGATCTGTCCCGCAAGCACGGCGGCCTGCGCATTCTCCCCCCCTTCAGCTATGCCGAGCACGGCCACGGCGGTGAATACCGGGGCAATATGGAGGCCCTGGCCGGTGTTTCGGGCTACCTGAACAACATCCGCCAGGACTATGTCATCATGGGCTGGGGCGACGTGGCCATCAACCTGCCGGTGTCCGATGTACTGGAGCAGCACATCTCCTCCGGGGCCGACATCACCGTGGTGTGCACGCCCACCCCCAGCGGCTCCCCCCGCTTCTCTGAATACGTGGAAATCAGCGGCGAGGGGCGGATCACCGACCTGTCCGTCCACCCCTCCGCCGCCGGCAAGGCCCTGGAGTCCCTGGAGGTCTACATTCTCTCCAAGCAGCTGCTGCTGGACATGGTGGACTACTGCGCCGCCCATGATGTCCACAGCTTCAGCCGCGGCGTGCTCCAGCCCCGCCTGAAGAGCCTGAATATGCGCCCCTATGTCCACACCGGCTATGTGGGCCGCTTCCAGTCCGTCGGGGACTATTACCAGCACTCCATGGATCTGCTGGACGAGAAGGTGCGGGCCGACCTGTTCAATCCTGCCCGTCCCATCCGCACCAAGGACCAGTCCAACCCCTCCACCTACTACGGCCCGGGCGCCGTGTCGGTGTGCTCCCTGGTGGCCGACGGCTGCTTTATCGAAGGCGAGGTGGAAAATTCCATCCTCTCCCGCGGCGTCATTGTGGAAAAGGGCGCCAAGGTGTCCAACAGCGTGCTGATGCAGGGCACCGTGATCAAGGCCGGCGCCTCCCTGTCCTATGTCATCACGGATAAAAACGTCCGCATTAACGAGGATCGCATGCTTATGGGCCACCGCACCTATCCCCTGGCCATCGCCAAAAACTCTGTCGTATAACCTCTCTCCCCATAGCAGAGGCCTTCCCGCTGGGAAGGCCTCTGACCCAGCTTTCCCGGAATGAATGAACTGTCGAAAGGAGCCTGAACATGAAAATTCTGTTTGCCGCTTCTGAGGTTGCGCCCTTCATCAAAACCGGCGGTCTGGCCGACGTGGCCGGCTCCCTGCCCCAGGCCCTGGCCAAGGAGGGACACGAGGTCAAGGTCATCCTCCCCCTGTATGAGGGGATTAACGGGGATTGGCGCAGCCAGATGACCTTTGTCAAGTACTTCAACGTCACCCTGTCCTGGCGGCAGGTGTACTGCGGCATTTTCTCCCTGGAGCGGGAGGGCGTCACCTACTGGTTTGTGGACAACGAGTATTACTTCAAGCGCTGGCAGATGTACGGCCACTTTGACGACTGCGAGCGCTTCGCCTACTTCTCCCGCGCCATCATCGAGACGCCCGGCCAACTGGACTGGGCCCCCGACATCATCCACTGCAACGACTGGCAGACCGCCCTGGTCCCCGTCTATCTGCTGGAGGAGAAATACCGCATTCCCCAGCTGGGCAGCACCAAAACCGTCTTCACCATCCACAATATCGAGTATCAGGGCCGCTACGGCGACCAGGTGCTGGAGGACGTCATCGGCCTGGACCGCAGCTACTTCAACGAGGGGATGCTGGCCTATCACCGGGACGTCAACCTGATGAAGGGCGCCATTATGGCCTCCAGCTTCGTGACCACCGTCTCCCCCACCTATGCTCAGGAGCTGCGCACTCCCTTCTACGCCCACGGCCTGGACGGGGTGATCAATCAGCAGTCGGGCAAGCTTCAGGGCATCCTCAACGGCATCGACACCCAGCTCTACGATCCGGCCGCCAACCCCGGCCTGGCCTGCAACTACACCTTCAAAACCCTGGACAAGGGCAAGGCCGCGTGCAAACAGGCCCTTCAGCAGGCTGTGGGCCTGCAGGAGAACCCCGACGTCCCCATCATCGCCTGCGTCTCCCGCCTTGTGGGGCACAAGGGCTTCTCTCTGGTCACCGACGCCCTCCACGAAATGATGGCGCTGAATATCCAGATGGTGGTGCTGGGCACCGGCGACTGGCAGTATGAGGAGGCCTTCCGCCACGCCCAAAGTCAGTATCCCGGCCGCTTCGCCGCTCAGCTGACCTATTCCGCCCCCCTGTCCACCATGATCTATGCCGGCGCCGACCTGTTCCTGATGCCCTCGGTCTCCGAGCCCTGCGGTCTGTCCCAGATGATCGCCATGCGCTTTGGCACCATTCCCGTGGTGCGGGAAACGGGCGGGCTGAAGGACACCGTCACTCCCTATAACAAGTTCGACGGCACCGGCCGTGGCTTCACCTTCTCCAACATCAGCGCCGGCGACATGCTCTGGGTTCTGCGTGAGGCGGTGGACCTGTACCACAACAACAAAAAGGCCTGGCGCGGCCTGCAGAAGGAGAGCATGTCCGCCGACTTCTCCTGGACCAATTCCGCCAAGCAGTATCTGGATATCTATCAGCGCATCCTGGGCTGACCTCTGTCCGCCCCGGGTCGGTTCGCCGCGAAGCGGAAACATCATAGCTGTGCAAACATGGAGGCCTGCGTGCCTCCATGTTTGCTTCGGGGGCCCTCCTGCTCCTGCGCGCCTGTCTCCGCCCCTGTTTTTTCTGTTTTGATTGTACAAAACGCAGGGAAACCCTCTCTGTGTCTACGTTTTTCCCCTCTTGTGTCCATTGACGCTCTTTTTAAAATCTGATACAATACGAATCTGCGAAATCCAGTTGATTTCCGCTTACTTTAATTTTTATAACACGGGAGGCACGGTTATGGCAGACTATACAAAGGCCCAGCTTACCGAGATGATCATAGGAAAGCTTCAGCGCAATTTCGGCCGCACGGTGGATGAGGCAACCCCCAACCACATGTTCAAGGCCTGCGCCCTGGTGCTCCGCGACATCATGTCCCGCCGTCAGATGGAGACGGACAACCACGTATGGGAGGGTCAGCAGCGCCAGGTTCACTACCTGTCCCTGGAATTTCTCATGGGCCGCTCTCTGGAGAAAAACGCCTATAACCTGGGGCTGCTGGACACGCTGAAGGAAGTGCTGGAGGGGCTGGGCTTCTCCGCCTCCGACCTGTTCGAGCGCGAGCCCGACGCCGGCCTTGGCAACGGCGGTCTGGGCCGCCTGGCCGCCTGTTATCTGGACTCCATGACCACCCTGGAGATCCCCGCCACCGGCTATTCCATCTGCT
>JAHYYS010000095.1 GCA_019424865.1 bacterium
GCCAGCACCACCGGCTTGCCCGAGCGCAGGAGCATGTTGGCCACCTCCTGGTCGGCGGCGGTCATGCCCGTCTTCACGTCGCACACCAGGACAATGACGGTGGCCGACTGGATGGCGATCTCCGCCTGCTCCCGCATAAAGGACAGGATCTGGTCGTCGGTGCCCGGCTCGATGCCGCCGGTGTCCACAATGTCAAAGGTCCGGTTTCTCCACTCGCACTGGGCGTACAGCCGGTCCCGGGTGACGCCGGGGGTGTCCTCCACAATGGACAGCCGCTGGCCGCACAGCTTATTAAACAGCATGGACTTGCCTACATTCGGCCGCCCAACAATCGCGACTAATGGCTTCATCATATCACTTCCTTCGGAAAATCAAGCCCGGGAAACTGGAATTTGGAACGGGCTGCGCCGCCCCGGGCGCATGTTCAGGCTGGCCCGGTCTGGCCGGACCCCTGAAGCTCCGCTTTTCCGTTTCTCATGACTTCTTCACGGGTTATATAGATAGTACTCCGTCTCCTCCCGCAGCTGAAGCTGCGCCGGCGGAGGCACAGCCAGCCCGCACATGGCGTCCAGCAGCTCATACCCGTCCTGGGCCACCGGGATCACCGGCACCCCCAGCTCCCGCTCCACGTCGTCCAGGGACACGTCATCCAGGAAGACCCGCTCCCCGGCCCGCAGCATGCTGGCCGGAATCAGCAGGCGCGCGCCCAGCGCCTTTCCCCGCAGCTGTTCGATCAGGTCGCCACCGGTGACCAGCCCGGCCACCGTAATGGTCTCCCCGAAAAAGCGGTTGACAATCGGGTATACGTTCCCCTCTATTTTACCACATTTTCCCCGGGCCATGTCAACCAATTGGGTCAAAAATGGGGCGGCGGATACCCCGGTGGCGATGGAAAAGGGGACGGCCCCCGCCATCTCCTCCGGCTCCATCAGATCCAGCCCCCGCCGGAACTCCTCCGTCAGCAGGCGCAGCATCCCCACCCCGTTGTCCAGCTGGGTAAACTGCTCAAAGTAGTCCTCCGGCGGCAGCGCCCGCTGCGCCAGAAGATAGAGCTCGTCAGAGCACCACACCAGCCGGGTGCCCTTCTCCTCCAGGTGCTTTTGGGCAAAGGCCTCCACCTGGTCCACCAGGGCGGCGGCCTCCTCCCTGGTATAGGGCCGGAGGGGATAGAGCCCCTCCCGGTAGCGGGTCACCCCCACCGGCACCACGGAGATACTGTTCACCGC
Organism: bacterium; assembly: GCA_019424865.1. GTDB lineage: Bacteria > Bacillota > Clostridia > Oscillospirales > Oscillospiraceae > Lawsonibacter. The sequence goes on from JAHYYS010000095.1 coordinate 1,227, forward strand.
CGGCGCCATCTCCGCCAGGTCGGCCAGGGTCCGGTCCAGCGCGGGCCCGTCGTTGATGCCGGGGCAGGAGACAATCTGGCAGTTCATGGTGATGCGGTGTTGGGCAAAGCGGCGCATGATGTCAATGCTCTCCCCCGCCCGCCTGTTTTTCAGCATCTCACAGCGCAGGACCGGGTCGGTGGTATGGACGGACACGTTGATGGGCGAGATGCGCAGGTCGATGATCCGCTGCACCTCCCGCTGGGACAGGTTGGTCAGGGTCAGATAGTTGCCCATGAGGAAGGACAGCCGGGCGTCGTCGTCCTTGAAATACAGGCTCTTGCGCATGCCGGGGGGCATCTGGTCCACAAAGCAGAAGATGCAGTTGTTGGCGCAGGAGCGGGCCCGGTCCATCAGATAGGTCTCAAACTCCAGCCCCAGGTCCTCCCCCTCCTGCTTCTTCACCCGGACGGTCCGCTCCGCCCCGTCCGGCTCCCGCAGCTTCAGCTCCAGCCGGGGGTCATAGCTGTAAAATTTGTAGTCCAGCACGTCCACAACGGGGTGGCCGTTGATGTGGGTCAGGGTCTCCCCCACCCGCACCCCGGCCCGGTGGGCCGGGCTTCTGGGCTCTACCGACCGGATCTGCGTCATGCTCATGGCCTGCTCCCCCTTTTTGTCCCCAGATGCAAAGATTCGTTCGTGTTATTGTACAACAGGCCCGCCGGGAATGCAAGGCTGAATCCCGCCTTTCCTCCAGGGGTTGGGTTTTCCCGCGGCGCGCCGTGGGGGTTGCATTTCCGTTCCAATTTTCATTGATTCCAGCCGTTTGATATGATAAAATAAATAAAACAGGAATTTAAATCCCGCTTCCCATAGGGAGAAATCCACAAACGCAGGGCAGAAAGTCTCAGCGGAGCCTGGGGGCTCCCCTTTCTGCACCATCCACTTTATTAGGAGGAGTTGACGGTTGCCTTGATTACATTTGCTTCCATGAAAAAAGTTGTCATTGCCCTTTTGTGTATCGTCATCGTGTGGTGCGTCCTGTCTGCGGCGGTCTTCTTTTTGGAAGCACAGTTTCTCAGCGGCTGGGGGTCCCTTTTCTTCTACCTGACCGTTGCCGCATTTTCCCTGGCGCTCATCTACATCGTGTGCGTGCTGGAGGCCATCTGGTCTGATTTGAAGCCTTAGCCTCCAGAAGCACCCTGTCACACTTAATTTTGGGAGGGAATCGCCATGATTATTGAATCCGACCTGCCGCCGGTGCTGTGCGCCGGTTTCCTGGCCGTCCTGCTGCTGGCCGCTCTGGTTTTGTTTTTCTGCTTCCGCCGCCGGAGCAAGCGGGCTGTGCCTTTCTTTGTCCTTCAGGGGGTGTTCACTGCGGCCGCCTTCCGCTTCGCCCTCAGTGCTCTGTCCCACCGGCCGGGCAGCGGCATGTTCACCGAGTCCGTCTCGCTGGATGTGGGGCTGGGCGGTCTGTGCTGGGGCGTGAGCATCTGCTTCATACTGGCCGGGATCTGGCGGCTGTCCCGCTCCAAATAGCCGCGGCATCCGTCTGTCAATTGAAAAGGAGGGATCGCTATGAAGGCTCCTGGGCTTCGTCTGTGGCCCGCCGCTCTGCTGTGGGCTCTCTTCCTCTTCTCCCTGATCACAGATCGCCCGCCCGCCGCGCTGGCAGTCTCCGGAGCGTTTGCGGCGGCGGGCAGCGTCCTCTATTTGTATCCCAAGCTGTCTCTTCGCCAGCAAAACGGTCAAAACCAGGCAGAGCGGATCCTCCGCCGAACCTTCGGCCGATTTACCCCGCTGGCGATGTACGGCAGTATCGCGGTGCTGGCGGCGCTGGGAATTGCCTCCCGGTTGTCCCAGAACCGAATCTTAGTCCGGATCTTTTTGCTCTATCTGGTTTTCTTCCTGATCTTTGGCCTGTATCTGTGCTATCTGGTATCCGTGGGCAAAAACGAGGAGCAGCACAACCGGGAAAATAAGGGCGGGGATCCATAGCTCCAAAGTTCCATTTTGCAAAGGCGCGCCGCATTTCCCCAAATGACAAGAGTCGGAAAGGTGTTGTTTCCGTTGGAGGCACTTCGTCTTCTCATCTACGCCGCTGCGCTGGGGATCGTCATTCCCTCATCTGTCTGGGAGATTCACAAGCTGCGCCACCCCAGCCACAGCATGTTTGCCGCCTATCGGGTGCTGCTGTCCGGCGACCCGAGGGCGGAACGCATCCCCGCTTTGTTCCGCGCGATGACGGTTGTGGCCTATATTGAGCTGGCCTTCTGTATTGTGGCGGCGCTTCTGGCATACCTGCTTCGCTGGAACGGACTGTGCACCTACGGGGGGATCCTGCTTGTTCTTTTGGTTTTCCGGGGGATCCGCCATGTGGTCCATTTCCGGTTCACCGGCGCCCTGTTTCCGCCGTCGGACTGAACCCACTCTTGGCGCGCCGCACATGCGGCGCGCCAAAGCTTGTCGAAAAAGCCCTCCCGCAGGGAGTTCCTGCGGCCGCAGCCGCAGGAATAAAATTGAATCTGTCATTTCCGGCGGCGTGTACGTCGGAAATGACGCCTCTCACGAAATTTTGGGCGACAATTTCGCAAGAAATCGAGCCTGAAATTTCGTGCGGCCTACTCGAAAAAGTGGCTTGTCAATTTCTATCAATTGACAAGCCACTTTTTCGACAGTCTCCCTTTGCATTGCATTCCGGCGGCCGATTTGATACAATAGCCCGGACAACAAGAATCTGAACAGGAGGAATCCCCATGACGACCTTCCATCATTTTAATTTCAATGTGCTGGATCTGGATCGGAGCCTGGACTTCTACCGCCGGGCGCTGAACCTGACCCCGGTGCGGAAGAAGGAGGCCGGCGACGGCTCCTTCCGCCTGGTGTATCTGGGGGACGAGGGGGGCAGCCCCTTCCAGCTGGAGCTGACCTGGCTGCGGGACCGCACCCAGCCCTATGACCTGGGGGAGTGCGAATTCCATCTGGCCTTTGTCACCGACCAGTTTGACGCCCTCCACGCCCTGCATCAGGAGATGGGCTGTATCTGCTTTGAAAACCCGGCCATGGGCATCTACTTCATCTCCGACCCGGATGGCTACTGGATCGAGATCGTCCCGGAGCGCGGCTGACCCGGCGCGTTCCCCTTCATCCCGTGAGAAACGCCTCAAGTGCACAAGCTGTGCTCCTGAGGCGTTTCCCTTTTCCAGCGGCCCGCCGGGAAATCACAGATAGAAGTGTCCCGCATTGGTAGACATTTCACTTCCTGTCCGGCTGTACACATTGGAGATGGTAATGGTGTCGCCGGGATCATCCGACGCCACATACTCCGCACCCCAGCCGAAATTCTGCCGGAGATAATAGGTGGTCCCGCCGGCGGAGTGGATTCTGGCAGGCATATGGCCAAGGCCGGTCTCTCCTTCCCCATCCCCGCCGCCCTGGGATGGCGAGGGGGAGCTGCTCCCGCCGGATCTGCCGAACGCGGGCAGGAGAAGGCCAAATGTCGAGCAGTAGGCCATTACGCCGGTCCAGAGCTCAATCACCAGCTTTAATCCGATTCCGAGCAGCGCCAGCAGAAAAAAGTCGGAGCCCATGATGCCGCCCACAATCAGGGCCAGCACGTCATACTCCAGCATGGCGGCCCCAGCCAGTATCAGCGGGTAGGCGGGCCACCCGTGCGCCAAAGACAAAATGATCAGACCCAGCCCGTAAATCACCAGCCCGATAACCAGAAAATAGTGCAGCCCGTTCCAGGTGGAGGGGTCAAACAGGGCAAAGGGAGCGCCCCCTAACCCAAGTTTTCCATATTTTGTTTTCAACAGCTCAAACAGCAGTCCGGGCACCTGTACCGAAAGCAGGATAAACGTCCATCCCGCCGCGGTCCCCGACAGGCTGCTGTGTCGGCTTTTCCCCTTTGTCCCAAGGAAAATCAGGGCCGGCCCCAACACCAGAAAAATCAGATACTGCATGCTTTTTTCTCCTTTTTCTCTTTGTTTTTGCAAGTCCATAAAAGAAATTCGCCACGGCCCGCCAAAAAGGGACAGCCGCCCCGCCTTTTTATCCGCCTTTCGGATGCGGCTGTAAAAATTTCTTCCCCGACAAGGAAAAAAACCTTGCATTGCCGGGCAGACTATGGTAAAATATTGCCGCATTATGCGTGGGAGTGCGGATTTTTCGCCCGGTGCCCGGCTTTCGGGTTGGCGGGAAATATGATGCCCCCAGAAGAATCAACTGAAATTTAGGAGGAAACAATCATGGCAGTCGTATCTATGAAGCAGCTGCTGGAGGCCGG
>JAHYYS010000096.1 GCA_019424865.1 bacterium
CGCATCTTCCGCAACGAGGGCATGGACCCCAAGCACAACCCGGAGTTCACCACCGTGGAGCTGTACGAGGCCTACGCCGACTTCAACGACATGATGGACCTGTTTGAGGAGCTGCTGTCCTCCGCGGCCCAGAAGATCCTGGGCACCTATCAGCTGGAGTGGCAGGGGGAGCAGATCGACCTGACCCCCGGCTGGCCCCGCCTGCCCATGCACGAGGCGGTGAAGCAGTACACCGGCCTGGACTTCATGGCCATCACCAGCGACGAGGAGGCGGTGGCCGCCGCCAAGTCCATCGGCGTGGAGCTGCCCGAGACCGCCGACCCCACATGGGGCAACGCCCTGTACGAGGTCTTTGACCAGAAGGTGGAGGAGAAGCTGATTCAGCCCACCTTCATCACCATGCACCCGGTGGACGTGTCCCCGCTGGCCAAGCGGTCCCCCAAGGACCCCCGGCTGACGGAGCGCTTTGAGCTGTTCATCTGCCACAGCGAGATGGGCAACGCCTTCTCCGAGCTCAACGACCCCATTGACCAGCGAGAGCGCTTCCAGAAGCAGGTGGAGCTGCGGGCCAAGGGGGACGACGAGGCCGGCATGATGGACGAGGACTTTATCACCGCCCTGGAATACGGCCTGCCCCCCACGGGCGGCCTGGGCATCGGCATCGACCGGTGCGTCATGATGCTGACCAATTCCGACAGCATCCGTGAGGTCATTTTGTTCCCCACCATGAAGCCTCTGGAGCAAAAACGGGATGAAAACAAAGCCGAAAAAGCAGCTGTGAACGGATCGGCGGAGACTGCTAATGTGTCCGCGCCGAGCGTACAAATCGATCTTTCCAAGGTGAAAATTGAGCCTTTGTTTGCGGATGATGTAGACTTTGAAACATTCAGCAGATCTGATTTCAGAGTGGTTAAGATCGAAGCCTGCGAGGCGGTGCCGAAGTCCAAGAAGCTCCTGAAGTTCACGCTGAATGACGGAACAGACCGGAAACGCACCATTTTAAGCGGCATTCACGAGTATTACGAGCCGGAAGAACTGGTGGGCAAGACCTGTGTGGCAATCACGAACCTGCCGCCGCGGAAGATGATGGGGATCGATTCCGAGGGTATGCTGATTTCCGCAGTATACGAGTATGACGGACAGGAAGGCTTAAATCTTCTGATGCTGGATGACAATATTCCGGCGGGCGCAAAGCTGTATTAAGAGAGCATTGGTTAGCTGGTTAGCTTCGGCAGCAGAAGGGGGCGCGCCGCTGACTGATGCCGCCTCCTTCGGCGGCATGCCGCTGTTTCCCGCTGTACGGGCCGCCGGATGAAGGAAGACTGGCATACCAATGGAGGCAAGGCCATTGGTATGCCTTTCTGCGCATAGGCGGCGGGACAACAGAATGGTGAGGAGCGGAAGAAATGGAGCGGATTACCAGCCGAAAAAACCCCCTTCTGGTTAAAATCCGGAAGCTGGCCGCGGGGAGCGGCCGGGACCGCCGGGAGGCCGGGGAGTACCTGGGCGACGGCGTGAAGCTGTTGGAGGAGGCCCTGAAGTGGCGCGCGCCCCTGACCACGGTGGTGGTGTCGGAGGAGGTGGAGCTCCCCGACCTGCCCCGGGAGACGCGGGCGGTTCAGGTGCCCCGGGACGTGATGGAGACCATCTCCCCCATGAACGCGCCCCAGGGCGCCCTGTTTCTGGCCAGCCTGCCCGATACCGCTCTGCCGGAGCGGCTGGAGGGGGCGCGATATCTGATTTTGGACGGCCTTCAGGACCCGGGGAACGTGGGCACCATCTGGCGCACTGCGGACGCCCTGGGGGCGGACGGCCTGATTTTAATCAACCGCTGTGCGGATCCCTATGGGCCCAAGGCGGTGCGCGCCTCCATGGGGGCCTGCTTCCGCCTGCCGGTGTATGAGGGGGCGTGGGAGCAGGTGCTCCCCCTGCTGGAGCGGTCCGGCCTGCCGGTCTATGCCGCCGCACTGGGAGAGCATACTCAGGACGTGAAAAGGGCGGACCTGAGGCGGTCCGCCGTGGTAATTGGAAGCGAGGGACAGGGGATCTCCCCCCAGGTGCTGGCCGCCTGCGGCCAGCGGCTGAAAATTCCCATGCGCGCCCGCTGTGAGTCCCTCAATGCCGCTGTGGCCGCCGCCGTCATCCTGTGGGAGATGGGGCGCTGAAGCCTGCACCTTACGGGCGGGAGGCCGTCTTCCCGCCGGGCCGTGGCGGCGCGCCTGCGCCCGTTCTGGCGTATACCCAGCCCATCAGCAGCAGGGACACGGCGGTCATAAGGAAAAACAGGGCATAGGCGGGCTCGTAACTGCCAAAGGCGTCGGCCAGCATACCGGGTACGGGACCGAAGAGGAGGATCCCCAGGGCAAATAGGGACTGAAGCCACTTCAGCCCGTGGGCAAACCCCGCATCCCCCAGCAGATCCTTGGCCCATACGGACTGGGACATGCAGCTGACGGGCAGCCCCAGCCCGAAGAGGGCCATAGCCGCCACCGCCGCGGGGATACTGCCGGTATGGGCCAGACAGCACAGCAGAAAGCTGAGGATCATGGCCCCGTACACCGCATAGTTGGAGCGCCGACCTCCCAGCCGGTCCACCAGCTGGCCATAGATCAGCTTGCCCCCGATGAGGCACAGCCCCATAAAGGAAATGAGGCCCGATGTGACCGCGGGGTCAAACCCGGCGGTGGAGTACAGCACGGCCAGGTTGCTCAGCCCCAGGCTGGTGGCCGGGCCCATGAGGAAGGAAGCCGCAAGGGCGGTGTACCAGCAGAGCCGGTTCATGCCGGCCGGCGCGGGCCGCGCCTCGTGCGGGGCGCTGGTATGGCCCGCCAGACGATAGGGGGCGGTGCCCGCCTCCTCCGGCGTATCCCGGAGGACGGCCCAGACCACCAGGGCGATGAGGAGCAGACAGGCACTCTCCGTCCAAAATGCCGCCCGCAGGCCAAACCGCTCCAAAAGAAAGGTCAGCGGGGCCGGGGCCGCGATGGTGGCAAGCCCGCTGCCCGTGGCAGCCAGCCCCAGAGCAAAGGCCTGACGGTCCTGAAACCACCGGTCGATGAGCAGCGAGAGGGGGATCATCCCGCCCCAGCAGTAGCCGATGCCGGTGACAGCCGCCGCCAGACAGTACACGGGGAAGGTCTCTGCTAGGCCGAAGATCAGATGGGACAGGGCGATGAGCAGGACGGACAGGGTGACAGCGCGCCGCAGCCCCAGCCGGCGGCAGGCCCAGGCGGCAGTCATCATGCCGATGAGAATAAACAGGCTGCGCACGGTGATAATCCAGGAGCCCTGCGCATTGGTAAAATTGTTATATGCAATGATATAGGGCTGATAGACGGAAAAAGCGTTGGCGCCCAGGCCTACGGTGGTAAACAGCATCAGCACCCCGCCGGCGCAGATTGCCCAGGCTCTGTGAATACGAGGCATAAAAGCTCACCTTCTTTCCTATAACAATACCGTCCGGAGCGGAATTTGTAAAGCAGAAAATGATTGTATGCTCAGACAGGAGGCGAGGAGATGGCTTCCCTGAAATATTGGCTCTGGCTGACCAGCCGAAAAGGGGTGGACAGCGTGGCCGCCCTGACGGCGCTGGACTATTTCCTGACGCCGGAGCAGGTCTATTATGCCGACCCGGAGGAGTACAGCCAGCTGCCCCTGCGCCCGGCCGCCCGTCAGGGCCTGCTGGACAAGGAGCTGGATACCGCCGAATCCATTCTGGCCGACTGCGAGCGTCTGGGCCTGCGGGTGATGACCATCCAGGACGGGGACTATCCCGACCGCCTGCGCCAGCTGTCCGACCCGCCGGCAGTGCTGTATATCCGGGGAAAGGTGTTTCACTTTGACGAGGAGGCAGCCATCGGCGTGGTGGGGGCGCGGGAGCCCTCGGAATACGGGCGGATGTGCGCCGCCCGTCTGGCTATGGAGCTCTCCCGGGGCGGCGCCCTGGTGGTCTCCGGTATGGCCGAGGGGCTGGACACCTGCGCCGTCAAAGGGGCGCTGAAGGGGGGCGGAGCGGTGGTCAGCGTGCTGGCCGGCGGAGTGGACGTGCCCTTCCCGGCGCAGAACCGCTATCTCTATCAGGATGTGGCCGCCGCCGGCGCCCTGATCTCGGAATATCCCCCCGGCACCCCGCACCACGGCCGCCACTTTCCGCGGCGCAACCGGATTCTCAGCGGGCTGACGCTGGGGGTGCTGGCGGTGGAGTGCCGCCCCTTCGGCGGAACCATGAGCACCGTGAACCACGCCCTGGAGCAGGGGCGGGATGTTTTTGCGGTTCCGGGGGCCATTGACGCCCCCATGAGCGAGGGGACAAACCGGCTGATTCAGCAGGGGGCCAAGCTGGTCACCTGCGGCCGGGACATCCTGGAGGAGTATTACAGCCGCTTTCCCGCCAAGCTGGCGTCCGGTGCGCCTATGAAGCCGGAAGCGGCCCGGGAGCGGCTTGCCCAGGCGGCGCAGGCACCGGAGACGGCCGCTCCGCCCAAGGCACGGCCCGAGCCGGAGGAGCCGGCGCGGGAGCGCATCCCCAGACAGGAGCAGCGCACGCGCTTTACGGATGACGAGCTGGCCATTCTGGCCGCCCTGGGCTCCGGAACCCGCAGCGCCGACGAACTGGTGGAGCTGACCCAGATCCCCGCCCGGCGGGTGCTGTCCGCCCTGACCATGCTTCAGGTGAGCGGCGCGGCGGAGGAACAGCCGGGACGGCGGTTTTCCGCCCGGGTGGAACTGGAAGAATAAAAGGAAATGCCAGAGTCACAAGCTGGAAACTTATGGCGCCGGCCCTGCCGGGCCATGAAAAAGCCGACGGATCCGGCAATGGAAGCGGAAAGTGCCCCCTCCCGGCAGGTTAGCCCGAAGTAAGAATCATTTTAGGGGAAATGCCGGCGGCACAGTGCAGGGGCGGCGAACCATTCCGGATTCCGGACTGAAACAAAAGCGTGGAGGTTTTCTGAAGTGGCAGCAAAAACCGATTTGGTTATTGTAGAGTCCCCGTCCAAGGCCAAGACCATTGGAAAGTACCTTGGGCCGGGCTATGAAGTAAAGGCGTCCATGGGCCACGTCCGGGACCTGGCCAAGAGCAAGATGAGCGTGGACATCGAGGGGGGATTTGTCCCCATCTATCAGCCCATCAAGGGGAAAGAGGATGTCATCAGCGACCTGAAAAAGGCGGCGAAAAAAAGCGGCAAGGTCTATCTGGCAACCGACCCGGACCGGGAGGGGGAGGCGATCTCCTGGCACCTGAAGGAGCTGCTGGATCTGCCGGACGACAAGACCTGCCGGGTCACCTTTAATGAGATTACCAAAAAGGTGGTCAACGAGGCCATTGCGTCCCCCCGGGCCATTGATCAGAATCTGGTCAACGCCCAGCAGGCCCGCCGCATTCTGGACCGGATTGTGGGCTATCAGCTCTCGCCGCTGCTGTGGAAGAAGATCCGCCGGGGCCTGTCCGCCGGGCGGGTGCAGTCGGTGGCCACCCGGCTGGTG
>JAHYYS010000097.1 GCA_019424865.1 bacterium
AGTGGCTTGTCAATTTCTATCAATTGACAAGCCACTTTTTCGACAGTCTCAGGCGTGCCGCTCTTCACAAAGCGGCACGCCTCTCTTTGACAGTATTAGGTGCAGACCGTTTCAGTACGGTCTGCGCCTGCTTTTACTTGCTGCTGTTGGTCAAAGCCTCCAGCACGTCATACCGATCCATCTGGAACTCCTTGGTCATGGCCAGAGCCTCCTCCATGTCCAGATCCACGATGCGACCGTCGCGGGTGGCAATAATCCGGTTGCCGTGGCCCTGGGCCAGACACTGGACCGCCTCGTACCCCATGCGGCTGGCGGTCTCGCGGTCCCGGGCGCTGGGGGAGCCGCCCCTCTGGATGTGACCCAGCACGGTCACGCGGGGGTCGATGCCCACCTCCTCGTGGATGCGCTTGGCAAATTCAAAGGCGCTGCCGGCGCCCTCGGCCACCACCACCATGTAGTGGGTGCTGCCGGCCAGACGGGCGCGGCGGATGTTTTCCACCACGTCCTGCTCAAAATCCACCGGACGCTCGGGGATCAGCACGGCGGTGGCGCCCACCGCAATGCCCACATACAGCGCCAGATATCCGGCGTGGCGGCCCATGACCTCCACCACGGAGCAGCGCTCGTGGGACTGCATGGTATCCCGCAGCTTGTCGATGCACTCCACGGCGGTGTTGCAGGCGGTGTCAAACCCGATGGTGTAGTGGGAGCAGCCGATATCGTTGTCGATGGTGGCGGGGATCCCCACCACGTCCAGCTTCTGCCCGGACTCGGCAACCTGTCGGGAGAGAGCCAGCGCGCCGCGGAAGGTGCCGTCGCCGCCGATGGCGACAATGCCGTCCAGCCCCAGCAGCTTGCAGGTGGCAATGGCCTTCTCCCGGCCCTCCCGCTCCATGAATTCCAGGCTGCGGGCTGTATAAAGGATCGTGCCGCCCTTATCAATAATGTGGCTGACGCTGGAGCCGTCCATGCGGACAAAGTCGCTGTTGATAAGGCCGTTCCAGCCCCGGCGGATGCCGATGCACTCGATGCCCATTCCAACGGCGGTCCGAACCACTGCCCGGACGGCGGCATTCATGCCCGGGGCATCTCCGCCGCTGGTCAGCACGCCGATCCGTTTGATGTTGCTGCTCATATCCCGAAATCCTCCTTTTGGGTGCGGCTGGAAAAACAGCTGTACCCGGTAAAGTCAATTTATTATGTCATTGTTGTGCTGAAATGTCAAGCAGACCGCCCGGACAAAGAAGGCGTCGTTTTTTACAGAAAAGAGAGCCGGACGGGGTGCAAAATGGGGCGGGGTGTGCTATAATGTTCTGCTGGGTCTGCCAAAAGGAACAGGCGGCCGGATAGGCGGGAAGAGATATGAAGACAATACGGCCCGGCATAGCGGGCTTTCTGCGCACAGGGGCGGCTTTCGGCAAATGGGCGCTCTATGCAATCGGCGTTGGCATTCTGGTGGGCGCGGTTGGGGCGGCCTTTCACATCGGCATCGACTGGGCGGCCGGCCTGCGGGCACAGTGCCCGCGCATTGTGTGGCTGCTGCCGGTGGGAGGGGTGGCCATTGTGCTGCTCTACCGCGCCTGCGGCATGGAGAAGGATCGGGGAACCAATCTGGTTCTGGCGGCCGTGCGGGAGGCTGAGCCAATCCGCCTGCGCACCGCCCCGCTGATTTTTCTCTCCACCATCATCACCCATCTGGTGGGGGGATCCGCCGGCCGTGAGGGGGCGGCCCTGCAGCTGGGGGGCTCTCTGGCCGCCTGCATCGGGCGGAAAATCAGGCTGGACGCCAAGGACGGCCGGGTCATGGTGATGTGCGGCATGTCGGCCGCCTTCTCCGCCCTGTTCGGCACCCCCATCACGGCAGCTGTCTTCTCCATGGAGGTGGTGAGCGTGGGGGTGATGTACTATGCGGCCATTGTGCCCTGCCTGATCTCCGCCCAGGTGGGGCTGCTGATCGCCCGGTGCTTTGGACTGCATCTGGAGGGGGGCTATCTGGTACCCCAGGCGGCAGTCCTGTCCCCCTGGTCCATGCTGCAGGCCGCGGCCCTGGGGGCGCTGTGCGCGCTGGTGTCCATTGTCTTCTGTGTGGTGATGCATCGGGCGCCCAAGCTGTATGAGCGCTGTCTCCCCAGCACCCTGCTGCGGGCGGCCGTGGGGGGCGGACTGGTGCTGCTTCTCACGCTGCTGGTGGGCAATCAGGACTTCAACGGGGCGGGGGATGCGGTGATCCGCCGGATGCTGGCGGGGGAGACCATCCCGGAGGGCTTCCTGCTGAAAATCCTGTTTACCGCCCTGACCCTGGGCGCGGGCTTCCGGGGGGGCGAGATTGTGCCGGTGCTGTTTACCGGCTGCGCCTTCGGCACCTGGGCGGGGCCCATACTGGGCCTGCCCCACGCCTTTTCCGGGGCGCTGGGCATGGCGGCAGTATTCTGCGGGGCCACCAACTGCCCCCTCACCTCCATCCTGCTGGCCTTCGAGCTGTTCGGCGGGGAGAGTCTGCCCTTGTACGCGCTGTGCTGCGGCGTCTCCTATATGCTTTCGGGGTATTATGGGCTGTACAGCGAGCAGAAGATTGTATATTCCAAATTCCGCCCCGAGTGGATCGACAAAAAGGCGGAGTAGAGGCGGATATCGTCGGATTTGAACAGCCCCTCTGTCCCGGCCGCGTGAGGCGGGGGACAGAGGGGCTGTGCTGTACCGCCCGTCGCTTCAGGATACCTGGATGGCGTCGACGGGGCAGCTCTCGGCGGCCTCCTGGGCGGCGGGCTCCTGCTCGGGGAAGATTTCGTCCCGGGCGGCGGCCACCCCCTCGTCGGTCATGGTGAATACGTCGGGACACATGGTGGTGCACAGGCCGCAGCCGATGCAGTTTTCGTTGACGTGGACGTTCATTGGGACGCCTCCTTTTCTTTCCGGGGGATAGTGTGCCCGGAGGGAGGCGGCGCTATGCAAAAACCGCTTGGAAGCGGGGAACAAGCAGCCGGTCACTATTCAAAGGTCCCCAGGAACAGGGGCACGCCGTTCTGCATGTCCACAATGCCGTAGAGAAACGGCCGGTCAAAGTCCAGGGTGATCCCGTCCTGCGGGGCGGCGGCTCCGCCGGAGGCCTCGACAACGGTGGCGGCTGCAGCCTCGGTGCCCTTTTCGTTGACTTCTATTTTGGCGGCGTGGATCACCTGGGAGAGGAAATAGCCGCCGGGGTTTTCTCCCAGCCGGGAGAAGTCGGCCCGGCCCGTCTCGTCAAAAGCCAGATCCAGGCCCATGTCGGACAGGGGGGCTTTCAAATCGCCGCGCCACTCTGCCTCGAACTTGGGCAGGGACAGGCGCAGAAACAGGGCGTCCTCCTCTTCCCGGGCGGAGCGGATCATCTGGGAGAAGGCATCCCCCTCCAGCGTGTCCAGCCAGTCGCCCAGCTCGGTCCCGGCGTCGGGCATCAGGGCGAAAAAGGCCAGCCGTCTGTCGTCATAGGGGAGCAGAGCCCCCTGGGCGCCCGCAAGCTCCAGATAGGGGAAATGCCGCTCGTAGTGGCGCAAAAAGTCCATCTGCTCTGTATTCCCGCCGGCGTGGGTGAAATCCCGCTCGCCGGTGTCCAGGGGGTCAAACTCCGTTTCCCAGGCGTTTTTCAAATACAGGGCGTTGACCAGCAGGGCAGCGGCATCCTGGGAGAAGGGCTTGTCCAGAATGCGGGGGATCAGTCCCTGGGTCTGATCGGACACCCAGTTGTTGAGGGCTTCCACAATTCCCGGGTCAGACAGCTGGGCGGAGAACACCTGGGCATCAAAGATGCCGATGCACCGGCCGATGAAGTCCACGGAAATCATTCCGTCGGGGTCTGTCCACAGGCTGTTTGCGATGCTGGCCTGGGTAGAGCCGTTGGAAAGACTTGTGTAGATGCTCAACAGGGCGCGGCAGGACACATTGAGAGCTTCCAGATCTTCTCCGCCGGCCAGGACAGCCCCGAACTGCTCCAGGGTGTCCCCCTCCGCGCCGTTGGCCGCCATGGACAGGGCCAAAGCGGCGGACAGGGGGGAGATCAGCGTGTCGGTCTGTTCCTGCTCCCGGGCGCCCCGGAGCAGCTGGAGGCCAAAGTCGGTCAGAGCCTGATAGACGTGGGGGGCCTTGGTGTCCTGGGCCATCATCTCCTGATCGGTGAGCCGGATGGGCTGGGCCGTGAGCGCCTCATAGTCGGCAGGAGCGGAACAGCCGGACAGCGCAGACAGGGACAGGGCACACAGCAAAAGCAGAGCCAGAGCGCGTTTCATAAACAAATTCCTCCTTCATTTCCGATGTCGACGGACAGAAAGGGAGCGTCCCCCTCTGTCTGAATAGACGGAAACGGAAGGCGGCGGTTGCGCCGGGAGGAGAATTTTTTGACATTTTCGGCAAAGAAGGGGGGCGGAAAAAGAAAAACTCTGTCTCTCCAATGGAAATCTCCGCTTGACGCCGCTGGAACACCATGGTATAATTTCAAATTGCGGTGGTAGGGGCCAATGCGCCCTTTTACCCGATGAAAACCTGACAGACCCGGACCTGAATCCTGCGAGGGACCTCAGGCCCGGAGAGCCGGAGCGGCAGAGGGAGCGCCCTGTACGGATTGGCCGTATACGGGACGAACCAAAGCCCGCGGCGGCGAGGAGGAGGGCACCGAAATGCTGAGCGAACTGAACAGCGCCAACAAGGTGGCGGGCGCCAAGCAGGTGCGCCGCGCCCTGAATGACGGCCGGGCGGCAAAGCTCTTTCTGGCCGCCGACGCCGACCCCCGCGTGACCGATCCGCTGGCCCGTCTGGCCGGCGAGAAGGAAGTGCCCGCGGAGGAGGTCCCCACCATGAAGCAGCTGGGAGCCGCGTGTTCCCTTGCGGTGGGCTGCGCTGTGGCCGCGCTGCTGAAATAAGCGCCGGCCTGTTGCCAAGGTTTTAACAAAACAGGGAGAATAAGCCTCTCCTTATTTTGTTAAAATATAAATCATGTCCCCCAAGGGGACAGCTTATCAGGAAAGGAGGAAAACCATGCCTACGTTTAATCAGCTGGTCCGTAAGGGACGCGAGCAGGTGGCCTACAAGTCCACTTCCCCCGCCCTCCAGCACGGCCTGAACACCCTGAAGAACAGGAGCACCGACCTGCCTTCTCCCCAGAAGAGAGGTGTGTGTACCGCCGTCCGTACCTCTACCCCCAAGAAGCCCAACTCCGCTCTGCGTAAGATCGCCCGTGTGCGTCTGACCA
>JAHYYS010000098.1 GCA_019424865.1 bacterium
CCGGCTTCTCCGGATACAAAAGCAGGAACAGGCCCAGCACCCACAGGAGCAGGAAAGCAGCCAGCAGCACGATGTAGTCCGGGTGGAACCGGATAAACTCCCAGATTCCTGTGTCAAAGCCATGATAGCACCCGCTCCAGGCCGCCGTACACACAAGCGCCACAAAGCCCACCAGCCCCGTGGCCGCCAGCACACAGGATGCGGCGATGCGCTGTCCCCGCGTCCGGCGGAACCAGCTCCGCTCCAGCTTGCCGCGCCAGGTGTTTACTCTTCGTTCATTCCACTCCTGCATTTGCGCTCTCTCCTCTCATCTGCATAAGGAGCCCGGCGTCAAACCGCCTCCCGTTTCCGGCGGGAGAACAGGAATACCCCCAGCTGTGCAAGGCCAAGGCCCAGCGTCATCAGATCCACCGTCCGCAGCAGCGGCCCCTGAAAATAGGCGTTCACGGAAATCAGCGCGAGCACGGCGGTCAGGATTCTTCCATCATGCACGATACTCTATTAAAAATTCAATACTGCTGCACTCATCATTATCTTCTATCACTACGCCAACCGACGCGGATATTGAGGGTTCACCTCTTGCCGGGATGCTAATAGAAAATTCTGGTTCCAAAGATACTTTCTTTGAAGTGTGAGTATAAGTTCCTACTGCATTAAAATTGGTATCCCATTGTGGATTTCTAACAGCTGCGATAAACTCGCAATGTGCAAAGAAATCTGTATTGGTTAAAGAATAGCCGCCTCGGCTTCCATCCGTCGGGAGTTCAAACGAAATTCCTTTGCCGTACCAATTTCCTGTTTGTGCGCTAAAAAAGTCTTCGGACGTATAGGTCTGATTAACATCATCTTCACGCACATCTTCACGCACAAGGGTTCCTTGCTTTTCTTCTCTATGATATCCGTAATATCCACTACAAGTAGACGTCTCTACCCCTATGTCTGCGGCACATGCCGCGAGCGAGTCCCCTCCTCGCCAACTAGGCATCTGCAACCATCTAGAACTAACTGAGTAGAGATAGTCTCCATCCCCACCTTCTATCTCCGCCACTAGATAATGTAATCTCAAGTATCCATCTACTTTGGTGCTGTCATAGGGAGGATCTGATTTTGTACTGTATAGCTCTTGATTTTCTTGTTGTTTCTTGATTTTTTTCAATTCCGCTTCAGCCTGTTCTTTTGTAATACTAGTCACGTTTCCCTCAGAATTGTGTTTCGAATAGGTCTCCGTGCTTACTATCTGCGCACTGTTAGCGTAATAATTCATCGTTTCATCTGTGAGCCTGTCAATAAATATCTGTTCCATGCCCAATGCCAATAGGAGCGCTTCTGTCTCCTCTCTGCTTCTGGCTTGGTCTGGTTCTGCCTCAAATACCCGAACCATCCCTTTTCTAGGCGACACAGCCTCTGTAAGCTGAAATTTAAATCCGTTTACTGTTTTTTCTGTTTTTGTGGCCGTTGGGTACTCGTCTGTTGAATATTCCGCTCCTGCTAACCCCGTTGACAATGTAAATATCATGGTCAAACAAGTAATATGCTAATTTTCTTTTTCATTGTCCTTACTCCCTTTCTCGTCAGTTTTGTTGTCTTCCTGAATCCTTGTCCCTCTTATTTCTTCTCGCAACGTTCTGATTTCACGCAGATTCTTGATCCCCAGATAGGTCATGCAAATCATGAGCGCTGTGTAAAGTTTATCAATTGATCCAAAAAAGTTACCGATAAACCACAAGCTAAAACAGATACAGACTGTAATTAGGATATCCATACACTCCTCCTTCTGCCCTTGTTCCGCTATATATTGCTCACAAACTGCCCATTGGTCTCACCCCCTTTCTCAGCCCACGGTGGTATGGGCCCGCAGCCAGTCTGATCTTTTATTAGAGTAAAACTCTAATAATTCACAAAGCCTGTCACCTGGACGGTACTCGAAGAATTATTCTGTATTCCCAGCCTGTACTGTCCAGCTTCGTCCACTCGAATCGACTCGTTAAACTGCCCGCCCTGTGCTGTTAAATAATGGAACACACCGTCCGCCGTTACCAGCCCGAACTCGACGCTGGCACTGGCTGGCGAATAAACTGCGTTAATTGTGACGGTTTCTCCCGCTTCCAGCGGAAAACTGCCGTTGTCGAGCACA
The DNA here is from genome assembly GCA_019424865.1 of bacterium. GTDB lineage: Bacteria > Bacillota > Clostridia > Oscillospirales > Oscillospiraceae > Lawsonibacter. The sequence goes on from JAHYYS010000098.1 coordinate 2,135, forward strand.
AACTCATGTGCGGCAATTTTCACCGAGAAGGATTCTGTCGCGCGCGGTATCTGAACCGGCCCGCCTTGTTCCACGGCAGAAGAATTGAGTCCTCTCTGATTCAACTCCTGGATCTGCGTGGAGCAGGCGTTTACGCCCGCCGCACTGACTGTCCAGGTAAGGCATCCGATTCCCATCAAAAAGGCCAGCGTTCTTTTTAACATCCGTTTCATCTTCATAAAATCCCCCTTAATTTCTATGGTATTTCCGTTTAACCACAGTTACCAGGTTGTATCAAAACTCCCTGCCGCTGAAATATCAATTTGCCTTTCTTCCATCTCCTCCATTGAATGGATTTCATTGTCTGTGCCACGGCTTGAAGCCAGATAAGCCCCTGCGCATACCAGCAAGGCACAGACCGCCGCCAAAACCAGCACAGCTGCTTCCCGACGGCTGGTGCCACTGCCTTTCTGTTTCCCGGGGGCCGTCCCGGCGGGACGCTCCGGCGTCCCCTGCGCCGTTTCTTCCGGCTCCGGCACCGCCTCCTCCTTTGTCTCCTGCTGCACCGGCTCTGCCCCTTCGTCCCCATAGAGCAGCGCCTCCATGGGGACGCCGTACAGCCTGCTCAGACAAGCCAGGTTGTCCACCGTGGGCACCGCCTTTCCAGTCTCCCAGCGGGAAATTGCCTGCCGGGATACATCCAGCTGTTCCGCCACCTCCGCCTGGGACAATCCTTTCTCCTGCCGCAGCGCCGTCAGCCGCTCCTCCAATTTCATCAATTTTCACTCCAAACTTTAACAAATTCTCAGATTCAAGGAAACCACATTCCTGTTACATGGGGGGCAACACCCGGTTGCCCCCTACTCGCGCAGCTATTTGACAGCTTACCATATATTTCCGGCTTTGTCCAGCCCGGCCCTTGTTCATTCTGCCCACGCTCCCGGCGGAGCGCCCCCGCAAAACAGCGCGCCCGCAGCGCCATCCGGCGCCGCGGGCGCGGCCTGTCCTCTTCTATTTTTACTCCAGCCCCATCTCCTCCATGGCGTGGAGCATATGGATGGCCATGGCGTGCTCCGCCCCGGCCTCGTCCCGGCGGCGGAAGAAGTCCATCAGCAGGGCGTGGTCCTGCAGGGTGACCTGGGCCAGCTCCTCCCCGTGCTCCCCGGCGGCAATGGCCTCCTCCACCGCCCGGCTGATGATGGGCAGCAGCCGCATCATGAACTCGTTGTGGGTGGCCCGGACGATGGCGGCGTGAAAGGCCCGGTCGGCCCGGGTGCGGTCCCGGCCGGCGCGGATGCACCGCTCCACCGCCGCCCCCTTCTCCAGAATGTCCGCCAGCTCCTCCGGCCCCGCCCGGCGGCAGGCCAGGCGGGCGGCCTGGGGCTCGAAGATGGACCGCAGCTCGAACAGGTCCCGCAGCTGCCCCCGCACCCGCTCCAGGCGGGAAAAGCCGAAGTCCTCCGCCGCCCGGCTGGCCACAAAGGTGCCCTTCCCCCGCCGGACCTCCAGCACCCCCTGGGCCGTCAGGGTGCGGATGGCCTCCCGCAGGGTGGCCCGGCTCACCCCCAGCTGGCGGGAGAGCTCCACCTCGTTGGGCAGCTTGTCCCCCGGCCCCAGCCGGCCCTCCGCCGTGATTTGGCTGTACAGCCGGTCCGCCGTCCGCTGGGTCAGGCTCTGTGTCTTCATCTGCCGCGCCTCCTGTCTGTTTGTTCTTCCGCCAGAGAGGGAATGTGTCCCGCGCCCCCTTGACATTCTTTCCCCTATCATATAATATGTAGTCAGACAATGCAAGAGAAATCAGACAACCGGCCTCCGCCTCTCTGATTTTTCTGTCCCCGCCCCTGCGGGGCGGGACAGAAAAGGGACGGCGGGGATTTGGCTCTGACGATCAACCTGATATTTGTGAGGAGGTTTTCCCTATGCGCTCCGACGTGGTAAAAAAAGGCATCCCCGCCGCCCCCAACCGCTCTTTGCTGTACGCCCTGGGCTACACCAAGGAGGAGCTGGAGCGGCCCCTGATCGGTGTGGTGTGCTCCTATAATGAGATTGTGCCCGGCCACATGAACCTGGACAAGATTGCCGAGGCGGTGAAGGCGGGCGTCCGGGCCGCGGGAGGCACCCCGGTGGAGTTCCCCGCCATCGCCGTGTGCGACGGCATCGCCATGGGCCATGTGGGCATGAAATACTCCCTGGTCACCCGGGACCTGATTGCCGACTCCACCGAGGCCATGGCCCTGGCCCACCAGTTTGACGGCCTGGTGATGATCCCCAACTGCGACAAGAACGTGCCCGGCCTGCTCATGGCCGCCGCCCGGGTGAACATCCCCACCATCTTCGTCTCCGGCGGGCCCATGCTGGCGGGCACCCTGAACGACGGCCGCCGCACCTGCCTGTCCCATATGTTCGAGGCCGTGGGCGCCTATTACGCCGGCAAGCTGGACGAGGCCGGGGTGGAGGAGTACGAAAACAGCGCCTGCCCCACCTGCGGCTCCTGCTCCGGCATGTACACCGCCAACTCCATGAACTGCCTCACCGAGGCCATCGGCATGGGCCTGCGGGGGAACGGCACCATCCCCGCCGTGTGGTCCGCCCGGCTGCGCCTGGCCAAGCACGCGGGCATGCAGATTCTGGACCTGGTGGAGAAAAACATCCGCCCCCGGGACATCATGACCGAGGCCGCCTTCCACAACGCCGAGACCATTGACATGGCCCTGGGCTGCTCCACCAACACCATGCTCCACCTGCCCGCCATCGCCCACGAGTGCG
>JAHYYS010000099.1 GCA_019424865.1 bacterium
TTCCTGCGGCTGCGGCCGCAGGAACTCCCTGCGGGAGGGCTTTTTCGACAAGCTGAAGCGGGGAGGGCCGGAAAAACCGGCCCTCCCCGCTGAAACATTCTCTTGGGGCGGACAGACAAGCCCGCGCAGGAGCGGGAGGAGGTCAAGGAAACGGGACAGGAAACGGATTTATTTCAGCCGCTTGAAAAAGCGCAGAAGCAGCCCGGCGGACAGCAGCCCGGCCAGCAGCGCGGTGGCGGCGAAATTGAGCCAGATACCGGTCAGACCCAGGGGCCACAGCACAATGATAAGCGCCACAGGGAAGAACAGCGCGGTGGAGGTGGAGATGACAGAGGCGGCCATCGCCCGCTCCACGGCGGTCATCAAGCTCTGGGCGGCAAAGGAGAACCAGCGGGTCAGATAGGTCAGGGCAAACAGCCGGATGGCGGTCTGGGCGGCGTCCAGGAAGGCGGCGTCCATGTCGGAGAGGAACAGCGTGGTAACGGCGCCGGGGAAGGCGAACAGCACCACGGCGGACAGCAGGGAGATCGCCGCGGCGGCAGAGAAGCAGTACCGCTCAATGGCCCAGATGCGCTGCAGGTTCCGCGCGCCCCAGTTGTAGCTGACAGCGGGCTGAAGGGAGTCGCAGCAGCCGTACAGCAGGGGCTGGATAAAGCCGTCGGCATACATCAGAATGCCATAGATGGATACGGCATTCTGCCCGCCCATCCGCAGCAGCACCGCATTCATCAAAATGGAGGTAACACGCGCCGCCACATTGTTCAGAAAGTTGGGGCTGCCGCAGGCCACAATCTGCTGGATCACAGGCAGGGAGAAGCGGGGGCGGCAGAACTGGAGCTGGAGCCTGCCCCGGGCAAAGGGAATCAGGGCGACAAGCACACAGAGAATCATGCCCAGGGAGGAGGCCAGGGCGGCGGCCCAGATTCCCCAGTGGAAGACAGACAGGAACGTGAACTCCAGGACGACAATCAGAACAGACATCAGGATGTTCAGCCACATGCTCATGCGGATTTTTCCGCAGATGCGCAGGTAGTTGTCCATGGCGAAGATGAAGGTGGACAGGGGGGAGCACAGGGCATACACCCGCAGATACTGCACAGCCAGCCCGGCCAGCTCCCCCTCCGCCCCCATCAGGGTGAGGAGGGCGGGGGCGGCCAGAAAGAGGACCGCACCGATGAGGGCGCCCGTGCCGAAGATAAGCAGGCAGGCGCAGGTGAAGATATTGTTGGCGGCCCGTTCGTCCCCCTGGCCCAGGCGCACGGAGATGGGCACAGAGGAGCCCACGCCGATCAGATCGGCCAGGGCAAAGTTGATAATCACGAAAGGCATCGCCAGGTTGATGGCGGCAAAGGCCGCCTCGCCCAGGACCTGGCCCACCAGCACCCCGTCAATCAGCTGATACAGGGCGGAGGCCAGCATCCCGATGGCGCCGGGGAGGGCGGCGGTCAGAAACAGACGGCCGGGCGGCGTCTGGGCAAACAGCGTTTTGGGGTCCATGAAAGTCAGGGCTCCTTCCGATCCAAATTTAGAATGTTTTCCTGAAATGACCGGCACAGCTGCTCGGTCAAAGCCTCCACCGCCAGAAGAAAGTCGGGGGAGAACTGTTCCAGGGTGCGGGCCATAGCCTGCTCCTCGGCGTTGTAAATGGGCTGAAGAATACGCTGGGCATAGGCGCGCCCCTGTTCGGTCAGGGCAATCTCCTTTTCCTTCCCCCGCGCGGCGGGAACCAGCTGGAAATAACCCGCCTGGATGCACTCCTTCACCACAGTGTTGACCGTGGTCTTGGGAATCAGCAGCTCCTCTGACAGCTGCTTCTGGGAGCGGGGCCGGCCGTCAGCCAGGGAATAGAGAAGGGAAAAGGTGTTCTCATTTACCCCCAGATGGCGGGCGGCCAGGTAGTACAGTCCGTCCATCCGGTTGCTGCACACGTAAAAACGATCAAGGTACTCCCGGTAGTGTTCCATAGAAGCCTCCAGACAGAAAATCCGAATTCGTACTTACAGAAGTATAGTACGGATTCGGATTAAAGTCAAGGGAGCAGAGTGGATAAAAAGAAATGCTCCCCGCCGGAGAGCGGGGAGCATTTTGCTGCAAAAGAGAGAGAATTACTTGGCAACCTTCGCGGCCTTGATGGCCTCAATGAGCATGGGGGTGACCTTGAACAGGTCGCCGCAGATGCCATAGTCGGCAATCTCGAAAATGGGGGCGTTCTCGTTCTTGTTCACGGCGATGATGCACTCGGAGTCCTGCATGCCCGCCTTGTGCTGAATGGCGCCGGAGATGCCCAGAGCCACATAGATCTTGGGGTGGACAGTCTTGCCGGTCTGACCCACCTGATGGTCGGCGGACATCCAGCCGGAGTCCACCACGGCACGGGAGGCGCCTACGACGCCGCCCAGGACTTCGGCCAGCTCCTCAGCCAGCTTGATGCCGCCCTCCACGTCCTTGCTGATGCCGCGGCCCACGGAGACAACCACGTCGGCGCCGATCAGATCCACCAGCTTCTTGGCGGCCTTGACCACCTCCACCACCTGGGTGTTCATATCCGCCTCGGTGAGGGAGAACTGGGGCTTGATGATCTCGCAGGCGTCGGCCTTGGCCTGGTCAAAGGGGGCCTTCTTCATCACGCCGGGACGGACCGTGGCCATGGCGGGACGGAAGCGGGGGCAGATGATGGTGGCCATCAGGTGGCCGCCGAAGGCGGGACGGGTCATCTTCAGGTTGCGGTCGTCCTCCTTGATGGCGTCAATGACATTGGGGGCCAGGGTGGAGGCGGAGCGCAGGAAATCCTTGTACTTGGGCACGTCAATGTCCAGGTGGGTGCAGTCGGCGCACAGGCCGGTGTGCAGCCGGGCGGCGCAGCGGGGACCCAGGTCGCGGCCGATGTTGGTGGCGCCGATGAGCATGACCTCGGGCTTATACTCGTGGACCAGGTCGCAGATAACCTTGGTGTAGCCGTCGGTGGTGTAGTTCTCCAGCAGGGGGTGGTCGCAGACGTACACGCCGTCGGCGCCGTAGCCGCCCAGCTCCTTGGCAATACCCTCGACATTGTGGCCCAGCAGCACGCCGTACAGCTTGGAGCCCAGCTCGTCAGCCAGCTTGCGGCCCTCGGAGATCAGCTCGAAGGAAGTGGGCATCATCTTGCCCTGGCGCTGCTCACAGAAAACCCAGATGCCGCCGTTGAATTCTTCGATTGCGGCGCTGTTGTAATTAGACATATTCTTCAACTCTCCCTTCTATCAGATCAGGTGCTTGGCGGCCAGGATACCGGCCAGCTTCTCGCAGGTGGCCTTGTCGGCGCCCTCCAGCATCATGCCCACGCCCTTCTGGGGGGGAGTAAAGGACTTGAAGATGTTGGTGGGGGAGCCCTTCAGACCGATGGTAGAGGGATCAATCAGGGGGTCGTCCTTCAGGGTGTTGTAGTCAAAGATCTCATAGGGCTTGGAGTAGCAGTCGAACACGCCGTCCACGCTCATATACCGGGGACTGTTCAGCTCCTTGATGCAGGTGACGAGGCAGGGGGTCTTGACCTTGATGGTCATATAGCCGTCCTCCAGCATCCGCTTGATGGTCAGGGTGTCGCCGTCCTTTTTGATCTCGGCGGCATAGGACACCTGGGGCAGGCCCAGCTTTTCGGCGATCTGGGGGCCCACCTGGGCGGTGTCGCCGTCGATGGCCTGCCGGCCGCACATCACGATATCCTCCGGGCCCACGCCGATCTTGTTGATGGCGGCGGCCAGGATCTGAGAGGTGGCATAGGTGTCGGAGCCGCCGAACTCACGGCCGGACACCAGCACGCCCCGGTCCACGCCCCGGGCCATAATCTCGCGCAGCATGCCCTCGGCGGGAGGGGGGCCCATGGAGATCACGATAACCTCGGCGCCGGTCTGCTCCTTCAGCTCCAGAGCGGCCTCGACGGCGTTCAGGTCGTCGGGGTTGGTGATAGTAGCCATGGAGGCGCGGTTCAACGTACCATCGGGATTGACGGCCACCTTACCGGAGGTATCGGGGACCTGTTTGACACATACAATGATTTTCATTTCCATCTGCCTCCTAACTTATTTCACACCCAGAGCGCGGGAGATAACCATGCGCTGGACCTCGGAAGTACCCTCGTAGATTTCGGTGATCTTGGCGTCGCGCATCATGCGCTCCACGGGGTACTCGCGGGTGTAGCCGTAGCCGCCGAACAGCTGCACGGCCTTGCGGGTCACTTCGTTGGCGGCCTCGGCGGCGAACAGCTTGGCCATGGCGGCGTCCACGCCATAGGGCTCGTGGTTCTGCTTCTTCGTGGCGGCGGCATACACCAGATACTGGGCGGCCTTCATCCGGGTGTGCATGTCGGCCAGCTGGAACTGGGTGTTCTGGAACTGGCTCAGGCGCTTTTTGAACTGTACACGCTCCTGGGTGTACTTGACGGCCTCGTTCACCGCGCCCTCGCCCAGGCCAAGAGCCTGGGCCGCGATGCCGATACGGCCGCCGTCCAGCGTCTGCATGGCGATGGTAAAGCCCTTGCCCTCCTTGCCCAGCAGGTTCTCCTTGGGCACGATGCAGTCCTCAAAGATCAGATCGCAGGTGGAGGAGCCGCGGATACCCATCTTCTTCTCGTGCTTGCCCACGGAGAAGCCGGGGAAGCTCTTCTCCACGATGAAGGCGGAGATGCCGTGGTTGCCCAGCTTGGGATCGGTCATGGCGAAGACGACGAAGGTGTCGGCCACGGTGCCGTTGGTGATGAAGCACTTGGAGCCGTTGAGGACGTAGTGATCGCCCTCCAGAACGGCAGTGGTCTGCTGGCCGGAAGCGTCGGTACCGGCGTTGGGCTCGGTCAGACCGAAAGCGCCGATCTTGCGGCCGGAGAGCAGGTCGGGCAGA